>JBBRZG010000011.1:0-43330 GCA_038236905.1 Burkholderiales bacterium
ATCACCGTCGGTGTTATCGGTGGAATGACGCTCGCCATGATGACGCGAACCGCGCGCGGACACACGGGACGTCCCTTGCACGCCTCGCCACTTGAAACCACCGCATACGTATTAATATTGATGGGCGCGATTACAAGGCTGCTCGTGCCGCTAATATTGCCGACATTCTATGTTGAGGGCGTACTCGCCTCAGCTTTGCTATGGGCGGCGGCATTTATGCTCTATCTGTGGGTGTTTGCTCCGTGGCTGACGATGGCACGGGCCGATGGGAAAGATGGATAGCGTCAAGCAAAAAATCGGCGTTTTGTAGGAAAGCGAGTCCCAAGCCGGTTTCGCTACCATACGGTGCTGAGAGCGTGGACATTCTTGCGCTGAGATTATAGGGGGGGCGACGTCGAAAACTTCACTGCCAGTCTTGGCTTGGTCTTGAACTAAAAGTGCGATGTGATCTACGTCGGCATTTTTAGGGCGCTTTATCGGCTTCTATTTGCGCTAAATCAACGTCTTCGGCTGAAATATTGCCAAGATATACATATCTAAGCTTTTAAACTCAACTCCGGCGGCCCATGGAAAATTCAACCTACAGTCAGTACCCGCGCACTTCACTGGCCATTGACCCCGAATTGATCCGCAAGTATGACCGCCCCGGCCCGCGCTATACGTCGTATCCCACAGCGGATCGATTTGTCGAGGCCTATGGCGCGGAGCAGCATTTGCGCACCCTGGAAAACCGGCGCATTATCGGCGCGGATGTGCCGCTTTCTTTGTATGTACATTTGCCGTTTTGCAACACGATTTGTTTTTACTGCGGCTGCAATAAGGTGGTCACGAAAGATCACGGCCGCAGCGCCGAATATTTGCGTTATATCGAACGCGAAGTCGAGCTCGTTTCCAATCACTTGACCGGTTCGCGTCGGGTTGATCAGCTGCATTTGGGGGGCGGTACGCCGACGTTTCTATCGTCCGATGAACTGTGTGCGTTGATGGCGCTATTGGCTAAGCGCTTTGATATGGGCGTGGGCAAAGCTGATCGGGAGTTTTCCATCGAAATTGACCCGCGTACGGCCGATACCCAAAAAATTGAAACCCTCGCCAGGCTGGGTTTTAACCGCGTGAGTGTTGGCGTGCAAGATTTTGATGAGCTGGTACAGCGCGCCGTCAACCGAATTCAATCTGAGGTCGAAACGGCTGCCGCCATTGATGCGGCGCGTACGAATGGCTTTACATCGATCAATATCGACCTCATCTACGGGCTGCCAAAACAGAACTTAGTGGGCTTTGGCCATACGCTGGATCGGGTGGTCGCGATGAAGCCGGATCGCATCGCGCTGTACAGCTACGCGCATTTGCCGACGCTGTTTAAACCACAACGCCGGATTGCCGATGCTGATCTGCCAACGGCCGAGGTGCGCTTGCAAATACTCGCGCTTGCCATTCAAAAATTGGGTGATGCCGGCTATGTATACATCGGCATGGATCATTTTGCGTTACCGCATGACGAGCTGGCGATTGCGGCAGGGCAGGCGCAACTGCATAGAAATTTTCAGGGTTATTCCACGCGGCCGGATTGTGATTTGCTGGCATTTGGTGTTTCAGCCATCAGCAATGTCGGCAACACGTATAGTCAAAACGCAAAACTGCTGGACCAATATTACGATTCGCTCGATCAGGGCGAATTACCGATATTGCGCGGCGTTAAGCTTGATGACGATGACCTGCTGCGCCGCGATCTGATTCAAACGCTGATGTGCGATTTCGAACTGTCACTGGCGAGTTTTGAAACTTCACATGCAATTAATTTTCGTCAGTATTTTGCTGAAGAATGGCGCATGTTGCAGCAGTTTGAGCAGGAAGAATTGATCGAAATCGACGACGACCGGATTCGTTTCACGCCCAGCGGCAGGCTGTTGGTGCGAGTGGTGGCGATGGTGTTTGACCGTTACTTGAAACTTGGCATGGTGCGCGAGCGCTACTCGAAATTAATTTGAGCTGGCGCGATCCAGAACGGGTACTGACGTGGATACATCACTGATCCTGACGGCGATGTTGGCGGCGTTCGTGACCGGCCTGGCGAGCAGCCTGCATTGTTTGGGCATGTGCGGTGGGGCCATGTCGGCGCTGATGTTGACCGCAAAGCCGAGGGCTTCACCGATGAAGCTTGCAACATTTTCACTGTCGGCACTCACGGCCACCATGAATGCGCCCTCGCGTGTACCGTCTGAATCTGCGGTTGCGTCGGTGACCGTGCAAAACTTACCACTCGTTTTCGCTTTTAACGTTGGTCGCATATTAAGTTATAGCGTGGCGGGTGCTGCGATTGGTGCCATCGGCAGTGTCGGCGATACGACGGGCACGTGGCTCATGCGTGACGCGATGCCGATGCGGTTAACAATTTTTATTGTTGCCAATATCGTCATGTTGCTGACGGGCTTATACATTGCGGGTTGGACGCGCGGATTGGAACCGCTAGAACGCGCGGGCGTAAAACTATGGCGAAAGATTTCGCCCCTCACCAACAAATTTCTGCCGGTCAAAAATGCCGGCCAAGCGGCTTTGCTGGGGGCGCTATGGGGGTGGATTCCGTGCGGCTTGGTGTACGCCATGTTAGTGGCGGCGCTGGCCAGCGGAAGTGCCGTAAATGGGGCCGCCAACATGCTGGCTTTCGGTCTTGGCACGCTGCCCGCGATGACGGCCGCGGGCTTGTTGAGCGCACAAATGAAAACCCGGTTACGCGATAAACGTCTGCGAATACTGGCAGGCGCTGCGGTGATTGCAATGGCATTGATCGGCTTGAATCGCGCGCCAGCTTTGGCCGGGCTTGGTCAGTACGCAACGCTCACTGGGTTGTGCCATTCCATGTTGAGTAACGCGGCGAACAGTGCGCCATGAGGTCGTTCGATCTGCCGTCCCATTTGCCCTCCCATGTGTCGCCTCCTTTGTCACCACCTTTGTCACCACATGTGTCACCGTCTTTGCTTTCGCCGCCGTTGCTTTCACCCCCGTCGCTGTTCTCACATCACTCGAACACGCCGATAGCGTGCTTTCACTGCGGTTTGCCGGTCCCGTCAGAAGCTCAATTGAGCGTTAAATTCAAGGGCCACGACCAGGCAGTGTGTTGCGTGGGTTGCGAAGCAGTTGCTACCACGATCATTGATGCAGGGCTGTCCAATTTCTACGTCGAGCGCAGTGGACCATCCGCGCTTCCGGCATTGATTGCTCCGCTTGGCGCGGTGAACGCCGCCAACTATGATCTGCCCAGAATTCAATCGCAATATGTTTCAGCCGCTACCGATTCCAAACATTCTGCGTCGCTCTATATTGATGGCGTTACCTGCAACGCCTGTTTGTGGCTGGCGGAGGCAACGCTTCGACAAATTCACGGTGTGGTGGGCGCTGAGATTAACTACATTTCGCATCGTGCTGAACTGTCGTGGCAGGGGAACGATGTCAATTTGGCGATGATTGTGGATGCAGTCGCCAGGGTGGGATTGCGTGCCACCCCAGTGGCGACAGGTGAGCGCCAGGCCGTGCGCGCCAAGGACAGGCGCGAATCTCTCAAGCATTTGGGTGTGGCGTTGCTGGCGATGATGCAGGTGATGATGTTTACCGTGCCGCTCTATTTCACCGATTTCGATGATATTTCAGCGGAAGCGCGACGCTTAATGCAGTGGGCAAGTCTGGCATTAACGCTGCCGGTGGTATTTTATGCGGCGCAACCGTTCTGGTTGGGCGCGCTGCGCGATTGGCGCACCCGTCACATCAGCATGGATTCACCGGTGGCGCTGGCGATTGCGACTACGTTTACCACCAGCTTATGGGCGATGATGACCGGCCGCGGCGCGCTGTATTTTGATTCGATCAGCATGTTTGTTTTTTTATTGCTCATGGCGCGGTATTTGGAAGCGAGCATTCGTGACCGCGCATTGACCAGAATCGAGCGGCTGTCGAATTCGATGCCGGCGGTTGCGTGGCAATTGGCACACTACCCGGTCAGCCGCGCGTCGTCCCAAATGGCCAGCGCAGGATTGGCGCAAGGCGATGCGATCTTGATCCCCACCGGGCAAACGATTCCGGCTGATTGCATTTTGCTGGAAGGGTTGGCCGAGGTGGATGAATCTATCGTTACCGGCGAATCGCGACCCGTAATACACGCGGTCGGTTCAACACTCATCGGTGGCACCATCAATTTGGGTTCACCGCTGATCGCGCGGGTCGAGTGTGTGGGTGCGGCGAGTGTGCTGGCGACCGTGGCGCGCATGGCGGAACGCTCCCTCGGCGAACGGCCGCGGCTCTCGGTATTGACGGATCGCGTTGCGCGTTTGTTGATGCCATCACTTATTGGCTTGGCAGCCGCGGCGGGCATTATTTGGTTGTTCATTGACATGACACAAAGCTTTAGTGTCGCGGTGGCCGTCATCGTCGTGACCTGTCCTTGTGCCGTTGCGCTGGCAGCGCCGCTCGCGTACGCCAGTGCCACTTTAAAAACCGCCAAGGCCGGGCTACTCATTTCACGCGGCCATGTGCTGGAAATGTTGCCGCAAATTACCGATGTTGTGTTTGATAAAACCGGTACCTTGACCACCGGCAAATTATGCGTTGGGCAGATTGATACTTGCACCGCAATTTCGCGTTGTGATGCTATTGCAATCGCAGCAGCGCTAGAAGTGGGTGCAACGCACCCGATTGCAGAATCGATTCGTTCACTAGATCGTGGCGAGGCAGCCGCTGTGGTGGCGACGAACTTGCGCGTGGTTCCGGGTGGTGGTGTGGAAGGAGAAATAAATGGTTCGCGGTACCGCTTTGGCCATCAAAAATTTTCCTGCCCAGGTTCAGCCGCCAGTGCGGCATTAACTTCAGCAGCTGATGATGACGCTTTTGTACTCAGTTGCGATGAGCAATGGCTTGCGACTTTTCAAGCGGACGACGCCTTAAAACCAGATGCGCTCGCGACGGTGAGTGCGATGCAGCGTGCGGGTCGGACCGTGCATCTGCTATCAGGTGATCGTATCGGTCGGGTCCGGTCTGTTGCAGATGAACTTGGAATCGATGTCGCCCACACGCTGGCTGAGCAAACCCCCGCGGAAAAGCTGGCGTACATCACGCAACTTCGATCTGAAGGCCGCAAAGTGGCCATGATCGGGGATGGCGTTAACGATGCGCCCGTGCTGGGTGCTGCCGATGTTTCGATTGCGATGGCGGCCGGTGCTGATTTGCCAAGGCTTACGGCAGACGCGGTATTAATGTCGCCGAAATTGAGTTTGATTATTTCGGTGCTCACCCTCGCGCGCCGAACAAAAAAAATTATCAACCAAAATTTTGCGTGGGCGATTTTGTACAACGCCATTGCGATTCCTTTGGCGATGGCGAATTTGATCAATCCCGCGTGGGCCGCCATTGGCATGGGCGTGAGCGGATTGATTGTGGTGCTGAACTCGATGCGCTTGTTGAGGAGCCGAACGCCATGATGGAATCCCTGTGGCTGCTGATTCCGCTTAGCGTGGTGCTAGCGTTTGTGATTGGCGCCTGTTTTTGGTGGGCTGCGGGTTCAGGCCAGTTTGACGATCTTACCGGGCCCGGCGAACGGATCTTGCAGGATAACGACAACGTTCCAGACGAGTTCATAAATAAAAACCAGGAAACCAGCCCGGGGTTGATAAATATCAAATTGCCGAGACAGCCAAATGCGATCATCGATCAAGGCAAGTCAATAGCGTCCGAGAATTTGACTCAAAAAAGTTTATAAAAAGGATTCGACCATGCAGGCGGAAATCGCGCAAACCTTCAACCGCTCAGTTGGCCAGACAGCGGGCGAGACCTACAACTACAAAGTGGTTCGTCAATTTGCCATCATGACCATTGTGTGGGGTATTGTTGGCATGCTGGTGGGTGTCATCATTGCCGCCGAGCTGATCTGGCCGGACATGACGCTTGGCATCCCGTGGTTGTCATTTGGTCGGCTGCGCCCGCTACACACCAATGCGGTCATTTTTGCGTTTGGTGGTTGTGCATTAATGGGCACCTCTTACTATGTGGTGCAGCGTACTTGTCAAGCCCGATTGTTATCAGATAAGCTCGCCGCGTTCCATTTTTGGGGCTGGCAGTTGGTGATTGTGCTGGCGGCGATCTCGTTACCGCTGGGCTACACCCAAGGCAAGGAATATGCAGAATTAGAGTGGCCGATCGATCTGCTGATCACCGTTGTTTGGGTGACGTACGCGATTGTTTTCTTCGGCACGATCATGCGCCGCAAGACCGCGCATATTTACGTGGCCAATTGGTTTTATGGTGCATTCATTGTCACCGTGGCGTTGCTGCATATTGTGAACAGCGCCGCGGTACCGGCCAGTTTTTGGAAGTCTTACTCAGCGTATGCCGGGGTGCAAGATGCCATGATTCAATGGTGGTACGGCCACAACGCGGTGGGCTTCTTTTTGACTGCCGGCTTCCTCGGCATGATGTATTACTTTGTGCCCAAACAAGCTGAGCGGCCCGTGTACTCGTACCGCCTCTCGGTGGTGCACTTTTGGGCTCTGATTTTTACCTACATGTGGGCAGGCCCGCACCATCTGCACTACACCGCGTTGCCCGATTGGGCGCAATCGCTGGGGATGTTGTTCTCGCTGATCTTATTGGCGCCGAGCTGGGGCGGCATGATTAACGGGATGATGACGCTATCCGGTGCATGGCATAAATTGCGTGATGACCCGATACTGAAATTCCTGATTGTCTCGTTGTCGTTTTACGGCATGTCCACGTTTGAAGGACCGATGCTGGCGATCAAAACCATTAACGGCCTGGCGCACTATACCGACTGGATTATTGGCCACGTGCATTCCGGTGCGCTCGGTTGGGTGGCGTTTATTACCTTTGGCTCGATGTATTACTTGATCCCGCGCTTGTTCGGCTTAAAACAAATGTACAGCGTGCGCTTAATTTCGCTGCACTTTTGGGTCGCGACCATTGGCGTGGTGTTGTATATCGCCGCACTGTGGATATCGGGCGTGATGCAGGGGCTCATGTGGCGGGCGGTCAACGCTGACGGCACACTGACTTACAGTTTCGTTGAGGGTGTAAAAGCGAGCTATCCATACTGGACGATTCGTTTAGTCGGCGGGTCATTGTTCTTTATCGGCATGCTCATCATGACCTATAACGTGATTCGTACCGTAATGATGGGCCACGCGTACGACGCGCCGATTCCCGCGACGCTGCCTTCGCATCCCGATTTGAACATTGGCGGGCTACAACCTGCGCACGGAGATTAGGCAATGAAATTCACCCATGAAACGATTGAGAAAAACATTGGCTGGATGATTGTGCTGATTATTTTGGTGGTCAGCATTGGCGGCTTGGTTGAAATTGTGCCCTTGTTTTTTCAACGCTCAACCACCGAGCCGGTGAGCGGATTGAAGCCGTACACCCCGTTGCAATTAGCGGGACGCGATATTTATGTTCGCGAGGGTTGCTACAACTGCCATTCGCAAATGATCCGCCCGCTGCGAGCTGAGACTGAACGCTACGGACACTACTCTGTTGCCGGTGAGTTCGTGTACGACCATCCGTTCCAATGGGGTAGTAAGCGAACCGGCCCGGACTTGCACCGCGTTGGTGGTAAATACAGCGATGAGTGGCATCGCCTGCATTTGCGCCAGCCGCGTGATTTGGTGCCCGAATCCAATATGCCCGCTTACTCATGGCTACAGAAACAAACGCTCGATCCGGAAGAGTCAGCTCCTCGCATGCGGGCGCTCAGGAGTGTCGGCGTGCCTTATACAGATGAAGAAATTAAAGGTGCCGTAGCGGACGTTACCGGCAAAACGGATGAGGATGCCTTGATTGCGTATTTGCAAGTCTTGGGCACAGCCTTGAAAACAACACGTTAGGAGCAACCAGTGGACTTAAGCGACCTGCGCACCATCGTCACGATTGTTTCGTTTATAGCGTTCATTGGCGTGGTCTTTTGGGCCTATAGCAAAAAGCAAAAAGCGCGCTTCGATGATGCCGCCAATCTACCGTTTATTGACGACGATGAGGGTGTTTCTGCAACCGAATTGAAGGCGAAACAAGGCAGCCATCATGAGTGACTTCAACAGCAATTTTTGGTCGTGGTTTATCGCGATAGTGTCAATCATATCGATCATCGGTTGCGGCGTGCTGCTGTGGACGCAAACGATGAAGCGCCCATCCAAAGGCGAGCAGGTAAAGCTGCATGGAAATGTATGGGACGACGACTTGGTCGAGTACAACAATCCGATGCCAAATTGGTGGCGCTGGCTGTTCTACATCACCATTATTTTCTCGCTGATCTATCTGGCGTTTTATCCAGGCCTCGGCAATTTTGCCGGCAAGTTCGGTTGGACATCAAGCAGCCAGTATGACGAGGAGGTTAAGAAGGCCGATGCGGAATTCGGACCAATATTCGCGAAATACGCACAGGTAGATATTCCCACTTTGGCCAAGGATGAGGCGGCCAATGAGATCGGCCAACGATTGTTTCTCAACAATTGCGCGCAATGTCACGGCTCAGATGCGGGCGGCAGCAAGGGTTTCCCTAACTTGCGTGATGCTGACTGGCTGTACGGTGGCGATCCGGCAAGCATTGAAACAACACTAAAACTGGGTCGCAACGGTGTGATGCCGCCCTTGGGTGATGCCATCGGTGGCGAGGCGGGCATTAAGGAGGTTATGAACTATGTCCGCTCGCTGTCGGGATTGAAACATGACGCGGCATTGGCCGCGAGCGGTAAATTAAAGTTTACCGTCTGTGCTGCGTGTCATGGCCCGGAAGGCAAGGGGATGCAGGCGCTCGGTTCGCCAAACCTGACCGATAAAATTTGGCTCTACGGCAGCAGCGAAGAAACGATTTCGGAAACAATTCGGCTTGGCCGCAACAATAAAATGCCGGCTCAACTTGAGCGTTTGGGCGAAGCCAAAGTGCATTTGCTCGCGGCTTATGTGTATAGCTTGGGCGGGGGTTTGCCCGATCCTGTGTCCGCTACTCCTACTGCTTCTGTTCCTGCGCCTGCTGCCGCAACCGCCGTTACGAATGCGGTAAAGCCCTGATGAGTATCCCGTCATGTTCATGAACGCAACGTGAATAAGGTTATCCCGATTATCGCGGTTGGCGATACAGACGAAGCGCTTTACGAGATTCGGAAAAAAATCTATCCGCGTGCAGTGTCGGGTTGGTTTGCGCGCTGGCGATGGGTGATTGTCTTTATCACCCAACTGGTTTACTACGGCACACCGTGGCTTGTTTGGAATGATCGTCAGGCGGTGTTGTTTGATTTAACGGCCCGTAAATTTTATATTTTTGGCCTGGTGTTTTGGCCGCAAGATTTTATTTATCTCACCGTGTTGTTGTTGATTTCTGCGTTTTCTTTATTTTTGTTTACCGCTGTCGCCGGACGGCTTTGGTGCGGCTATGCGTGCCCACAAACGGTTTACACGGAAATATTTCTATGGATTGAGCGCAAGATCGAAGGCGACTTTATTGCGCAGCAAAAGCTAGACAAAGGACCAATGTCAGCGCGGCGTTTGAGGCTAAAAGTGCTTAAACACAGCGTCTGGATTGGACTTTCACTTTGGACCGGCTTTACGCTCGTCGGCTATTTCGCACCAATTCGCGAGTTGGTGTTTTCTGTCGCTCACTGGACAATTGGCCCGTGGGAAACGTTCTGGATATTTTTTTACGGCTTCGCCACTTATGGCAACGCGGGTTGGTTGCGTGAGCAGGTTTGCAAATATATGTGCCCCTACGCACGATTCCAGGGGGCGATGTTTGACCGCGATACGCTGGTCGTTACCTACGACGAAAAACGCGGCGAGGTGCGGGGTTCGCGCAGTAAAAAAACGGATTACAAATCGGAAGGCCTGGGCGATTGCATTGATTGCCATATTTGTGTGCAAGTATGCCCGACTGGCATTGATATTCGCGATGGCCAGCAGTACGAATGCATTGGCTGCACGGCATGCATCGACGCTTGTGACCAAGTGATGGACAAGATGAGTTACCCGCGCGGGCTAATTCGTTATGCCACGGAAAATTCAATCGATCAACAGTTTGGCTGGCGCGAGATGTTAAAGCGTGTATTAAGACCGCGCGTTATTCTCTACACAGTACTACTTTGGGCAATCATCATCGCCACCGGGATTACGCTTTGGTATCGCGTGCCGGTAAAAGTAGATGTGATTCGTGATCGCGGAGCGATGTCACGCGAAGTGGAGGGCGGCCTGATTGAAAATGTCTATCGCCTGCATTTGCTCAACACACAAGAGAAGCCGCAGCGCTTTGTGGTTCACGTCTCGGGCATTGAAGGGCTGCAGATTGTTGGGTTGAATCAACCGCAAGAAATTGCGTCTGCGGCTTCCAAAACCATTGCGCTTAATGTTCGGGTTGATCCGGAACATGTGCCAAAGGGCAATACGCGAATTGAGTTTCAAGTGGTGGCGGTTGATGCAGACGGCCGCGAAGCACCCGGTACGTTTTCAATTCACGAGAAAGCAACATTCTTTAATCGATGATTTCGCCAATTGTTAACCAGAGTCCAAACATGTCTTCGAATGAAATGCACAAGCCGAGAATTCCCAAGCCATGGTATCGAGAGCCATGGCCGTGGTTACTCATGTCGGGCCCGGCGATCGTGGTGGTCGCTGGCATCATCACCACCGTGCTGGCGGTACGAACCCAAGATGGTTTGGTGGCAGACGATTACTACAAGCAGGGCATGAGCGTGAACAAGGATATTTCACGCGATCTCACGGCGAAAAAAGCGGATATCCAAGCCGAAGTTTTAATTGACCCGGTAGCGCAGCGGGTGGTGTTGGATGTTCGGCATATTCCCGCAAACATTGAAACGTTGAATTTAATTTTTGCGCGCGCAACGGTGAGTGGCAAAGATCGGCGCGTGACGTTGCAGCGCTCCGGCGAAAGCACTTTTGTCGGTTCGCTAATGCCGCTGGAAACAGGCAAATGGTATGCAACCCTTGATGATGATTCGCACGCCTGGCGGTTGGTTAGCAGCGTAAATATCCAAAGCTTGGCAAGCGCGCGCATTAAATTGGGCGGCGCTGTACTTGTTCCGGCGGGTGGTTAAATTTATGATCGGTAGGTCGCTCATCCACTGGGAGGCATCATGCTAAAACGATTGATGTGGATTTTATGGCCGTCTTTCATTGCCGCGGGCATTGGCGTCGGCATCATTTTTACCTTGGTTGATCCGAGCGAGCTCGTGGTGCTTGGTGATCATCTTCACGTTTCACGCACCAGCATATATTCAATCGGTTTTTTTGTGCTGTGGGCAATTGCTGCGATGGCGAGCGCAATGAGTTGCCTGTTGGCAGCGAATACAGGGCAGGAAAAATAGACGTTATTTCTGTCGTTGGGCGCAACCAAGTCTATAGCAGGTGAGTCTTTCACTAGCTTTGGTGGGCTGGCCACAGATGGTGGGGCTTGATCAGGCATTCTCAACGCATTGAAAGCACTGCCTAAGTGCCAATAAGCCTTGCGTGAAAAACTATCATTGCGCTTGCGGTTCAATCTCAGTTTGAATATCCGTTAAGCCGCACCCGCGCTGAAATTACTTCCCCGGTAGCGCCTGTAAATAAGCTGCTACAGCCTGCATGTTGTCGGCGGTAAGATCGTGTGCGATTTGCTTCATGATCGCACCTTCGGGCCGTTCATCCGTGCGCTGAAACACCACTAATTGTTTGACGAGGTAGTCAGCATGTTGGCTGGCTAAGCGAGGAAATGCGGCATTGCCCTGACCTTGGTCGCCGTGGCAAGACGTGCAAGCGGGAATGTTTTTTGCCGAAACACCGTTCTCAAAAAGTTGCTTGCCTTCGCTGAGAACCGATGGCGCACCCGCTGCGCCTGGTGTTGGAATTTGTGAGGCAAAGTAGGTTGCCAGACCGTTGATTTGCTCATTGCTTAAATGTTTGCTCAGTCCCCACATGTACTCGAACCCAGCGGGATCGATCCGGTTGTGACTCTTGAAGCTGCTAAGCTGGGCAACGGTATAGGCCTCGCGCTGTCCCGCCAAGTTCGGAAAATTCGGTGAGGTTGCGTTGCCATCTACGCCATGGCAGTTCGAGCACACTTGCAGCGCGATCGTCTTCGCAGAAACGGCGGGGTCGCCAAGCGACCGCGAACGCTCGATGGTTGAGCATCCGGCAATAATTGCGACGAGCGCCAATCCAACTATCGAACGGGTGGTGATCACTGTCGCCGTATTAAACGTGTTTTTTTTCGTTGCCACGTTCATTTTCACTTTCGCTCTCACTGTCGTTCTCATTTGCGGTTTCATTGTGTCTCTCCAAAGATCCAACCTGAACCAATATTTTCAGATCGCATTTTTATTTTGCGCCCCGCGTGTACTAATTGCATATAAGGGCTGTTCGTCTTAATACGCACCCCAAACATAAAGGAAGACGGTGTTGTTATCCTTTGCGTTGCGGCCAAAGCCATCGTAGTTGCTGGAGGCACCGTTGAATTTATTGAACATTGTGTATTGCAATCCAATGCGCGCGTACTGTACTGGCGCCCAGAATATTTCCGTCGTCCAACCGCGTGTTGCCGGGCTGCCAGCCAGATTGCCGACAATCGCTTCTGAGCCATCGACCAAGGCTCCTGGGTTGGTCGGGTCGACTGCGGAAGTTTGAAGCGCGGCATTTGAGCTCCCTTTCACATCGAAGTACGAAAGTGTGGTGCCGTACTTTGCACGATAAACATACGATGCTTTTGCTCTAAACATTCTCAGCGTGTCAGATGCATTTGTGACAGGCAATCCTATTGCGCCTTCCGGGTCTAGCGGATGGGCCTGATTCCCCACCGAGTCGGCATAGGTCACCCGCTCGCGAATGTAGCTCGCCGTGGCTGTGAAGGTGTGCGGGTCCAAAATATATTGGTACTGGCCGTCAACGCCAACGTCCCGGTAGTTATTGGTAGAACCGACGGGATCAAGCGCATCAGGATAAATCTTCGCGTTCAATCCCAACACGCCGATCATGCCGCTATGCGGTCCCCAATCGTGGCTGAGTGCGAGCCGCCAATACGGATTGGCACCTTTCAGAATTTGTTGATCGCCACGCGTCGTATTAAATCCCTGACTCATGAACGACCAGAAACCGTTGGCCGTGCGATAGGCAGCCAGTTCTGCATAAACCGATTTGTTCCAAAACGCATAACCGCCTATACCCGCTACATTCTGTGCCAATCCGCCGGCCAACAAGGGTGTGGTGGCCGGCCCTGAACTTCCGGGTACTGCGTTGTAGCCCCAAGCCGGCACGCTGTTCCATACGTCTTGCACGGTCGGATTGTTGTTCAGGGTCGCACCGAAGATGAGGTCGCTGGTTGGGCTGATATAGCGGTCGATGGCGCGAATATCCAAGTTGTCAGAGCTGGAGTGCCCCGTCCAATGCGAGTCTGATGGACTCTGGGCGTCGTAATTGTTATAGGTAACCTGCACAAACGCCCCAACATTATCGGTCACCTTACCCGCGACAAAGATGCTGGCCGTTGAAAAAATCAAGTTGCCATCTTTGGGAAAAATTGCCGGGTCAACGTCTGTAGTATTTTTTGTTTTGTTATAGCTGGCCACCGCCATCGCCGAAATCGGCAAGGCGCGGGTGCCGATCGTGTAACCGGTGAGTTTGAACAATCGGCCATAAGACGTGAGCTCGGGGAATTGCCCGCCTGCATGACAGGCAACACAATTTTGCCCGGTCTGGCGGGCAAACGACGGTACAGCGTTGGCGGCCAATGGGACGATTAAAGCGGGTGCTAGAAAAATCCACAGCCAAATCCGAAACTTTATCGCCACACTTGTTTGCATGATTGTTACCCTCAAAAGAAGCGTTTGAATTCGGATTGCTCTATTTACGACGTTACACGCATCAACGCCGATGCCTTTGATAAATATCAAATTGACACCAATTCATCTGGCGGTGTTGGCGAAAATTTAATTTGCTAGGCCAAGCGTGCGCAGGTCGACATTCCACTACGAGGCACGTGGGCGGAGGATGCCAAGGTGCCGCAATCCCTTAATGATTGATCGCGACGGTTGTGATTTTTTTACAGTTCGCGGGAATGTAGGTTAGGGCGGATGTTTCGGATGACGATTAGGTTTTTGCGAGTTGTATGAATCGCGTGTGATTATTGTCAAAACGATGTAGGAGCCAAGCAATAAGCTTTGATTTCACTCCAACTCGCGTAACACCAACCCAGGAGGCAATATGTTCCAACATATTTTGGTTGCTACAGATGGTTCCAAGCTTGCAGACAAAGCCGTCAAAACTGCTATTTCAATGGCAAAAAGTAGCGGCGGGAAAGTAACGGCTTTTTACGCGGCGGCTGAATACAAAACGCCGTACTACCCGGAAGGTGGCTTCTACGATTGGCCGCCCATTTCGGAATACAAAAAAAGCGTGGGGCAGTCTTGTGAAAAATTACTTGCCAAAGTAATGAAGCTCGCCGCGGCCGATAACGTTGCGGCCGATTTTGCTTATGCGTTCAACGACTATCCACACGAGGCAATTATCAATCAAGCGCGCAAAGTTAAAGCGGATGTGATTGTGATGGCCTCTCATGGACGGCGCGGCGTTTCGGCGTTGTTGCTGGGAAGCGAGACGCAGAAGGTCTTGGCGCACTCAAAAATTCCGGTGCTGATCGTCCGCTGATGCTTGCCAGACTTGGCTGGAGTGCGTGCGAGCCGCTGGCTGTTTCGGGGAAATTTACTTATTGATCGTGACGGGCACGGTGATTTCAACTTTTGTGCCGTTGTTGGGTTCGCTTTGTAAGTCGAATGTACCGTTCATTGCCCACGCGCGCTCACGCATGCCGATCAGTCCGAATGAATCGGATTTCTTCGTATCGGAAACGATAAGCCCTTTACCATTATCGGCAATTTGCAATGACAAAATATTATCTGCTACGCTGATTTTAATTTTTACTGCAGTCGCATGTGCGTGCTTCACCACATTGTTGAGCGACTCCTGCGCCATGCGAAATAGTGGCGAGGCAATTTGATCTGGCAGCGGCAATTCACCCAGCGGTGCTTCGATAGTGCAGGCAATCTTGTGCCGTTTTGAGAATCCCTCAGTCAACATTTGCAGCGCGGGCACCAGTCCCAAATCATCCAGCGGCCGTGGACGCAAATCAGATGATATGCGTCGAACTGACGTGATTGCACCCATTAACAGGCTGTCAATGCCTTCGACGTTTTTAATGAGTTTGGGTGAGTCAGCAGGCAGTGCATTTTTGAGCAAGGTTAGATCAATACGGATGGCGCTAAGCGTTTGCCCCAGATCATCATGAAGCTCGCGCGCGATGCGTTTGCGTTCCTCTTCACGGATCGTTTGCAGGCCGTCATATAAGTTACGCAGATATTCGCGCGATGTTTCCAAATCGCGCTGTGCCTGTTTGCGCTCGGTGATATCACGCAAGATGACGGTATAAAACGGTTTGCCGTCCTCCATCAAATACGAGATTGAAGCATCAATCGGAAACTCTTCACCATTTGCGCGCTGCCCAAGCACGTTTGCTTCGCCCCCCATACGGCGCACGCTGCTGCCGGTTTTGCCGAAGTGATCAACGTGATGATGATGGGTGCCGTGGAAGCGGGCGGGAATGAGCATTTCAATTTTTTGGTCCAGCATGCTTTCGCGCGCATAGCCAAATAAGCGTTCAGTGGCCCGATTCACGAGGGTGATTTTTTGCTCATGGTCGAGAATCAAAATTGCATCGGTTGTGGTCTCAACCATGGCCGCTAAACGGCGCTCACTTTTTTGCAGATTGTCTGATGAATTTGGCATCGAAGCAGTTTAATGAGCTTGCCGTTGGTGTGCAAGCGAGGCCTTGCACAGATTGTGTTTTGGCTATCGTTGGCGTTAATGCTCGATAGCATGAATGACCACGATCGGGGTTTTTGCAGACTGCAACAGTTTCATAGTGGTGGAGCCGAGGACAGCACCGCGAAACGCGCCTAAGCCGCGTGCGCCGACGTAAATGAAATCCGCTTCATGCGTCGTTGCATAGTCATTGATGGTGTACACCACGTCACCTACAAAGTGTTCTTTCTTATATGCAATGCCCCATTTATCGAGCAGAATTTTGCTGCTCATCATTGCTTGCTCGGCATCTTCACGGATGATGCGCTCGATCGTCGCACCATCCACCACCACATGCATTCCATACAAGCGTGGAATCGGCGCAGAAACATGTAAGAGATGAATTTCTACCGGTTCGATGAACATGGCGCGGTGTTTTATCAAGGCGCGCGTTGCCGCCAGTGATGGCTCGGATCCGTCAACAGCGAGAATTATTTTGACCATTTGAAATTTCTCCATCGGAAATTGGCGGCGCAACATGCGATCCGTAAGTTGGATGGAGTTTCTGCGCGAGTGGATCATCACGCATTGATAAACCGCAAAACATGCGTAGATGCTCGCGCAATAATTGACCGGCTCGCAAACAACGGGAACCGATACGGATGAGGCGATTGCATGCCTGCGCTCGTGCTCGGTTGCCAGGAGCAATTGAGATGCAATGATTTTCAGCGCGCAGCATGTGTTCTACGTGCTTGAACACCCAAATTTGGCGGCGTAAAGGTCGGCAACTAAGCCTTATCAACTGAGCCTTGCAACGTAATTGCCTTGCAGCGCGATGCTCAACTCAACAGTTTGCCAGGCTACCCTTTGCGATGCTGTGGACCTCGTTATGCAGCAGTTCGCATGATGTCCAGATTCGCCCAAATCGACTGATTGTGATTTAGCTTGCGTTTCGCCAGCGCGATTGACTCGGGGTGTGCAGCGGCCTGCCCGCTGCTCGAGCTTTTAGTTGGCTGTTTGCTAGAAATGCATTTTGTTCGCAACCCACCCGGGATTTTTTGCAGTGATCGTAAGAAAGAAATGTCTTTTATCTCAACCGAACGTTGGTTAATCTCAATAAGTTCCGCATCATTCAAAGCGGACAATGACCTGCTAACGGTTTCAAGCGTTAAGCCCAAGTAGCTGCCGATTTCCTGACGCGTCATGCGTAGATTGAAACATATCGGCGATTAGCCGTTTGCGGCGAATCGATCTGAGAGTGAAACTAAAAATCGCGCAACACGTGCCTCAGCATTCAGTGTGCCTAGCAAGCCCATGACGGTATGCTCGCGCGCAAGTTCGCGGCCCATCGCTCGATACAGACAATTTTCCAGCAAAATTTGCTCGTTCCCCGATGGGGTTATTTCATGAAACGGCACCACGACCAAATCACAATCCGTTAGTGCCACCGCTTGGGATGCGTAATGCCCGTTGTGTAATCCATCAATGCCGAGTAAATCACCTTTCATTGGGAAGCCCAGAATCTGCTCGTTGCCAACGTCATCAACCAATAGCGTTTTGAGAAAGCCTGAATAGACGATGAACACTGAGCTAAATTTTTCGCCGGAGCCAAACAGCCATTGCCCGGCCTTGATGCGGCGTCGCTGAAACCGCAATGTCGATTTTGCATCTATGTTGGGGATGCTGAGTAAGCTGCAAATTTCGGGTAACGTGAACCAGCCGCTGTCGTGGTCGTTGCCAACAGCCGCAGCTGAATACGCGACAGCAGCTTGCGGCGCAAATGTTGTCTTTGGCGTTTCCAATTGAGTTTGTGTTGTGACCATGGAGGGGCTCCTTTGGTGTTTGACTTCAGCGTTTCAATTAGGCGGAGTGGTGCGCAGATGACTTATGGAGCTACTGTAAATCGATCAACCACCACAATCCTTCTCGACTTTCGTTCAGCTCAGCGTTGGGTACTAAATTCGATGAGTTAAGTATTGCGAAAAGGCGCGCGTTGTACTATCGGCGGGCGCTTAAAGTTTTTGTGGGAATGCTCCACGTCGATTAGGAAAATTCCTACCCGGAAGAAGCTGACGTAGCGGTGGGAAGCTGTGTGAGGTGCTTAATCAAGCACGTGCAAGCAGCATACGACGTGACGACGGAAAGCCTAAATCGACTTGGTGAGCAAGTCGTGTGTCATCGCGTATTTAACAAGATCGGCGATAGATTGGGCTTCAAGTTTTTGCAGAATGCGGGTCTTATGGGTGCTAACCGTCTTCACGCTGAGATGTAATTTTTCGCCAATATGAGTGATTGACATACCGGCCACCAATAGCTGAAAAACTTCAAATTCACGATCAGAAAGTTTCGTGTGCGGCAGTTCGTTGGAACTGGGCATCATGTTCAGCGCAAGCTGCTCGGCTACCTGCGGACTGATAAATAATCTGCCGATTGCGACCCGCCGAATTGCCTCAACCAGAAGCGTGGCAGCGCTGTCTTTGGTAATGTAGCCGGACGCGCCGGCACGGATTGCCCGCACCGCGTATAGCTCTTCTTCATGCATGGTGAGTACCAACACAGCCAGTTTGGGGGCATGGGTTTTAATTTGCTTTATTAAATCCACGCCGCTTTTTCCGGGCATGGAGAGATCGAGCAGCAAAATATCAAATCCACCTTTGCGCACCCAGTCCATGGTTTGAAAACCATCCGTTGCTTCGCCCACCACTTCCAAATCTTCGTGGCCTTCTAGAATGCGCTTTAGTCCATCGCGCATGATGGTGTGGTCGTCTGCTATGAGTAGGCGAATCATGCGTGATAATAAAAAAAAGAGAGAAGAGGCGCGAGTGGAGTCGCGAGTCGATTATAAGTTGAATCGCGTAAGCTTTTTTTGTGGAATATTTTGATATTTCACAATATGCCGCCTATTAAGCAGAATACGATTATTAAAAGATGATGTTTTGCTTACTTGGGCTGATTTTCAAAAGTTAAACCGGAGTTGGGAAGTGAAAAAAATCCTTGGCAAAATCGGTTCATTTCATCTGGCGATGAGGTTGGCCGCTTCCGCAGACATCACAAGCCGCCCAATAGTGGTTGGCGATGTCGCTGATCGAGCCAAGAGAGCAGTCAGTTCCAACGAGAGCAAAGCCCATCGTGTTGTCGAAGAGGTGAGCATCCGGAGCCGCTGTAGGCCCCACCCCATTACATTTGCCGCCTGTGTTCAATGATGCTTGAAGCCAACGTTGCTGCAAACCACAATGCGCTTGCCGTTCGACGCGTGGGAATTGATACCTATCGTGAGAACGTCGCCTATCTGCATCGCGATTGTGCGATTTATCGGGCTGAGGGCTTTCAAGCCTTATCCAAGATCGAGGTATTCAGCCTAGATCAACATCTCATCGCGACGGTCAATGTGGTTGATGATGATGCAATCGTGGCACCCGGCGAATTGGGGTTATCAGAGCAGGCGTTCGCACAGCTCGGTGTCACTGCGGGCGCATTGGTGAAGGTTGCCCACGCGGAGCGGGCATTCTCGATGGACGCGGTGCGGCGCAAGATTGCCGGCGAGCGTCTTACCGAGCAAGACTATAAAAATATTGTCGGCGACATTGCCGGCAATCGCTACACCAAAACAGAGATTGCGGCGTTTGTCGTGGCAACCGCGCAAAACGAGCTTGATCGTGAGGAAGTCTTCTACTTGACTGAAGCCATGGTTGGTTCTGGTGAACGAATTAATTGGCATGAACCACTCGTGGCAGACAAGCACTGTATCGGTGGCATTCCGGGCAATAGAACGTCCATGCTCGTTGTGCCCATCTTGGCCGCTCACGGGATGCTGGTGCCGAAAACATCCAGCAGAGCCATCACCTCGCCCGCTGGGACGGCAGATACGATGGAAGTTTTTTGCGACGTTGATATTCCGATTGATCGTCTGCAAGAAATCGTACGCGCCCAACGTGGCTGCCTGGCTTGGGGAGGCAAGGCGCGGTTATCTCCGGCTGACGATATTTTGATTTCGGTCGAACGCCCGCTTGGCATTGATTCACGCGGTCAAATGGTGGCGTCAATTTTGTCTAAAAAATTAGCCGCCGGTGCCACGCATTTGCTCATCGATATTCCGGTGGGGCCGAGTGCTAAGGTGCGTCACATGGCAGATGCGCAGTCACTTCGCAAAATATTTGAATACGTGGGTGATCGGCTGGAGTTGCAAATTGAAGTCATCATCACCGATGGACGCCAGCCGATCGGACGCGGGATCGGCCCCGCGCTAGAAGCTCGTGATGTCATGATGGTGCTGCAAAATGATCCATTAGCGCCCGTAGACTTGCGCCAAAAAGCACTGCGATTAGCCGGACGAATATTAGAATTTGATCCGGATATTCGTGGTGGCCAAGGTTATGCAATTGCGCGTGATATTTTGGATTCTGGACGTGCGCTCGACAAGATGAATGCGATTATCGATGCACAAGGGAGGCATAAAAATATGCCCGCGCTGGGCGAGCGGGTCTTCGATGTGCCAAGCCCGGCAAGCGGCGTGGTGGTTGCGATTGATAATTTGCAACTTGCGCGAATCGCCCGCTACGCGGGGGCACCGATGGAAAAGGGCGCTGGAGTTGATCTCTTCAAAAAGTTGGGTGATGCCGTCAGCGAGGGTGAGGCATTATTTCGCGTCTATTCGCAATATCCTGCCGAACAAAATTTTGCGCGCGTTCTGTGCAACGAGCGAAGCGGGTTTACGGTTGGTAGCGCCGAACAAATTCCGAGAGCCTTTGTAGAGCCATGATGGTGTTGGGTTTCGCTGATTATCGTTTGCCGGCGATGAAAATTGCCGCGGAGCTAGGCGCTGAATACGCCGAGATCGGCGTGCATTGCTTCCCTGACGGTGAGACGAGAATAACCCTGCCCGGCGCGCTGCCGGAGCGGGTAATTATTTGCCGAACGCTTAACAATCCAAATGAAAAGTTGGTTGAACTGTTTTTGTCCGCAAAGACGGCACGCACATTGGGTGCAACAGATCTAACGCTCGTTGCCCCCTATCTTTGCTATATGCGGCAAGACAAGGTTTTTAATGACGGCGAGGCGGTTAGCCAGACTATTGTTGGTGAATGGTTGGCCCAACAATTTGACACGGTCGTCACTGTTGATCCGCATTTGCATCGGGTCCGCCGATTGTCAGACGCAGTGCCGGCACGCTCGGCCGTCGCACTTTCAGCCGCTACACTCATGGGAAATTTTATTCGCGATCAAAAAATCAACGCCGTGTTGCTCGGGCCGGACGAAGAGTCCGAGCAATGGGTGCGTGTGGTGGCTGAGGCCGCGCAGTGCGAGTTTGGCGTGTGTCGCAAAGTTAGGCATGGCGATCATGCGACCACAGTGGAGGCCCCCGACCTCGAGATGGCAGGGCAACATATCGTGTTGATAGACGATATTGTGAGCTCTGGCGGTACCCTGATATCGGCGGCTCGTGCGTGTTTGTCGAAAGGCGCTGCGCAAATCGATGCATTGATTGTGCATGCGTTGTTTGCTGCGGATATTAGTGAGCAGCTTACACATGCAGGGATAAATCATGTTTGGAGCTGCAACAGTGTCGTGCATCCGACAAACACGATTTTGCTCGCGCCACTGATCGCGTCGGGTCTTCAGGCAACGTAATTTGCTTAGACCGGCACTTCAATGCATCAATCGCTTTATTTGCTCAACAAAGTTTGTAACTTGACCCTGATACCCGCCCGATTCAATTTCTGCGTCGGTAATATGTAATGTGTTGAGGGGTAATTTCTCGGACGTTTGCTGAAGACGCTCGAGCGCGCGGTCCGCACCTTGTCCACCATAAGTGCAAAAGAACGCGACACGCTTGATTCGACTTCCGTATTCATAAAAAAAACTTCTCAACGGCGCCGCGAAATTAGCGGCCCACACCGGTGTGCCCGCTATCACCAGATCAAATTCGCCGGGGTCGGGCCCTTCATATTTGATGCGCGGCCTTACGCCTAAAAATGTTTGCGCCACGGCGAGAAAATGTCCGAATCGATCCGCTCTCGCAAGCGCGATCTTCCCCAAAGCAAACCCGCCTGAAGCGGCCATTGCCGTTGCGACCCTCTCAGTCATGCCGGATCGCGAAAAATAGACCACCAGTGTATTTGCCATCGTCTTTTACCCCGGTAAAGCTAATGTTTCATTTTGATCAGGCCTGATGGTTATGTATTGCGCGCCATCAAGGGTGAAGGCAAAACAAAGCCAGGACGCGATGATAGTTACGCTTATTCGAAAACTCTGCAATTTTTAGATGGCAAACACGTTGAGATGGGTAATGCTAGGTCACGCCCAGCCAAGCTTTGGCTGCATCGATATTGCTAAAAAGTTTTACGTTCAGCCCTCTATTTTTTGCGACTGTTTCACCAAATCTGTTGCCTTCGATATGGCTGGGAAAGCGGTCTACAAATGCGACTTTGAGTCCGCCGATATCAAGCGCAGCGGCTCCTTCGGCCGCGTAAAACATGTCGGCTGTCGAAAGCTGAGTGCCTAGATTTTCTTCGATCAACACGCACTGATAGCCTGCCGCACGACACTCTTTAAGTATCTTTCCAAAGTAGTTCTGATCAATCCGCAAACTGTCTTGCCGACCCGTTATCGCGGCATACAGGTAGGAGACTCGATGTTCAAAAACTAAATCGTAATCCATTGGATGTGCAGCTGCAGAGTGCATATTGGGCTCGATAGTTGGAAAACAGGCAGGTAGACATTACGAACTCGTGGGGGACGCAAATCGCCGGTGCGGCTGAGGTGTTAATGATAATTAGTGGCTGACAGAGTCAGCTTAACGAATTGAACTCGCGTCCCTTTGCGATTTATCAAATCATCTTTGCGCGATTGGCGCATTGTTATTTCGCGAGATGTAGCAGCGCATAACTCAAACTGCGGAGGTAAAAATGTTTAAGCACATATTAGTTCCAACCGATGGCACTTCTTTTTCCGATAAGGCGATAGAAATGGCGTTGAGTTTGGCAAAACCATTCGGCGCACGGGTCACGATCATGACGGTTTCTGTGCCATTTCATGTTCTGACGACGGAAGCGTTGGCGCTATCTGACACCAAAGAAAGTTATGCAGTGGATGCGCAAAAACGCGCTGATTCGAGGCTTAAGTTTGGTCTGGACCGTGCCAAGGCATTAGCGGTATCTGCCGATGGTGAGCACGTTTTTAACGATGATCCTTTTGGAGCCATCATCGAGTCAGCCGCAAAGCACGGCTGTGATTTGATTGTGATGGCGTCGCACGGTCGTCGCGGGCTTGCCGGATTACTCATCGGCAGCGAAACAACAAAAGTGTTGACGCATTCAAAGACGCCGGTCTTGGTAGTCCGATAGATGTGAATCGCATTTTGTAACTTAGCCATCTGGTTTAGCGATAGCGCAGAACGAATGATATTTCGTTAGCGCTGCAGAGTCTTGCTTACTTTCGGATCTCGGTGCTCAGTAATCTGTTGCTAGATAAAGGTGTTGCTAGATGAAGCTGTTTACACGATCAATAAAGTGCGCCGCGCTTTTTTTGCGTTGGTTTGGAGTACCAGTTAAAAATATCGAACCCTATACCTGGAGCGGGCTTTGAGGCTCTTTTGTGTCAAACGGCGCGCGGCTTGGCGGTGTTAGGTCGCGCGTATCGAAAAAACATTCGCCCGATAGGTAGATCGGAAGATAAATGTCAAATCCGCGGGGAAAGTTGCAAACGACTAGCCGCGAAAAAAGCATCGGCTTGGCGAATTAGCTGCCAGAGCTTAATGCACAATTGCACAATTGCACAATTGCACAATTGCACAATTGCACAATTGCACGATTGCGCAATTGCACGATTCGTTATCGCAAAATATCTGGGTGCCAGCAGGAAACAAAAAAATCGTCTCTTCGGCAATTTTGGCGTTTGCCGAATGCTTCGTGTGTTGCGCTCGAATCAACAGCAACGACGATCAACAGTAGCCAACTCAGCGGGAAATTTTGCCATCACCGTTAAAGTGCCTTGCCTTTAATGTAACGGTACTCCTGTGTTTGACCCTGATAGCCCCACGCGTCGCCGCGAACCTCGTGAATGACGATGTAACTTGCTGGGGCGAGCTGGCCAATGATGCCTTCGATGGCGTTAAACACACGACCAACGTAAAGCGCTTTTTCGTCTTTGGTGTTGGTTCCTTCTGTGACTTTAATGTCGAGATGGAAAGTACTGAACGGCTCTGCACTGAGGGCAATGCCGCCAATAAACCATTCTGATGGCAGGACATTATCGATGGCTACTGCGGTAAGTTCGCGCTTTTTCTTGAGTATTTCAACCGTTAAATCGGTGAGTACCGTCGCGATACGCTGAGATATTTCGAGCGACGGCGATGTGCAAATTTTGACATTTAAGATTGGCATTTTGATTCCCTTCATGGAAAGTTGTGGCGGTTTGAAATGAAATGGATTGCCCGGCGGTCAACGCAGCCCAAGGTCCTCGGTAACTACTTCTGCTGATATAGCACATGCAAAAAACGTACGATTCGCGGCTGTAATGCCGCTAAGGTAGGGCGCTGTCGTTTGGATAGGCAGCAAGTAATTCTTTCAAAACTGTCATGGCAGCTTTGTCTCCCCCCATCTCTGGTCCGGCGTTTGCAGTCACGAGTGCGCCGTTGCCAGATTGGGGGAACAGTATTACGAATGCGTACCAATTGCCGTCAGAACCGGCGTGCGTTAACACCGGACCTTTGTGACCGGCAATCGTATTCTGGATGCCCCAACCAAGGCCTGCAGGGCCGCCAAACTGGGCCGTCTGCATCAGGCGGTATGACGCGGATGTCAATAATTTTCCGCGGCCCTGACTCCCTGCCAACTGGTCCAGGCAGAACGTCGCCCAATCACGAAGACTCAAATGCAGCTCGCCCCCGGCTGGTGCAAACATAAGCGGATTGCCATCATCAGCTTGCGCATAAGGAGCTGTTACCGGCTTGTTGTTACGATGGCCCCGCGGTTGCCCGTCATGCGTTAGTGAAAATTTGGCGCTGTTCATTCCCAAGGGCTGAAATATTTCACGGCGCATCAGCTCCTCGAAGCTTGTCCCGGTTGCCGCCTCGGCGATCACTGCGGCAACAATGAAGCCTGTATTGCTATAGCTGTAGGCGGTGCCGGGTGCGACTTCCAGCGCCTCGGTCAAAACCTGCGCGCTGTAGGCCAAGCGCTGCTTCGGCAAGCTGCGCGTGTCGGTGAAAAAACTTGCGAAAAATTTCAGATCATTGGTGTCTTTCGCCAATCCTGACCGGTGAGAAAGTAGCTGGGGCAGCGTCACGGCCCGATACTCGGGGCGCATCGATTTGGCGAGGCTGGGCAGCATTGTTGCAAGTGGCGTATCCCAAGAAAGAACGCCTCGGTCCACCAGCCTGGCGATTAGCGCGGCCGTCATGGGCTTGCCGTCCGAACCGGTCGCCCACACATCGTCTAGCAGGGCAGGATCCCGCTCGTCATTACGTCGCACCCCCCGGACCGCTTCCTGCGCGACAGCATAGTTCTTCATTTCTAGTACCGCCACAGCAGGGACTTTGCTGCCGTCCATTGCTCTCGCTAATATCGCATCAAGATCAGCGGCTTTTGCCGGAGTGCTGGTGCTGAACAACAAAAACATGGCAGAACTAGCGAATGATCGAAACAGCATGGAAGCCTCCTGTTGAAATTAGGATGCGATGGAAATGCGCTATGAGACCCATCTTAATTTAGCTCGACAACGTTGAGGCATATTGACTGTTGCGTGGAGCTCGTTGTGATGTGACCCAAAAGTTTGCGCTCCTACAGGCCCAAGTCACTCAGGCTGGGATGATCATCAGCACGTCTGCCGAGTGGCCAATGAAATTTACGTTCAATTTCAGCAATCGGCAGATCGTTAATGCTCGCGTATCGACGCCGCATGAGCCCATCGGCATCAAATTCCCAATTTTCATTACCGTATGAACGAAACCAATTGCCTGCATCGTCACGCCATTCGTAGGCGAAGCGCACCGCAATGCGACTTTCGGTAAATGCCCATAACTCTTTGATGAGCCGATAGTCCTGCTCGCGTATCCATTTTCGGGTTAGAAGCGCGACGATCTGTTCGCGGCCAAGCGGAAATTCCGCTCGGTTACGCCAGGCGGAATCAATGCTGTACGCAAGCGAAACTCGAAGTGGGTCACGGGAATTCCAGCCATCTTCAGCGAGCCTGACTTTTTGAATTGCGCTTTCCCGGGTGAATGGCGGCAGTGGCGGGCGTGAGGTAGATTCAATCATTTCAATTACCTTTAGGGTTGGAATCAGACTGAGAATGGTTGATGCATGGCTCATTCATCGCGCAGATTGTGGAGCCGATCGGGCAGACAAAATCAAACAATAGTGAAGAAGCAAACCAAGCCGCCTCGTAACCGATGTCTGTTGAATAATCCGAAATAAATCGCGTGGCTAGCATGACAGTTCTTTCCGTTAAATATCGAGCGTTAAATTAGCCGACGTGGCACGTGACACGCAAATGCACATTAAGCCGGCTTGGTCGCGCTCGGCTTTGGTTAAAGCGGTATCGCGATGTTCTGGAATGCCGTCGATAACTTTGACAGCACAGGTGCCGCAAGTGCCCGCTCGGCAGGAAGCCGGTGCATCAATACCGGCCGCTTGTACAACATCGAGAATCGACTGCGTTGCGCTCACTTCAATTATTTTCCCGCTGCGCCGTAGCGTGACGCGCACTGGTTTTTCAAGGGCATTGTCCACGCCCTGAACGCTCGCTGAAAAACGTTCGAAACGAACGCGATCCGCTGAAATCCCGGCATTGATCGCGGCCATGCGAACCGCCTCAATTAATCCACTGGGACCGCAAACGTAGAACACACTGTTTGGAGGCGCGCGGTTCAAAACACCGGGTACGTCAAGCTTATCGCCAGCGTCACGCGGGTAAAGATACAGCTCGCGGCCAAGCATTGCCGATAGCGGTTTTACGAAAGCGGCTTCTTTACGTGAACGTGCCGCGTAATGCAGCGTCACGGCGCGTCCCGCTTTCGTTAGAGCCATTGCCATTGCGTAAATGGGCGTGATGCCAATACCGCTGGCAATCAATACCGTGGGCCGGTAACCAACATGAAGCACGAAATCGTTGCCGGGCTTGCTGCACTTCAATGTGACACCAATTTGATAGTCACGATGTACTGCTACCGATCCGCCACTGCCCGCGCTATCGAGCTGTACGGCAACGTCATAAGACAGGCCATCTTCAGCTGCTGCTGTGATCGAGTAGCGACGTGTGCTGTTGATGACTTTTGCGTTCTCCCCGCTGACGATGCGGACCGGTAAATCAATGTGCGCACCCGGGGAGACATGTGGAAGTTTGCCGTCGCCAGTGGCACGAAGCTCGTATGCTCGTACGCGAGGAGTAAGTTGACGCATGCCAGAAATTATCAGCGCCAGCGGGCCCTTGCCTAATGTGGCCGGCAATGATGTTTCAGTTCTGCCGGCTTCGATACTCAATTTGAGCCGCGTGAGTTCATCGAGCAGCGGCGTAGTTCTATTCAACATTGAGGCTTCAGAAAAGCGAGGCGTAATATGTTGCGGGCAGTTCCAGTCAAACCCTTCCACCGTAATTACAATGCCGCGTTGAACACGCGCGCGGTAGTTTGGCGATTCCAATTTGGCGATCAGCGTGGGCTCATCGTCTAAATTCACAATGCGAACGCGCCCCAGGATTTTTAAGCGTGCACGGTTTTCGTAATCCATCAAGATGATCGAAATACGATCATTGTTTGTGTAATTTCCGACGCTGATGTATTGCAAGTTGCCGCGAAAATCCGCGTATCCCAATGTATTGGCATCGAGCACTTTCAAGAAGCCCAATGGCCCACCGCGAAACTGCACATACGGCCAGCCGGTTTCGCTAACGGTCGCTTGATAAAAACTGTCGCGCGCCGCAATGAACTCGATTTCTACTTGACCCAAACGATGATTTTGTTCATCCACATCGTCAAACGGCGCGTAATTCTCGCGGCTGCCCATACGCTGCTGCACGTCACGAACTGCAGGTGTAAAGGCGATGTTGGTGTAAGCGTGAGACATTGTAATAACTTCCTCTGAAAATTTTCTTGGTAAGGCCTGGCGGTCTTATTGAGGAAAAATGCCTTGGAAAGGCTCGCCAGTACTGGTGATTAAAAAGTGGTTCAAGATCTGGGATTTAAGATTATTAATGTTGAAAATAAGCGTGATAGAGGACACTGATCCGTATGAAAAGGGCGATCAGCCCTTGATGAGCTACGCTTTTAAGATCGCTGGGTTAGTGAAGTTCCCTCTTGAAGAGCGCCTTCATTTCGCGCCATGAATTCTGATCTGCTTCTTTCTGATAACCAATCGGAAGGTGATGCAGTTCCCCTCTTTCTGAGTTGTCTTGGTCTGTGAATCCATGCTTTGCGCCAGGGTATACGATGAATTTATAGTTCGCATTTGCGGCGGTCATTTCTTGCTTGAACTGCGCGACAGCCTCTGGAGAAACAAACGCATCATCGCCACCATGAAGCACCAAAATTTTGGGCTTGATAGAACCCCTCTTTAAGTCTGCGCTAGCCGGAAGTGATCCGTGAAAACTAACCACCGCCTGCAAAGGTTCACCAGCCCGTGCCATGGACAAGACGACGTTTCCACCAAAACAGTACCCGATAGCGCCAATTTTGCTTGGGTCGACACGGGCTTCAGATTTTAGAATGCGCATGGCACCATCGAAGCGGGCTTGGATTTGTCCGGATTCAAAAGCTTCAGTCATCAGGTGCTGCGCACCTTTTGGCTCATTGGCCGTTTTTCCGCTTCCATACATATCAAGCGCAAAGGCTGCATAGCCAAGTTCTGCCAGTTGCCGCGCACGTTGACGCGCGTATTCGTTGTGCCCCCACCATTCGTGAATAACCAATACGCCAGGGACTTTTCCTTTTCCTTTTGGCAACGCGATGAACCCCTTGAAAGGGACTCCATCAATGCGATATTCCATCTCGCGCGTTTCGATCGCATCAGATTCTGCGAAGCCGTAGGCACTCATAACCAGTGACGAAGCCAGCACTATAAATTCACGTTTCTTCATTTTCAACACCTTGTAATAGCCAATGTGGATGGATTCTTTAATTAACAATCAGGCAAGGTTAGTTTGGTAGATCTTAACCACATCGGTCAGATCTTTCGCAATGTATGCTTTCGTGTAGATCTCTTCAAAGTGCGACTTGAACGCGGCTTCGTCGTCAAAGCGCTCCCACAACATAAAGCGCTCAGGTTGACCTTTAAACTCGTGGAGTTTAAATAGGGTGCAGCCTTGCTCATGGATGGACTTTTCACACAAGGACATTAGCTCTGTCCTAGCGATTGCTGCTCTGGATGGGTCTTTGACTTTGAGCTCTGCCGTAACGAAATAACCTGGTGTGAACATAAAATTCTCCATTTTTAATAAACCCAATTGCGGGCAGTCGGACGGGGTTGGCATGTTGGGCTATATCGCGTATGCGCTCCGTAATTCCACTTGCAAGGCTTTGCGCGAACGGTGCAGAATTACCCACAAATTATTGAGTGATACACCTGCGCGCCGTGCCGCATCCATGCTGCTGATGCCATGCATATGCACCATCACAAAAGCGTCCCGTTGACGAGTGGGCAAGTTGCTAACGGCACACATCAGACTACTAGCGAGTTGCTTACGCTCGATTTCAAGCGCTGGGTCAGCTAGCCCATCGCGCGTTTCGGGTGCAGTCTGGGAATGACACAACGCTTCCATCTGCCATATGTCAACTCCGCCATCTCCGTCATGTTCCTCAGCGCCACCCGATGTGTACTGGCGCTTCTCATTCGCGAGACGCCGGTATGCATCAACAATCTTGTGTTTAAGAATCCCCGTTACCCAAGTACGTAAAGCCGAGCGGCTCATAAATGGGCTCTTGCCCGCCAGCGCGGCCAGCATCGCCTCTTGCACCAAATCTTCAGCCATGTAAACGTCATTGAACTTGGTGCATGCGTAGCGCATCAGGTAGGGGCGCAATTTTTCAAGGTCGCTTGGCTTGCGTCCTTGTGGCAAGTAATCTGGCGTGTCGTTCATGCCGCAGCCGACCCTGGCAGGTACGGAAGCGACGGCAATAAGTGCGTGCGCTTGCATCATGGCAACCTCTTTGGTAGCGAATCAGAAAATATAAATGCGCTGGAGCATGTAACGAAAACCCGTTTCTTCAGCAGGCCCCAGCGGGCACTCCACTATTTATTGAGTGTTGGCCAGTTGCGGTTTGCCTTGGCGATAAAGCTCGCCGGGTCTTTGCTGAATGTGGTGTTGATGTCGCCGTTGAAATTCAAATACAACTTGCCATCCACAATTTTCCAGCCGTTAACCGGGTCGACGTCAAACAGTTTGCCGACCGATGCGCCCCAGGCACAGAAGCCGCCGTATTGTGGTGCGTACTTGGATGGGTCACTCTTGAAGGTCGCAAGGTTCTCAGCATTTGAAAATTGCCACTTCACGCCACCATATTCAGTCACGTAGCGGTCTGATCCGACAACGGGCTGCCCTACGGTGAAATACGAAACAACGTCATAGCCCTTGGCGCCGAGGCCTGCATACAAGGTGTTGTATTCGCCACCGGTTTGCTTAACAGCCAGTGCCGGCGTGGCGATACCCGTTAAGCCAAGTGCGACACTCATGGCGGCGATTTTGATGAGACGATTGATATTGGTGTTCATGATTTTTCCTTTGCGTTGATTAATTAAAAGATTATAAAAACCGAGGTTGTCGTGTGGTTCGTGAACTGAGTTCGTGAATCGGTTTTGTAGGTCAGGCGGCCGCACGAACGACCGGTTGAAGGAGCTCAACTTTTGGAAAGTCGATTTCAATACGTGTTGCCTTGCCGAGAATGTTGGTGAAAATGTTCAGTGCAACAACTGAAATGACTTCGACAATTTCGCCATCGGACAATCCAGCGTTGCGGGCGGCATCGAATTCGCTGGTGGTGATTTCGCCCATGTTGGCGTTCAGGTTTTTTGCGAGAGCGACAATGGCCGCGGCTTTGGCGTCAGCGGACGTGCCTTTGCGGTTTAGCGCCATTTCGTCGTTGCTTAAACCGGCACCACGGCCAATGGCGGTATGCGCTGATACGCAATACTGGCAGCTGTTGCCCTCCGCGATAGCTAACGCGATCCGCTCCTGAGTGGGCTTATCCAGACTCACTTTTCCCATCGCGCCATACAGCCCTAAAAAGCCCTCAAGCGCCTTGGGTGAATTGGCCAGAACGCGAATGAAATTGGGCGTAATACCTAACTGCGCCTGAACTGCATCCAACAGTGTTTTTGCTTCGCCGGTCGCCGTTTGTGGGTTGACGACTTGAACTCTTGCCATGTTGTTTCTCCTTTGGAAATTGGGGTGGGGGTGATGTCGCTGGTTTCATCGTTAAGCAACGAAGTGAATTCTGGGCGCATTCAGAAAACGAATAAATGGCGTTGAAAGCATTTCATTACTACGTTAAGTGCAGTAATATATTTGCCATGGATAAGCTCTATGCCATTCAAGCGTTCATTAAAATTGTCGAGGGCGGCAGCATCACGGCTGCTGCCGCGATGCTCGATGTGTCGCAGCCGTCTATGGTGCGGACACTGGCAGCACTGGAGCGCGAACTCGGCGTGCGATTGTTAAATCGCACCACGCGGCGCATGTCGTTGACCGATGAAGGCCGCGATTACTATGAGCGCAGTCGGCAGATTATTGCCGCGGTCGATGACGCGCAACTCAGCCTGAGCGCACGTAGCGCCACACCGCGCGGAAAGCTCAGAATAGCGGCCTCAGTTTCATTTGGGCGCACTTTTGTCGCGCCAGTTGTAGCTGAATTTTTACTTGAGTATCCGGAAATCACCATTGAGCTGATACTGCTTGATCGGGTGGTTGATCTGCTTGAAGAAGGCATGGATGCTGCGGTTAGAGTCGCAAAGTTGCCGGACTCGTCGATGATTGCGCATGGCATTGGCGAGGTGCGCCGCATCATCGTGGCGAGCCCAATGTTGATCAAAGCGACGGGCTCGCCAAAGACGCCTATCGATCTGCGCAACCAGCGCTGCGTGAGTTTTACGAGCGTTGTCTCGCCGACCCATTGGAATTTCGGTTCCAGTCGAAAACCAGTGCAGGTGCCGATCAAGAGCATTCTTGTGACCAATCAGGTCGATGCAGCAGTCTCAGCCTGCGTGAAGGGCGTTGGCTTTGGACGCTTTTTGGATTATCACGTGCAGGCCGAAATAAATGCGGGCAATCTCAAACGGATACTCGAAAAATACGAGAGCGAACCTATTCCGGCCAGCATCATGTATCCATCGGCGCGCCAACAGTCGCCCAACCTGCGAAGTTTCGTCAATTTTGCGCAAAATCGATTGAAGGATAGAGTTCGCGCTGCACAACAAAAGTCTCGCGGAACGAATAAAGCAGCTTATATGTAAGACATCTACACGACTCATTTGCGACGCTAGTTGCAGGATCGATCTTTCAGTTATCTCGAAGGAATCAATATGGTTACTCTCTGCGGATTTGGCGTCAGTAATTACTACAACAAACTAAAGCTGATTTTGCTGGAGAAGGAAATCCCGTTTACCGAGGAAACCATTTACCCTTGGCAACGAGACTTGTTTTGGCAGTCCTCGCCTATCGGCAAGATTCCATATCTCAAAACTGACGATGGCGACTTGTCTGAATCGCAAGTGATTTTGGAATATTTGGAGGAAAAATATCCCAATAAACCACTCTATCCGGAAGCCGTGTTTAGGCGCGCAAAATGCCGCGAACTAATTCAACACCTTGAACTTAATTGCGAATGGGTTGCACGCACTCTGTACAAAGAATCATTTTTTAGCGGCAGCGTTTCGGAAGAAAAGAAGGGTGAAGCCCACGAAAGGCTCATCATTGGTTTGGAAGGCGTTGCACGACTTGCCCAATTTTCGCCCTACATACACGGGGCTCATTTTACGGCGGCCGACATTGTGGCTTATGTACACTTCGTGATGATCAAGATCACTACTCAAAAAATCTACGGGGAAAATATGCTCGAAAAATATCTACCCGAGCATGCGACATACATGCGGCTTATGCAGGGCCACATACATGTTCAAAAAATGGAGGCGGAGCGCGCTCCGGCGATGGAGGTTTTTCTTAAATTAAATGTCAAATACGAGGGCTGATCAAATGGCTTCGTCAACAATTTGATCTCAAACTCTACGCTTTACTTAACAACGCTGCCGTCTCAAACAACGGCAGGCCCATCACGCCGGTATAGCTGCTGGAAATCTTACTGATGAACTCTGCAACCTCGACTGACGGCCAAACGCACCCGCTTCGTACGCAGGTTCGCCGGTTTCGAGATGGCGCCTGATATTGTCTTTGGATTTAGTTTCGAGTGTGAGAGTACGTGGTGAAAGTGCGAGATCAGTTTCGTCATGCACGCTCGCAGCGATTGCGGTTAAAACTAATAGTGTTTAGCCGCGGTGGCGTTTTACCATTCGGATCAGGCCGACGACATCAGCTTGCTCGCGGAAAATATCATCGCGGTTAGCGAAGGGGCCAAGAGGCGACGGGGCGACGGGATGTAAGAATCGGGCAAGGAGGAAGTTTGCGGAATGCGGAGTACGGATGCTCGCGCGGTAAACGCCGCCACAACGGGAAAGACTAGGTTGCCTTCGTCGTTCTGTTGCTCGAACAATACGACGGTTCCAAACTATTGTGTATCAGGTTGCGTACACAAGCATATGAAGACATTGAATGTTATGCAAATTCAAGTACTTATATACAGATTGGCGGAGAGGGTGAGATTCGAACTCACGGTACGGTAAAACCGTACGCCAGATTTCGAGTCTGGTGCATTCGACCACTCTGCCACCTCTCCGCTGCGCCGTTCGCTTCGCTTCATTTTTAAGCCGTAGCGAGGGCAAATTATAGCCGGTCATTTGCGTTGCGTCGAATTTTGATTGCATAGCGATAAAAAGACTCGTGCCTGCGGTTCAGATGTCACAAGTGTTGACATCGCTGCACGGTCAATCTCGGTATATTCCGGTTGGATTCGTGGTGGATGTTAGCCCAGATTTTATTAAAGTGGCTGCTTCAAAAGTAATCAAGAAGCGGCTCCGATGTAAATCCTGAACTAGTTTGCGGGTAAAAAAGCTCTAGGGCACTTCACTGCAATCAGTTGCAAACATCGTTTTAAAGTCAATTTTGCGTAATTGCATACCCAATGGTGTTGTCATATACTGGCGCTGTTTCTCGAAACAAGATTAAAAAAATTTTGTAAGTCATTGAGGCAGCGATGAATTCTTATTAATTTTTCATTGCATAAGAAGAAAATAAAGCGGTAAAACGTTTGATTCCGGACGCGAAGGGAGGGTGAGATGTTGTTATTCAAGATGATTCGCATCCTTAGCCTGGGCGTGCCCATTGCTTGTGGATTAGTTTTATCAGACGGCGTGTCTGCATCCAATGCGTCTCGCACTACTGTGAATTTTGTTTCTACCCAAAATCCGACCAGTGCCCCTGTCAACATCAAGCTGGAGCGGCGCAAAGTCGTGATGTTGTCCGGCAAAGAAAGCCTGCAAAGCGCCGAAACGGCAAAGCCAGGCGATGTGCTTGAGGACGTCGCGACTTATTCGAATAAAACAAACCGCGTACTGGTAGTGCCAACCGCGACCGTACCTGTCCCCGCCAATACCGAATTGATTTTGAATTCAGTCAAGCCAGCGACCGCATTCGCCAGTACCGATGGCATTAATTTTTTTGCAATGCCTCTTAGCGTCAAATTGAAGCAAAGCAATGGCGTCGAACTCGAGCAACCGATGGCACTTAGCCAGTATCGCTTCCTGCGGTGGTTTCCCGGGGAGTTAGCGGCTAAGCAATCGGTTATATTCTCGGCGCGCTTTAAGGTCGTCGACGGCGCCGAGACAACAATTGTTAAACGTTAATTAGTTCACGGTTTTGGCGGCGGAGAAGCCTTATCCTTCGACGAAGTTGCTAAGTACGATGCCTGAGCAGAGACCAAGAAACACTGTATTGCCACCTGAAAGCGCCGTTTGGAAGATTTAGCCGCAACAAAATATGGCTGAAACGACGATACAAACAAACGACGATACAAACGTAAGGCAGCAGCAAAAAACTAACAGAGACGCGCTAATTAACATGCATAAAAATGCACGAACCAAGGCTGCCGCGCAGCGATGAAATCTGCTGAGGGAATTTCGATCATGTCTGAAGCGCTCGCGCGGGCATCGCGCTTACAGCAAATGCGTTCCCCATCGCGGGCTTTGTGCATTTCATGGCTGAGCGCAATGATGATGGCGATGGTGTTGCTGATGAGCGCCTTTTCAACGGGCACTAATGCGGCACCGGCACCCGCGAATGCCGTAATCGGCAATCAAGCTTCAGCGACTTATTTGGACAGCAGCGGGACGGTACGTCCGGTGTCTTCAAACACAGTGCAAACGACCGTGCTCCAGGTGAAGAGTTTCATTCTGACGCAAACCGGAGCCAAGACGGTTCCGGCCAATCAGCAAGTGTGCTATCCACATACCATCACCAATACCGGCAACGGCACGGATTCGTATGCCCTGAATCCGGCGACCACCAGTGGTATGTTTACGCACACAGGCCTCGCTTATTTCGCCGATACCAACCAAGACGGCGTCGCAGATTCGGCCGCAACAATTTCTGCGCCGGTGTCGATTAATGCGGGGGCTAGCTTCAGTTTTGTGGTGTGCGGCACTACTGCTGCGACGGCCACGCCAGGCCAAGTGGGGACGATTGTAGTGTCGGTAAGTGACACCAACACGCCAACCGCCAACACGCTCACCCAGACGGATACCACCACCATCGGTGCGGCTTCGGTGAATGTGACCAAAAAATTATCCACCGTGCCTCCTCCTGGCTACATTCCAATTGCAGGCGGAGCCAGCCCGAATTCGGGGCCGTTGTACGTGATCCTCGATTACTCCAATACCGGGACGATTCAAGCCGACAACGTTAATCTGATTGACGCATTGCCAAGCGGCTGGTTGTACGTGCCGGGTAGCGGACGCTGGAGCGTCACCGGGCCGTCAACCGCGCTTACCGATCCGCCCGCAGGCGATCCCGCTGGCATAGCGTATCAAGCGCCGGCGAGTGCCGTGTCTGGCACCATTGATGCCACTGTGGCGGTACTGGCGCCATTAACAAGCGGCAATGTTTATTTTCAAGTGACAATTGCGCCGAATCTGCCCGTGACGACGCCGGGAAACGCAATCACCACCACTAACACCGCCAGCGTCCAATACAGTTACACGACCACTGGAATTACCACCATTGTGCCGCCATCTCCGTCCAACTCGGTTCAGTATGCGGTCGCACAAACTGCAAATCTGTCGGTGAATGGCTCGTCAACGACCACTGGGATTACGGATAACGAACCCGTTGTTGTACCCGGTGCAGCACCCGGCCAATCCGTCACGTTTACAGACTATGTGTGGAACCGTGGCAGTTCGCCTGACAGTTTTGATTTGATTATTCGCGACGGCACCTCGGCTGCGGCCTATCCCGCCAATGCGCTGCCTGCCAACGGCTCAACTTGTAACCCGGCTAATGCGGCGGTGGTCGATGCATGTACCTTCCCGGTAGGCACCACGTTTCAAATCCTGGCTTTTAACGGTACTACCGCATTACAGGACAGCAATGGCAACGGCATCCCTGATACAGGCACGATTCCGCTGCCGAGCGGTGGCACTTGTCCAGCGCCGTATATCATCAGCGCCAGCGGTGTTTCCTGCGGCTATGCCGTGGTGATTAGGGCCACGCTGCCAGCCAATGCAACACCGGGCAATAATGCCGGCAACGGCTATCGCATCACCTTGGAAGGTCGTTCACGTTTTGACACCACGCGCACCGATACCGTGGTTGACACACTGGCAACTATTGTTCCGAACAGCGCAGACATTACCAATAATGCGCCCGTCGCGGGGATCGGCGTGCTTGGTGCGGGGCCTGACAATTCAGTGGTGCAAGTAACCAACATCGTCGCGCCCTTGCCAACTGTTGCTGTGACCACCGTGTTCACGCTGTATGCGAATAATACAAGTGCCACTGCGTCGATTTACAACTTGAGTTCATCGTTTATCTCCGTGCCAAGCGGCGTAGGCTTGGCAACCCCGCCTTCAGGATGGGTGATTACGTTCCGCGACAGCGGAAACGGCATAAATTGTAATGCGCCATTAGGGGCGGCCGTGACAACGACCGGTGCAGCGCCGATCCCGGCAGGGGGCAGCCGTATCATCTGTGCCGAAGTCAACGTACCTGCTACTGCGCCCGGTACCACACCCACACCGACGCCAACGGCTGCTGGCGATTATGTGCTGCAGTTTGGTATCGCCAATCAGGCCAACCCGGCGGTAGCCGACACTATTCGCGACCGGGTCACGGTCTCAGCTGTGCATGCCGTGACGCTAACGCCAAATGGCGCCCAGGGCACGGTGCCCGGTGGCAGCGTAACTTACACCCATGTTTTGGCAAATACCGGGAACGTGGCTGAAGCCATTTTGTTTCCGGCTAATTTTTTGACCAACAGCCAAACCCCCGCGTTTGCGTGGAACGCGGTGGCTTATATCGACAGCAATGACAATGGGTTGTACGACGCGGGCACGGATACCCAAATCGTGCCCGGTGTGACCACTATCCCGAGCTTGTTGCCAAACGAGACGCGTTCGATTTTTGTCCGCGTGGCCGCGCCGCCCGCAACCGGTAGTCCGCCGAATACCACCACCTTAAATGCAACCTACAACAGCGGTGCGGGAACATTGTCAGTTGTCGACATCACGTCGCTGTCAGATGGGTTGCGACTTACCAAATATCAGCAGCTACCGGGCGGCAACGGATCTTGCACTACGACGCCGACCACGACGTTGACCGGCGCAACGCCCAACGCGCCATGGAGCAGCGCGCCACTCAGCGCCAGCGCCAATACGGTGCCGGGCAAGTGTATTTCCTATCTGATCGTTGGGCTAAACTCTGGCGGCGCGAATGCCACCAATATCAATTTGACCGATTTGGTGCCGCCAAATACCTCTATCGAGCTTGGCTGTGGTGCGCCTGTGGTGACGGGCCCCGTTGCCTTGATCGGTGCCTACCCCACCGGCTTTACAGGCACGGTGAGCGCGCAATCTTCGCCCACCGCAGCGACCCCGTTGCTACCCAATCAAATCCTCACGCTGCAGTTCTGCGTGAAGATTAATACGATGTAGTCAACGATGAATACAAATTACAAAAACACTCGTTTTCAATATGCGGCTAGTCCAGTTGGACCGATGGCTTTAATCTCGATCAATCCTGAAGGGCGCGCATCGAACCGCATTAGCTGGCAAAGCCTGTTTAGAACAATCGCGAAAACACTGGTGGCAGCTGCGGTGCTGGGCCTGAACGTCGGCAGTGCGCGCGCTGCGGTGCCGCCTTCGGGTACGCTATTGAGCAACACGGCATCGAGCAGTCAGCAAGTCGGTGGAGTTCCGCAGTCAACCACCAGTAATGCCGTGACGGCTACTGTAGGTGCGCTGGCAGGCCAGCCCAACTTGACGAAATTCTTCGGCGCAGAGTCGATCAATCCAGGCGAAAGTACAACGCTATCTTTTAGGCTGTTTAATACCGCGGGTTCACTGTTGCAGACGGGCATTGCTTTTACCGATACCCTTCCTTCAGGTCTGCGTCTGAACGCCACGCCAACCGTGACGCGTTCACCAGGTTGTTCGGGAACCGTGACATTCACGCCGCCATCGACGATCAGTGTCTCAAATGCAAGTATTGCCGCCGGCACGCAAGTTTGCGACTTAATCATCAGCGGCGTCACCAATACGCCCACGCAAACGAATGCGAGCTGCGCTGGTAATCCACCGGCGTTCACCAATGGACCGGCTTCCATTTCGGGCATTGTAATTGCCGCTAACGGCGTTGCTAGCCAGTGTTTAGTGGTCACTCCGCTCATTGTGTTGCCCACCGCATACGACCTGTTTTTCAGCAAATCCATTTCGGCGATTCAAGGCAATTCGCCGAGCGGTTCATATCGAATCATGATCCGCTATGGCAACGCGAGCGACCCGGAAGCCGTAAAAACGAATATCACTATTAACGACGTCCTGCCCGCGGGAATGGTCTATGTGCCAGGATCATTGCGGCTGTCAGCCCCACCGCAGAACAATGATGTAAGTTTAAGTGCTCCGTCCGGCCCGTTTGTATTTAATGGCTTAACCGGAACCTACGAGACTTCAGCGGACCGCGTGAGCTTGACGTTCGCCACGATGCGGCAAAATGAATCGGGGTTAGTAGCCTTTGACGTAAATATCGCGCCCGGGCAGACGCTGAATAGCGTCCTCACCAACATTGCCGACAATTCTTATACGCCTATCAGCGGCGTTCGCGTCGGGCCACGTTTCAGCAATCCGGTCGACTTCCGCGTTACAGGCACTGAAAACATAACGATACGCGGCGTCACCATACCGTCCGTTGATCCTGGCAGCACGGTCGCATTTAATAACATCTTGACTAACAGCACCAGCAAAACGGACACTTTTGATGTCACGTTATCGGGTTCAAATTTCCCGCCCGGCACGACATTTCAGCTTTTCAAACCCGATGGCCTAACGCCGCTGGCCGACACAAACGGCAATACAATTCCAGATACGGGACCCGTCGCCGCTGGAGCCACTTATCGCATTGTCGTCAAGGCAACACTGCCGCCTGGTGTGGGCGGTGGGCCTTTCCGCGTATCGAAGGCGGCACAGTCTATTTCCAATCCGCTGATCAGAGCGATAGATGACGATATTGTCTCCATCATCAGTGCGGTGTGTCGCGTCAGCTTAGAGTCGGATAATGTTGGCACCACCACACCAGGTGGAAATATTGTGTACACGCATGTACTAACGAACGTTGGGACATGCAACGAAACCATAACGTTCCCAGCGAATTTCCTCGTCAATGGCAGCACCGGATGGACTGCGCAGATCGTGGTCGACAACCCGGTCGCGGGTGGACAATCCATTGTGGGCGTGTTTGACCCAAGCGACACAGCCATAACCCCGAGCAGTACATTCTCGTTGCCGCCGGGTGCACGCATTGTGTTTTTGAACCGCGTCGTTGCGCCGCAAGCAGCAACAGCAGGCGCGAACAACACTACCGATTTCCGCGTGAACACCACGTCAAGCGGCGTGCTCACGAATCGCGACACCACGACAATCGGAACCACCGCGACCGTTGAAAATATTATTCAAGGCTTTATAGACGGCGGCTTCCAGCGCGCAACTCCATGGGCATTTATTGGGCGGGATTTATTTATACGGGCAACAGCGCCGTCGTGCAATCTATTACCAGATGTAATCGAACGTCGCATCATTATCATCACCGGTCCCAATGGTGAGCGTGAAGAAATTGTTTCTGTCGAGACAGGTCCCAACACAGGCATTTTTGAAGCGACAGGTTTACCCGTTCGCAGGCCGCCGGTAGTTCCCGGCGATCGTATCTTGGAAGGTAACCCGTACGACACGTACAACGTAGAGATCATAGGCTGCGGGCGCCGAATTTCTACCAGCGTCACCGTTATTGATCCGAACGGTGTGGTGTTCGATAGCCGCACGAATGAGCCTGTTGCGGGTGCGTCGGTACGGCTGGTGACGTCGCAGGGAGGCGTGTGTACCAGTACACCGGCCATGGTCGGTCAGCTGGTGAACGGCTTGATCGTACCGGCCCCCGCGAACGTCGTCACGCTTGCGGATGGTCGTTTCGATTTCCCCCTCGTGTCTAGCGGTGACTATTGTGTGCTGGTGACACCGCCGAACGGCTATACGTTTGTTTCAGCTGTGCCGTTTACGCAACTTCCTTCTGGACGTAACGTGTTGGCAACCGGTCCCACCACGGGGGGATCGTATGGTGGCGTGTTCCGAATTGGCCCCGATACCGGACCCGTGATCGTTGATATTCCGGTAGATGCCGGGCGTATCGGTGGATTGTTTATACAGAAAACGGTATCGCGCACGACGGTCGAAATCGGCGATTTAACCGATTACGCTGTGACGGTGAATAACAACACCGGCTATGCATTAAACCTGAGTCCAGTATTGTTGACAGACTCGCTTCCAGCCGGCTTCACGTTTGTGCTCGGCACCGCCCGCCTTGAAGGCAAACCGTTGGCGGATCCGCAATTTATCGCGGGCTCGCGGCTGGTTTTCAATATTGGCAGCATGGCAGTTGGTCAACAGCTTCGCTTGACCTACCGCGTGCGCGTTGGTCCGGGCGCGATGCAAGGTGACGGCACCAATCGGGTGGTGGCCACTTACCGCGTCGGTGTGCCTGGTACGGGCGGAAACACCCGCTTTAGTGAATCAAATATTGCCGCGGCTCAAGTCACGATTGTCGGCGGTGTGTTCAGCGATAAGGGCTATGTATTGGGCAAAGTGTTTGTCGATTGCGACAAGAACGGCATTCAGAATCTGCCGGAAAGTGACCAGGAACAAACCAAGAAAATATCGCTACGTGAAGTTGGCGTGCCCGGCATTCGCCTGTATTTGGAAGACGGCACCAATGTCACCACTGATAGTGAAGGCAAATATAGTTTCTACGGTCTCTCAACCCGTACCCATGTACTGAAGATTGATAGAACAACCCTGCCGGCCGGTATTGAGGTTAAAGATTTTGCGACTGATTCCAGCCGCACCGGAGGCAAGGGCGATAGCCGTTTCATCGATCTCAAGTATGGTGAATTGCACAAGGCAAACTTCGCGATTAAATCTTGCAGTGCGCCGGTGATGGATCAAATTTTAGTGCGCCGTGTCAACGCGAATAAATTACTCACTGAAATTGACGGTCGCTTGCAACAACAGCTGACCACGGATCCCGCCAACCGATTTGTTACCGACGTGAAGGCATTGCCTGCGAGCGGTGTAGTAGGTTCAGCAGCGCCGGTGGTGGCGACGCCAACGCCTAGTGCCGCCTCGATTTTGCCGTCCACCGTTAATCAGACGTTGCCGGGCAGTAGCACGCTGGGCACCATCGGCTTCGCGACCATAGCGCCGGTACAACCAACATCGTTGTCAAATCCAAACCGACCGATCATTGAGCGGATACCGGATTCACCCGTGATTGTTCTTGAAAATATTCTGCCGCAAGAAAACAACACGCTCGGATTTATCGGTTTGAAAGACGGCGATACACTCGCCTACGCGCAGACGACGATTCGCGTCAAGGGCACGCAGGGCGCCATTTTCAAGCTTTCAGTCAATGGTAAAGAGCTCGCGGACGATCGCGTGGGCAAAAAAGCCACCCTGGAGGACAAAAAACTACAGGCTTGGGAATATATTGGCGCTGATTTAGTTCCCGGTGTGAATATGCTGACCGTGAAACAGATGGATGCCTTTGGGAATGCCCGCGGCGAGACTACCATTAAAGTCATTGCCCCCGGCGTTGTGTCGAAGCTATCGATTGAATTCCCCAAGGCGTCGAGCTCAGGCGCACGCGCTGACGGCAAAACACCCGTGACCATTGTCGTTCGCGTCGTCGACAACAACGGCGTGGCTGTGACTTCGCGCACAGCGGTCACGCTATTTACGAATCTCGGTCGCTGGGATGTTGAGGACTTGAACGCGGCCGAGCCTGGCGTACAGGTCTTCGTTACGGGCGGCGTGGCTGAATTTACCCTGTTGCCGCCAGCTGATCCGGGCCAAGCCGTGATTCTGGCGCGCAGTGGGGTGCTGAGCGCGGAGGCGCGCCTTGATTTCTTGCCGGATGTGCGTGAGCTGCTGGCTGTTGGCGTCATTGAGGGCGTCCTGAATTTGCGCAAACTTGATTCTCGTGCCTTGACACCAACCCGTGCGCAGGATGGCTTTGAACAAGAAATCACGCATATTTCCCGCAACTGGAATGATGGCAAGTACGATGCGGCTGCGCGCGCGGCGATGTTTATCAAAGGCAAGATCAAAGGTGAATATTTGCTGACACTGGCTTATGATTCTGATAAAAATACCCGTGACCGCTTGTTCCGCGACATTCAGCCCGATGAGTTTTATCCTGTCTACGGCGACTCCAGCGTGCGTGGCTTTGATGCGCAATCCACGGGTCGTTTCTACGTTCGGGTGGATAACAAAAAATCGTATTTGCTATATGGTGACTACAACACGACTACCGCGTCTGAGGCACGAAAACTCGCCAATTACAATCGCTCATTGACTGGCCTCAAGCAGCATTTCGAGAACGACAGAATTTCGGCAAACCTATTCGCCAGTCGCGATACGACTCGCCAACTATTGCAAGAATTCAAGGCCAATGGCACTTCGGGCCCATTCACGCTGACCAACGCGAAGGGACTTATCAACAGTGAAAAAGTTGAGATCATTACCCGCGACCGTAATCAGAGTGGCGTCATTATTCGCACGCTACCTTATGCGCGTTTCGCTGACTATGAACTGGAGCCGCTGACGGGTCGCATTATCTTGAAAGCGCCCGTTCCGACGCTCGATGAGTTATTCAA
>JBBRZG010000012.1:0-42388 GCA_038236905.1 Burkholderiales bacterium
CCGGCCCGAAACCATTGCTATGGCAGGCCGCGTGGTTATCCTCGATCTGGGGAAAATCGTGCGGGATTTAGAGGTTCCCGTGCAGACAGTGATGTCATAAAATGGTGGCGATATTGCTGTAGGGCTAGTGGTTTATTACGCAGTTAAACTGTTTTTGACAAATTAAGTATCTTAAGTCATGCTTACTAAGCATCTAGACTTTAGGTGCAAATTCTGAAATCCAACGTTTGAGAGGAAACAATAATGCAAGAAATGAATATGCAGGAAATTAATGAAGTGAATGGCGCAGGTGGCGCTGAATCATTTAACCAGTATGCAGATGTATTGCTCGCTGGAGGCGCACTTGCAGTAGGTACAGGTGTACTTGCAGGTGCGGGTTTTTTTGCACTTGGTCTGGGCGGTAGTATCAAAATTGCCCTCGCTATTTTCAATTAATAAATGAAGAGAAAACGTTGATGGGTTAGTTCATCAACGTTTCCTCTCAAATGCATCGGGATATAGTGCAATGGCTAATCAGCGAAAAATTCGTAGTGCCAAGTTATTTGCAGCAGGTATTTTCTCTTTGGCAGCTCTATTTTTCATAACTGCAATGATAGTGCACGAGCAATGGGAGAATGCGATTTTCGGATGGTTGGTAGGATTTTTTTATGCAGCCTTAGGTATTTTCACAATTTATAATTTTTTAGTAGGCCCGCATAGAGGCCATGTTGTTTACATGCGGATGTTATGGGTTTACTTGGCCATAGCGTCGATTTTTTTAATTCGATCATTTGGGTTGCTGTTAGGGCCAGCTTACTGGATTGTTGGGGCCAGTTTGGTTTTTCTGTTGTGGCTTGTTATAAGGCCATACAAAGATCAGATACAGCGAGAGCGAAGATTAGGAATTTCTAAAGACTACTTTTTAGAATATTAATCAGCACTGCTAAGCTTTGAGCTTCCCTCGATATTTCGTCTGCCATCAGTTGAGTTTTATGCTGCCAGCTTTTGCTGATGTTGCTTACTTCTCCAGCGATCGAGGTATTGGACTGGTAAGCAATATCCCAGTGCTGAATACTGACGGTTTTGATTATCCCCCAACGTGACTTCCTTCGGGGCTTAAAAGACTTCGATGTACTCAAAGCTGGCTGCCTTCATCGCTTCATGGGTAGCGTAACGGAAGCCGTGATTGGACGGGCTCAAAAAAACGGACACCATACGTTAAGATTTTAAGCGGCTTTCTTCATTTGCGCCTGATGCCATTGCCGCTCGAAGTTAGCTGGCGACTGATTGTTGATTTTTGAATGTCTTCTTGTTTGATTATAGAAAACTTCCACATAATCAAATATCGCCGTCGTAGCCGCCGCCCGCGTGGCGTATTTCGTCAGATGCACTTCCTCTTTCTTCAGGCTCGCAAACCAGCTCTCCATCGGCGCGTTATCCCAACAATTGCCCTTGCGGCTCATCGACTGCACCATGCCGAACTGGGCGAGCAAGCGCCGGTAATCCGCACTCGCATATTGGCTGCCCCGATCTGAATGCGCAATCAATCCTGGCGAGGGCTTTTGTGTTTTGACCGCCATGAACAGTGCGCGGCCAACCAGCTCCGCCTTCATGTGACTATCCATCGCCCAGCCCACCACTTTGCAAGTGAAAAAGTCTTTGACGGCAGCCAAATACAACCATCCTTCGCCGGTCTCGATGTAAGTGATGTCAGTTACCCACGCCTGATTCGGGGCCGTACCACTCGCGAACTGTCGATTGAGCAGGTTGGGGGCGACCTGCAGGCTGTGCTTGCTGTCAGTCGTGGCCTTGTACTTGCGGATCTGCTCGCAGCGCAGCCCAAGCCGTTTGCGTAGCCGTTTAACCGCCGCCAGACTCAGCTTGAAGCCGACTTCAGCCAGCTCGGTTTGCAGACGTTTAGGCCCATACGTTTGACGACCACGCTCGTGACCTGCGCGGGCCGCCGTTTCCAACGCTAGGCGGTCTGCCGGTGGCGTGAGCTCGCGTTCCCGCCAGTCGTAGAACCCGGCTTTGGAAACCTCAATGACCCGGCACAGGGTGGTGATGCGGTGGTGTGATCGCTGACGCTCGATAAAGGCATACTTCACCGCGATTCTTTCGCGAAGAATGCCGTCGCTTTTTCGGGGTGGCCTAGGGCCATTAATATGTCGCGCTCTTCCTTGAGTACCGCGAGTTCTTTGCGCAAGCGGCTCACCTCGGCTTCGAGTGGGCTGATGGGGTGGACGCGTTTGGCATCAATGGAAGGGGCTCGCAAAAACGGACACTAAGGTAGTGCTAATGGTTTATTACGCAGTTAAATTGTGTTTGACAAATTAAGCAGTTTAAGTAATGTTCGACAAGCATCTAGCCTTTAGGTGTAAATTCTGAAATCTAACCTTTGAGAAAGATCGATCATGCAAGAAATGAACATGCATGAAATTAGCGAAATCTCGGGCGGTTACTTTGCGTGGGACAATATAACGTAAGTGCAATTAGCCGATTTAAAACAGCACGAACAGATGTATGAACCGGTCTGAAAGTTTTCGATTTAAACAGTGTCGAATAAGCTGATTTATTTTTTCGTTTAAACTCAAGGAAAATTCATGCAAGAACTATCAGTCACGGAAGTGAGTTTAGTAGGTGGTGCAGGAGAGCTAGGTACAGCAATTGGAATGGTACTTGGCGGAATCGTTGGAGGGATTGCAGTAGCCTTCGCGACTGTACCTACTGGAGGGCTTGCAGTAGCAGCCGCAATTGGTGCTGTTGGGGCTTCAGCAGGTATAGGCGGGAAAATTGGTAGCGCTATTGAAGACGCTTTGAAGTGATTAATTTAAGAGGACATGAACATGCAAGAATTAAACTCAAACCAAATTGATGAAGTTTCTGGTGGTGGTGCTCTAGGTGCGTTGGCAGGCGCTTGGGTCGGTGGTGTGGTTGGCGCTGCCGCTGCAATGATAGCTGCAGGCGCGACTGGTGGACTTGCCGCAGTAGATGGCGTTCAGGCTGTCGCAGCAGGCGCGGCGGTTGGTGCTGCACTAGGCAGTGCTATACAAGATTGCTTGTAGCAGTATGAAATTACCCACGAAATCCAATTCAGTGCAACGCGGATGGATTGCGTGGGTACTACTTTTGGTTAGCAACATAGCATTTATCGCTTTGACACCGAATGATAGAAAACAGTGGGCGCATTTCTTTCTACAAACTGGTATTTTGATACTTATCATGCCATCACTAATTCAGTATCTTTCGAACAAAAAATCATGGCTATTTACGACAACTATATTTGGAGTATTGACTTGTATTGTTGGGATTTATCTTCTGTTCAGTCTTTGAGCGTTGATGGAAACTTTACGGATAATATTATTAAATTGTGCTCGCCAAAAAAATGGGTGGCTTCAAATGGGAATTGTCTGCGGAGTAATATGGGGAATGCCCATGGCAATAATTTTTATGATTGCATATCCTGAAAAAGACATACTGCGCATTTGCACGATTTGTGCGGCTGGAGGTTTTATATTTGGGATATTGTTTTGGGGCTTTTTGCGATCTTTATTGCGTTGATAAAGATTAACTTATGCAGTTCAATATGGCTTCAAAATTCGAATTTTAACCAGATGAGATTGGAAAAAATATGCAAAGCATGACCGTAAGTGAATTAAATTGTGTCAGCGGCGGTGACCTTCTTCCTCCTGATTACGTTGATGCAGGCCTTGCTCATCTAGCATGGGTCCGGTATCAATAAACTCATGCTCTGCAAATAACGCAGGGCGCACCGGTGAATTCATTCTATGCGGCTTCGTGCAATGTCGGCGATAGCTGCCAGTATGTCTGAATCCGGTATCTGATCGTTCAGGCTGTTGTGGCCGCACTGCGCGTTGTACCAATCAACGTACTGTTTGAGATCAGCACGAGCATTACCGACTGTCTGGTATGCACGTAGGTATACCCATTAGCACCATGCTGCGTCACAGACGCTCAACATACACGGTATCCCGACACGCCCCACGATCGTCCGTCGATAGCTGGCAGCCGCGCTTGAGTACGGCATCGGCGAACTTACTGGCCGTGAACTGACTGCCCTGATCGGTGTTGACGACCTTGGGCGTGCCGTATGCGCAAATGCCTGCTCCAGTAAGCGTTGAGCAACCAACTGAAACTTTCATATTCGAGAAATGTGCGTCGCTTGGCATTTACAAGGTAGTGGTTACGGTCCGCGACTATTGCTAGCATTTGAGGAGCCGCTTTTTGCAGAAGGTTTTAAAAGTGTGTTTTTAGAAACCGGGGAAGCAGTGCGAGCGCGAAAGTTCTACGAAAGACTGGGCTATAAAAATCTTTCGCTCGTTTCGCTTTCAAAGCGCCCAGATGCTTTACTGCAAATTCAAGCCTCAGGGCGTCTGACACCGTGACGGCAAAGCCATGAAGAAATCGTCCGTCATGCCGATGCGGAGCGAATTAGCCGAATTCACGAGCCATAGCATGGAGGCGCATTTTCCTGTCATATTCCCTAAAGGTAGCTGGACAAGAGCAACCGTTTTGATTTCTTGAAAACGAAAATATAGTTGGCGTAGCGTGTAAGGCTGAGTTTAAAAACTTTACGATTGCAGGAGATTGAATTGATTTCGAAAGAGCATGCTGAAATTGTGTCGGACCAAATCATGAGTAGTTACAGCCAACGCCATGATTCAAAATCTACTATTCCTAGAGAAAACAGTCAGCGATTTATAACCGTTTATTTTCTGGTTTATTATTTTTTATACTTCGTTTGTCGCACGGAACGCCCACCAGTTTGGCAGTTTGTGTTGATAGGTATGGCGTACTTGCCTGTAATTTTAGTATTAGTTTACCAAGCGAGAACACCACTACTCAAAATTGAACAAGGCGTGCTCACCTCATACGGCACCATGCCTTGGGGGAAGAGAACGTTTTTGTTAGCTGACATCACTAGAATTACATTCACGAAATCGCTTAATTTTTGGACCTCAGCGCGCTCGCTTTCAATTGAGACGGCGAGCGACAGGTGCAAATTATGGATCCGAGATCGGCATTCATCGAACAATTCTGAGCAAGTCCAAAAGATTCGTAAGCTTTTCACAGCAAGTTTCAAATCAAAGTATGTAGAAGTAAATTTGTAAGTTAGTTTGATGTGAAAGCGTCTGACATTCAGCTTAAACGCTAGGGGCAGATGTACAGGGAAGCCGTTCAATGAAAAATCTTATGCAGTGAACTTCGGGGTTCTGGGAGCAAAGCTATTGACGCTGCTCGTTTTTATAAGCGCAACAGATGTCGCTGCAAGGTCTCTAGGATGGCTCCTAACGCTTTCAAAAGGAAAGCTGGGAGTCTTGCGCACTGCTATTCTGTTCGCGCCACTTTTTGCAATCTTTGCTGGAGTCGTTGCTCGCGGTCGACGTAAAAGTGGCAAGAGCACTTAAAAAGGCTCGCTTGTTGACCCCAACGTTAATTTAACCGGCGCGCCCGTATTGACTGGCCCGGGCAAAAAAATCGAAACGCGCATTTGATATAGTTCTTGAAGTATCAGGGCTGGGTTAACGCTTTCTCGGCATCTGGCTCAAATTAACTCAAACAGCCAAGACCACTGATAGTAAGGTTATTAACCTTGTAAATATTTAGAATATTTACCTTAGCTATCCTGAAAATTAAGCCACTTAAATATATCTAAATTACATTTGCGCGAACAGACTAAAAAACTTTGGATAAATTTCGCTCAACTGCGAATTTGGTTGACTCTAGCTACGAGATTTATCCTCAGTACACCGGTTGAGCGCCAGCCCAAGTCTGGCAGCCAAACGCTACTGGAAAACCTTAGAAGTCACTTTTGGTCACACGGCACCTACGCTGGTTCAGCAATAGACGACGCCACTTGGGATGATCTTGGGTTAGACAGCTTATATGGTCATCTGGATTGCAACTTCTCAAATTTTGGCGCGAGCCAAATGTATCTTCAAATGCGGCTCGGCGGAGGTGGTCACGTATTCAATCAGAAGACACCACTCCAAATATATTCTGTCAGTACAGCTCAGCTCCATGAAGCGTTTAAGCCTGTTATCGGCGTTGAGTTAGAAGCGGCCACCAAGGTGCGTTCTAAAAGCTTGCCGACGCAAACGTTGAATATTAAAGTTGCTGTTATTCAAACGCTTTTGATTCCCGCACTGGTTTTCCTAAGCGTGTTGCATTGGAGTGGTCTCGTTGCGTTGATTGGCGCGCTTGTGCTCAACATATGGACTCACCTAAAGTATCAGCACGATACAGCGGTCAAGTTAACTTTTTTAAATGCAGTGAGAAGCGTAGTAACAGCCTCGTCTAATATCAAGGCGATAGATTTTGCATGTAGTTCGGATGATTCACAATTTGTTTCCGACGTTGAAATGGGCAATACGCTGCTGGGGCGTTTGCGCTGGTACAACATTTCCGGGAAAAATATTGACCCAATATCTTCAACCATCACGGATATTTTGGACTATTTATTTTTACGCGCCCTCATTTTTACGGACAGGTCACTAAGCTTAGTTGCGGAACATGCGGATTCAGTCGCTTTTTTAGCGTGTCGTCTGGGGGAAATTGACTCTGAAATAGCAATCTCGCGCTACAAGTTAAACAACAATTGCTGTCAGACTGATTTTTCTTCCGACAATCCGAAACGCCTCTTCTTTGAAGATGTAGTCCACCCGTTAATTACAGCACCGGTTGCGAATTGCATAGACATGGACCATCAATCAGCCTTAATTACGGGCTCGAATATGGCAGGAAAAACAACATTGCTGCGGACAATTGCAATTAACGTTGTGTTGGCTCAAGCCTTCGGGTTCTGTCATGCACGGCGTTGTGCTATGAGCCGATTCAAATTGATGTCATCAATCCAAGTCGTTGATTCGATGTCCAACGGTGATAGCCTTTTTTATGCAGAATTATTGCGTATAAAGCAGCTCCTCGATTTTGATGCAGAAAACATTACGCCGCTTTATTTAATTGATGAAATTTTTCGCGGTACAAATGCAGGAGATCGTGTCGCGTTGGGAAGCGCTGTACTGAGGCGTTTAGCCAATAAAGGACCCGTTTTTGTGACCACACATGAACTCGCATTGGCTAAAGTTATCGGTGACGATTTCAATAAGTTCTATTTTGGCGAGCTGATTAGCAATGACATCCTCCATTATGATTTTAAGCTCAAGCATGGAGTATGGGAGAGCCGGTCTGCTTACGCCCTAGCTAAGTCAGCCGGTTTTTCTGATGAAATCGTGGATGCAGCGTACAAGTTACGGTTTAAATCAGTCCCTAAATGTGCGTAATGACTACGCGAACCAACATCTAATACTGCACCTTAAAAGTCGGCGAATCCTCCGGTCTGGTCTTGCGCCGATCATAAATTCCGGTCGTGGCAATATTCGCATGCCCCAGCCACTCCTGCACTTTGGCAATATCCGCCTCATGATCGAGCGCATTAGTCGCTGCCGTCGCCCTCAACGCGTGTGATCCCATCTGCTCCCCTCAATGCCGACTCCGGCCATGTAGTGCTGAAGGGCTGCGTGCCTCTGTTAGGCAGAGTGTTTATGTTTTGCGCGTGCATAGTCAACCTTCAAAACACGAGTTTGCTCGTATTCCAAAGGCCTGGCGATCAACGATTTCTTTGTCGGATGGCCCAGCTGGCGAATCGTCGCCCTAGGACGCTTTCCAAGCTTGATATAGAGTTTGAGGGCTCATATTCGATCTCCGTAGGAATACAAGAACTACCTCCAAATAGTCCAAATTGTTGTCAGCAACCCCGACGGGTCAATTCCACGTGAAATGCAAACGGCTAGGTATTTTATAGATTACCTTATACTTTTTATGCATTCGGCTGCCCAACAAAGTGTCGTCGAATTGGGGTGTGAACCGAGGGCATCAAGTCCCGGCTGGGTTCCGTCAAGACTGTCGTAATGTCCTTCAATATCTTGCCTAAAAAGTGACCAGCAATCACCATCATGCAATATCTCCCAGCGTTGGCCGTCGGCGCTCATCGTAATTTCAAAACCTATTTTTGATCCATACGATTGAATATTGCTCCAACTTAAAATTTCTTTGTAACCTGCAAAAATGCTGCCAAGCCTTTCAACTGCCGTTTTTTTAGTTAGTGCCAAGAATTCATTTACGTTCAATCCTTGCACTACTTCAATATGATGAGCCTGCAGTCGCAATCGAGCTTCGAGATGGGTCAACATAGTATCGTCCGCAAAATAATGACGTCCGGCATTTTTTGACCACAGTTGCACATGCGGCTCCTCAAACCGCTTATTCCACGCCTCGGCTAACCCTTTTGTGGCGGTCACCCAAATGCTGTATTTGTTTTGACTATTTATCGCCCGTAACCTAGCCTGGTCGGCCTCACGATCTTTTTTATAGGTGAGCTCAATTTCGAATCCCACCCGGCAATTAGACATAAGCAAAACAAAGTCTGAAATCTTTGAATCGCGCTCTTCGAGGTCTTTTCTACGGGTCGCATAGTCAGAATCAATCACCTGTGCGCCGAGGTTTACGAAGTGACCGGCGAGTTTCGCGGCGGTGGCGTCGTGCGAAACCAAATTAAGATTTACAGAGTTTTGTTTCGTATTGTAAGAATACGGTTCAGCGTCAAAGCGCTGTATTACTTCCTCCACACCGAGGTCAGTCAATATCCAAATAAAGCCGCGGGGTGCCCACTTATTAGTTTTCGTAAGAACTTGTTGTAGAAGACCCGCATCACCTAACTTGTGTAGGAAATTGCCCGCATGTGACCGATTTCCGCCCAGCAACGACTGCCCGATATCCGGCGACATAATATGGAATTGGTAGGTATGGCGTAGAACAGCCTGTATCTTTGCCTCCCCCCTCTGTCGGGCGGCGTACCCCGGTATCAAATTATTTGACCGGTTTGTTTCCTTGTTTTCGATAACGGGCGTATTTTGCGTAGCGTGCTGTTCGTCGGCGGGAATGTTCATTTTTTGTTCAAAGTTGGTTGTTGACTTTGTATATAGCAACCAAGCTTTAAATTTCAGTTCAACTGGATTCTCTGAGCCAACCGGTCGTCATTTCGATACCGATGGCCAATGGCCAGCATAAGAATTCCTCCCCAAGCTGGCATGTCGCTCCGGTAGTTTCTCCGGAGCCCATCCGGTTTAGCGTTATCCCGGAGAACCTACCGGGAAAGATATCGGCAACCATCGGCACGATAGCCTCAAGTCACCGCGTCCACCTTTCGCCCTGAACGGGCGAGGTGGCCGCTAACCCACGCTGGACGCGGGGTTTGACGGGCTATCGTTTACGGCGGCGTCCTCGCTTGGTCTGCGACCAACCCCTTCGGGGCAACGTGCTGCGCACTGGCGAGGCTCACTGCGTTCGGACGTCGTTAGCTTGTTCTTCGAACAGCTTCCTCGGCCAAGCTTTCGCTTGGCTGGCGCTGAACGCGCCATCACGAAGCAGCGAGCCTCGCCAGCGCTACGCTTGGCCGAGGACGCCGCGGGACTTCGTCCCCCACCACCGTCGGGCTGCTGGGGCATCCCTCACATTGCGCGTACGCTTAATGTGCCGGTGGTGGCTCCCCCTGTCCTCGCATTGACGAGCGCTAGGGCGCTCGTTGCTCGGAGCGTTCCGGCTGGACGCCGTCACCCCACCCAGCTTGCGGGCTGGGTGGCTCCCCGTTCGGTCAGAACCTTTTGCGCTTAACAGTGTTCGAAATTTATAGGGCGGTGTCGGCAATTCGCTGTAATTTTTTAGCTAGCGTAATTTCATCAAGGTGAACATAGCGATCCAAAGAGTCGCTATGTTTGTGCCCGCTGAATTTCTTAATTTCAGACGATGATAAGCCCAAATCGCCGAGCCTAGATAAAGACTCGTGTCGAAGATCATGCAAGTGCAAATTATCTATTCCCGCCGATAGTTTTATCCGCTTCCAAGCTGTCTCTACACTCGCAGGATTAACGCTAAATACTCTTCCGGATACTTTCTTAATTTGACCATTGTTCATGGCTTTCAAAACTGAAACTCCAGCCGGTGAGATTGGCACCCGTCGATAAACTTTTGTTTTGTTTTCCGCTGTTGGAATATCGACAGTAAAAGTATCCAAATTTATCCGTTGCCACTCCATCATTAGTGCCTCTTGCAGCCGCATGGCGCTGGCTAAAAGCCACCGAATTAAAAACTCGTACTCGCCTGTGGAGTAATTTTTTGCAACCTCTAACAGCGTTGATTCTTCGTTTGCTTCCAACCGGCGCTGACGCTCTTCATTTTTAGCGGGCAGGAACTTTCGACGGTTAGCAATGGGGTTGACTAACGAGTCCAATCCATTTTCTTCTCGGTACCAGTTAAAAACTGAACTAATTTTCAACAAGTCTTTGCGAACCGTTTCGCCACTTACTTTTTGCCCAGGCTTGCGTAAATTATTGCTGGCAAGGCGACGGAGCTTATAGTCTCGCAATACCTTTATATCCAACGCGGCAAGGCTATATTTGCTAATCTTGTCTGCTTTAAGGGCATTAATATGGTTGCGTTCATTTACCCGAGTCTTGCCTTTTTTAGCCTCCACAATTTCTGCAAGATATGCGTCCAAAGCATCGCCTAAGGTTGTTGACTCAGCTTCCTTAGTATTAACAAATAGGCCATGACGTTTGTCAGCATCGGCCTTGGCTTTCCATTCCTCTGCATCGTTCATGGTATTGAATACTTTTGAATCGGTGGGGTAGCCAATCCGGCGCGAGCGGGCGCGAAAGCGACCGCTTTTCAACTTGGTGATGCCAATAGATTTTTGCCGTGCCATAGTTCATTACCCAGTGAAGGAATAATGAATATAGAAACTAGCCAAATTTTATTGAGTTAGCGCAGAATTAATGGCCCCAAAATGGCCACGCCGCCAATTTAGCCTACGTTTCACAACGTATAAATAGCTAAATATTCCTAAAAATCAATAAGTTAGATGGTGCCCACAGTCGGATTCGAACTGACGACCTACCGCTTACAAGGCGGTTGCTCTACCCCTGAGCTATGCGGGCACTGATGGTTGCATGTCGGAGAATATCCGAACGCAGATGGTGCTGTTGAGAGGAATCGAACCTCCGACCTACTGATTACGAATCAGTTGCTCTACCAACTGAGCTACAACAGCGCTAAATCCTCAGAAGCCCGCGAGTATAGCGTTTTAGGCAGGGGAAGCCAAGCTTGTGGGCGCAAATGCAAACTTTAGCGCGTATTTAAGTTGCCGATGTTCAACAACGGCTTATTGAAGTTTCAGGGTGCCAAGACTTGCTTAAATTGTTAACAACCGTCACATCAGCCTAAGGACTACAGCTTTGCCACCGTTTGTTCCGCTTGACCCGCCTTTAGTCAGGCAACCATTGAGTTGACCCGGCCGCGACATAAACTCTGCCCATCTTCGAAATTTCCTATTCAGCAAACAAGGACGAACACGATGCGCGCCATACAAAAAGGCTTCACGTTGATTGAAATCCTGATCGTGGTCGCGATCATTGGTATTCTCGCCGCGATTGCGATTCCGCAATATCAGGACTACGTGCTGCGGGCGAATATTCAGGAGGCGACGTCTACGCTGAGTGATTTTCGGACGCGGATGGAGCAGTATTATCAAGATAATAGGACCTATGCGGGGGCAGCCGGCGCTGCTGGATGTGGTGTCGTCGACCCTGTGGCGACTGCTAAATGGACTTATGTATGTGGCGCGCCAACAAATGGGGGACAAGCATTCACCGTAACTGCGACAGGGGTGACGACGAACACCATGAAAGACTTCGCTTATACAATCGACCAAGCAAATGTGCGTGCAACTACTGCGGTAAAAGCCAGCTGGGGTACGGCGCCAGTTAATCGCTGGATTACTAGCAAAGGCGGCTGAAAATGTTCCCATCCTTGATTGTTCGGAAGCGAGCTTTGCGCTCAAAGCCAGCGCTAGGGTTTTCGCTTATCGAAGTAATGGTTGTTGTCGCCATTTTGGCCATTCTGTTCGCATTTGCTGCGCCCACTTTTGGCGAATACACCACGAATACGCGTGTGCGCGCGGCTGCGGAAGCGCTGCAATCCGATTTGGTGTTGGCAAGAAATGAAGCGTTAAAACGAAATCAGCGCGTTACGCTGACCTACGATCTTACGACGACTCCACCGCTATCGTTAATCCAGACCACCAACCCTGGAGCGGGAGCACCAGAAGACGTTCGCCGCCGTGATCTTACGGAGGAGAGTTTTCTTGTATCAACACCGGCAAATATCGTTGTTACTTTTGATTCATTGGGAAGAGTAACAACTGGAGCGGTTGCTCTGGAAATGTCAAAACCCAGTAAAAGCGCGTGTGAAACCGCGGGTGGCAAAGTCAGGTGTATGAATGTCGTACTTACTGCAACAGGTGCATCACGTATGTGCGATCCAAAGCTGACCTACGCCACTAACACGCGAGGATGCTAGAAATGACAAGCCGACCTACGGTCTCTAGCAAGTTTCAGTCCGGTGTTTTGCTCATCGAAGCGATGGTCGCCATTCTCATCTTCACTATTGGTGTCATTGCGTTAATGGGGGTCCAAGCTGCTGCTGTTCGCTCGAATTCAGACGCAAAAATTCGGATGGACGCAGAATTTTTTTCCGACCAGCTTTTATCCGAAATGACCGTGGATGGTCGGGATGCGGTCGGCAATATAGACTGGGCTGCTCTTCAGGCTAAATATGGTTCGGGACCAGCCGGAGGTGGGTTTTTGCGTTGGAAAACACGGGTGCAGGACGTGGCAAGCGGTGGTATTCCGCAGGCTGGTACTGTTGCCGCGCCGCTAACCGTGACGGTAACTCAAGCGAAGACTGGCGCAGTTGCGTCAGTCCCGCCTGCCGCAATCGTATTTATCAGCATTCAGTGGATTGCGCCAAATGACCCTGCAGCAACGCCCCGAAAGCTCGTGACGACGTCGGTCATAAAGCCTTAAACATGAACGGTATATTTAAACGATGAACACTATTTCAAAGCTCCGATTTGTGTCACAGGGTTTCACGATGATCGAACTATTGGTCGCGATGGTTATCGGCTTGCTTGGCACCATTGTTATCTTTACCGTCTATCAAAATGCCGAAGGTTTTAAGCGAACTACGGTGTCAGCTGGTGACGCGCAGACGAGTGGTGCGGTAGCGCTCTACACCATGGAGCAATACATCCGTACGTCGGGCTCGGGTATCGCGACGACCAACGAGGCGCAGTTGCTTGGTTCAAATAGTTCGGTGCAACCCAATTTATTGCTCGGCTGCCCCCTAAACCCGGAGCCTGGTCTGGGAACGGGTGCGGCCACGACTAGAATTGGTGGTATTCAAACTCCCGTTGCGCCGGTACGTATCATTGATGGCAGCCAGCTCGCTGGAGGGACTCTTGGGACGTCGGACGTGCTCGTAATAATGAGCGGTAACGCGGATATTGCAACTAATCCTACTGCGGCAGGCCCGGTTACGACTGGTGCGACGGCAATCAATTTTGCTGACAACACGCTAGGCTGGCGGGTAGCGTCAATTGGACGCCCGGCTGACATTGCGCTGCTCGTTGAAGCAGGTGGCGTGGGGCCGATTAGTAATAGTCCATGCACGCTCAGAAGAATTACTGCTCTCTCAAGTGGACCCGGTGTGGGAAATACTATTACGTTGGCAAAGGGTGTGCCGGCATTATCCAATTTCCCGGTAAGGACCAACGCACATGATGTAGGCCCATCGCCTTACTTCATTTCGATAGGCGTCAACGCGCGGCAAGAGTTGGTCGAAACCAGTTTCCTCCCTGGGCTTACCGAGGAAGGCACCGGAACAAACCGTATAACCCAGCGTGTGCTCGCAGATGGAATTGTTAATATTCAAGCTCAATATGGCATCGACAATGATTTGAATGACAGCATTGACGATTGGGTTGAGCCGACGGGTAATTGGGCAAATGTATCCGCAATTGTAAGGCCCGGAAGTGTGGCTACCCCGTCCACAACGTCTGCGCTCAACAAAATTAAGGCTATCCGCCTCGCGATACTTGCCCGCTCTCAACAATATGAAGCACCTGATCGTACGACCGGCCTTTGTAACGTGACGCCTATCCCGAGTCCTGCCAACTGGTATCTTCTGCCCGTTAGCAACTCGCAAGGTTCGGCTCCTAATGCTTCGTTGAAGTACCCACAAGGTGCCGATATCTTGCCTGTCGTAAGTGCGGCGGGCGCATCCCCCAACGGTGATTGGCGATGTTTTCGCTATCGTCGCTTTGAAACAATTATTCCGATTATTAACATGGTAAGGAGCCCGCTGTGATAGCGACAATTATCTACAGACCTCGCCGTCTGATTCAGTCGCCTCGGTTTGCGCGCGCTAAGCAACAGGGAATTGTATTAATTGTTGCGCTTTTGGTACTAGTCGCGCTCACGATCGCCAGCTTGGGCTTGCTACGGTCTGTGGATACCACCACGGCCGCGACCGGCAATTTGGGCTTTAAGAAAGACATTTATCGTCAGTCCAATCGCGGAATACAGGATGCGTTAAACAAACTCCTAGCGGTTCGTACTGGTCAGGGTGAGTTGCCTTATTCTGACATCACAAGTGGCCCCGGTTATTATGCAACGGCTAATAGTCTGGCAGTCGATGTGCGCGGGATTCCCACCATTTTATTAAACGCTCCAATTCCGACGACGCCAGGCTCAGCTACTGGAACTGCCGGCTTGGGCGAATTCGCAGTTCCTATCGGCGACCCAAGTGGAGGCGGATATCTATTTCGCTACACGGCCGAGCGGCTTTGTCCTGTCGCCGGTGCGCCGGATCCTGCCACTAATTCTTGTCGTCAAGCCGCTGGAGCGGGGGCACTCGCGATCTATACGCGAAGCTCTACATTCAGCCTTTCAGGCACCGTATACGTCCGGTTAACACTGCGGGTAGATGGCCCCAAAAACTCAGTTTCATATTTTCAAACCATGGTTTTGTAAGATAACCGCCAACGTCGCTTGGCTCAAGAGGTAGCTATGACTCATTTTTCTCGTGTTCGAAAGTACGTTGCTACGGCTTCTATTCTATATTCGCTGGTATTCGTTATGTCCGCTGGAGCAGCCGTAGCCGTATTAGACGATAAACCCCCGCTTAGCACCAGCACGATTAAGCCGAACTTCATGTTTACGCTAGACAATTCGGGTTCAATGCAATCATCCTACGTCCCAGATGGTATGGATGCGAATTTTGGTAAGCGCTGTTTCAAAAATAATATTGCTAATGCGCTTTATTTTGACCCAACCGCTGCATATCCTGCGCCAAAGGGGTACGTTGGGGCGACCGACACGACATTTGATTTTCCCGATGTGCCGTTTAATGCCGCACCGTGGGACGGGTTTAACGTTGCAGCAAATTGGCGGGACAATATTGGTGCGGGCTGGTTTACGACATCTGCACTCTTGGACCTGAATTCGGCGTTTCGCGCAAACTATGATTATCTCGGAAGTTATCAGGCGTCCGACACGCGACAAAAAGCCTATTATGCTAGGTACACTGGGACTACGCCGCCGGTGCCTGTGCCTGGAACTTGCTATGCAGATACATCCTACACACTCGTTGACGTGACTCTACAACCTGCCGCAGTTAAACAAAGCTTCGCTAATTGGTTTAGCTACTATCGCGCCCGTATGCTCGCAATCAAAAGCGCTGCCGGTGCAGCTTTTTCTGACCTGAGTAAGACTGACTATAGAGTAGGTTTCCATACAATCAACAATTTCGGTGCGAATTATCTGAACGTTCTCGACTTTACTGGAATGAGTAGGGAAAATTGGTACAAGCGTTTTTATAGCCAAACACCAGGCGGAGGAACGCCATCCCGCGCGGCTCATATTCGAATTGGAGAATATTTTAGAGGCAACGGCGCAGCGGTCGGTTTGCCTGGTGCCATCGATCCGATCCAGCAATCTTGCCAACTTAACTTTCATTTCTTGTCGACAGACGGATATTGGAACGAGGGTAATCCGGCGTTCGCGCCCGGAAACCAAGACGACAAAGTGCCAACACTTCCAACCCCTGTTGCTGGATTGGTAACAGGTGCGGCTTGGCCGAAGCTCTATCGTGAGAACCCTGCAGCGGCGACGGGTAGCCAAATAAAAGTACCAACGCTATCAGATATTGCGACGTATTATTGGGCAACTGATTTGAGACCTACATTGCCGAACAATGTACCGACCTCGACTGCCGATCCCGCAAGTTGGCAGCATTTATCTCTTTATGGGATATCGATTGCAGCAAGGGGAACGTTACCATACAGCTACGCAAACCCGGCCATAACGAATCAGACGCTAGCCGACATCGGCAACACCGCCAATCCGCTTGTATGGCCAAATCCCATTAATAACTCTCCGTCTGCAATTGACGATTTGTGGCATGCCACAGTCAATTCCCGCGGTTTGTTTTTCAACGTCGACAGCGCTTCACAGCTCGCACAAGCGGTCTCTGATGCACTGGGCGATGCTTCAGGCAGGTCAGGTACTGCGGCAGGTGTTGCTTTAGCTAACGCTAATCTAACTACTGGCGGCCCCGATAATTTGGCATACGTGCCAAGCTATAGATCAGGTCAGTGGACTGGTGAACTTACGGCAAAAAGACTCGACCCAGATACTGGTTTGCCGCTGGTTGGGGATGTTTGGAAGCATGCGGGGATTCTCGATTCACAATCGGCGGGCTTAGGGTGGGATACATCTCGTAAACTTCTAACGACAGCCAACGGGGTAGCGGTGGCATTGCGTTTAAATTCTTTAACTCCCCTACAGCAAGCATCGCTGGGCTCACCGCTAACTGTAGCGCCTAAGTTGATATCGGAACAGCAGGCAGTTTTAAATTATTTGCGCGGCGACAAAACGAACGAGGATCAGACAGGTAGCACAAGCTTCAGATATCGCCCCCGGGCGAGTAGATTAGGTGACATCATAAATTCCGATCCCGTCGCCATAACCACACCAGTGGCAGTTTATACAGACTCTTTCAATCCAGGATATCAGGCCTTTAAGGCGGCCAATGCGTCACGCACACCGATGGTTTATTTCGGCGCAAATGATGGATTCTTGCATGCGGTAAATGGCACGGCGACTGGCGCAGATGCGGGCAAAGAGGTATGGGCTTATATGCCGAGCTTTTTATTTCGCGCAGATGCGTCCGGTATTGTTGCTCAAACTTATAAGCTGACCGACTTAGCGCCTAAAAAATTCGCACACCATTTTTACGTGGATAGCGCTTTGGCAGTGAGAGACGTGGATTTTAAACGGACCAGTCAATCGTCTGGCTCGCCAACACCAACACCTAACCCGCCAACTGATACTGACTGGCACACAGTCTTAATCTCAGGGCTGGGCAAAGGAGGGGCGGGATATTTTGCGTTGGACGTCACAGCACCACCTACTACAGCAACATCTGAATCAGCGCTCTTAAGTTCTAATCGGGTACTGTGGGAGTTCACTGACGTGGATATGGGCTTCACTTACGGTTCTCCTGTGATTATGAAAACGCGACGCTTTGGCTGGGTTGTTGCACTTGCGGGTGGCTACAATAATGTTTCGGGCCCTAATGCAGGTAAGGGAATCGTGTACATCGTGGACGTGAAGACAGGGGCGTTATTGCACAAGTTTATTACCTCCGATGGAAGTGCGGGAAGCCCTATCAACCTCGGGAATATCGAAGCGTTTGTCCCGGATTCAACAGACTTTACGGCCACAGAGATTTATGGAGGTGATCTTGTCGGCAATGTTTGGCGATTTGATATTAGTACAACGGCGGCATACACAACAGCAGGAGTTAAATTCGCCCAGTTGCGTGACTCCTCAGGTCAGCCACAAGCCATATCGACTTATCCTGTTCCATATGCTGACCCAGTGACGGGTACTCGTTTTGTTGCAGTCGGCACTGGTAAGCTACTTAATGTGGGTGAGCTTACAGATTTGCAGCAGCAAACAATTTACAACTTCAGGGACGGAACGGTATTCACCCCAAAGACAACAAGCCTGCCGTTGGGTCGAGGTTCGCTTCAATCAATCGCGCGTTCGACTAATGTCGCTAACGTTTCATCATCTCTAGACGGTTGGTTTGAAGACCTGACTTCTGGAACAGGCGAACGGGTGGTCAAACCCCTAGTGGCACCACTTGGGGTTCTGATTGCATTCACAATTACACCAAGTAACGATCCCTGTGATGCAGATGCTTTTGGAACTGCATATGCGCGCACTGGCACAGCGGGCAATAGTGTTATCGATCCGGTAGGAGGCCAGACTTACCTTGGCGGTACGGTTGGTTCGCCACAATACACAGGTTTTCAGCTTGTTAAAGTCACAGGCGGCAAGTTGGTGGGACAAGTTTTGGACAACAAAGGGAGCATTTCGAAACTTGAAATTCCATTCCCTGGTGGCTTCCAAGGGTCGGTGGTAAATTACAGAGAGATTATTGAATAGCGATAGGCTTGCGTAACGCAACAACGCAATGAAAAACGGCAGCTCTAAAAGCTGCCGTTTTCATTTTTGAAAGTAATTTTCATACTTCCATTTGATCGGTGTGCATCACAAAGTTCGCTCCGCGCTATGGCCACCGACTAGCCCCACCCCCAACCCCTTCGGCAGCGGAAACACAATATTCTCCGTGATCCCGTCAAGCTCCCGCACACTTTGTGCACCGAGCGATTTTAATTTCGCAATCACATCCCTGACCAGCACTTCAGGCGCGGATGCACCTGAGGTGACGCCGATGCGCTTTCTGCCGGCGATCCACTCTTCTTTTAGCTCAGCGGCGCTGTCGACTTGATGCGTCTCGCAGCCAAGCAAATTGGCAAGCTCGCGTAGTCGATTGGTGTTCGAGCTGGTGCGTGAGCCGACGACGATGACAACTTCGACCTGCGGTGCCATAAATTTCACTGCGTCCTGACGGTTTTGCGTGGCGTAGCAAATGTCGTCTTGTTTCTGGCCAACGATGTGGGGGAATTTTTCTTTGAGGGCGACGATGACTTTTTGGCAATCATCAACGGACAGTGTCGTCTGCGAAACGTAGGTTAGCTTTTCGCTGTTGATCTTTAGTGTTGCGACGTCTTCGACCGTTTCAACCAAATGCATACCCGTGTCCGATTGGCCAAGCGTGCCTTCGACTTCAGGGTGACCGTCGTGGCCGATCATCACGATTTCGAAACCTTCAGCACGTTTTTTGGCAACTTCGACATGGACTTTTTTGACCAGCGGGCAGGTGGCATCGAACACTTGAAATCCACGCGCATCGGCTTCGATTCTGATCGCTTTTGAAACGCCGTGCGCGCTGAAAATAAGCGTCGCGCCCTTCGGCACGTCCGCCAAATCTTCAATGAAAATCGCGCCCTTGTTGCGCAAATCATCGACCACAAATTTATTGTGGACGATTTCATGGCGCACGTAGATGGGCGCGCCGTGAAGCGCCAACGCGCGTTCGACAATTTCAATCGCACGGTCAACGCCTGCACAAAAGCCCCGCGGGTTGGCGAGAAGGATTTCGGATTCGGTGGTGTTCATTGTGTGGCCTTATGCTCGTTGCAATGGGTGCTGCAATCAAATCGTAAATTTACCTATTTCCGACTTCGCGGGGAAACTGTTTTGTTCAGATAATTGGTTAAACTCAAGTTACGTTTAATCGCGGATCTGAAAATAAAATACTAGAACTGGCGCGTATTTCAAGCCATTTGTGACTGAAAAGCCGCCTCCAGTCTAGCGTTACAATAAATTCTCGTATGAGCCTTCCGGATATCCAAACCGCTCTTCCTTCCAAGGATCAGCGTCATTGTGGTAGCCGCGCACTTCCCAAAAACCGGGGCGATCTTGCTCATGAAATTCTATCGCGGAGATCCATTTTGCCCCTTTCCACGCATAGCGTTTCGGTACCACCAATCGCGCGGGCCAGCCGTGTTCCATCGACAGCGGTTCGCCGAAAACGGAATGTGCGATCAGGACGTCATCATCGAGCAACGCTTCTAACGGCAGGTTGGTTGAGTAGCCGTCATGGCCGTGCAGTGTCACAAATTGTGCGGTCTCCAACGGCTGCGCCAGTGCGATTAAATCACGTGCCAACACGCCTTCCCAATCCATATCCAGCTGCGACCAGCGCGTCACGCAATGCATATCGGCGACGATTTTGGTTTGCGGTAATGCTTTGAATTGCTTCCAATTTAGCGTCGCTTCGTTTGCGACTAACCCAAACAATTTCAGCGTCCAAGTTGGCGTGTCAATCGAAGGGCGAACCCCCATGTCGAGGACGGGAAAATCGGTTACCCGCGTCTGGCCCTGCGGAATGCGCACGTCGGGCGAGATTTTCCCGGGCCGAATACCAGATTGCGTGCCAGCTTCGTTACTGCGTTTTGCCAGCGCCGTCTTGCTGGCAATGATTTTTTGCCACTTATTTTGCACGCTACTCACGCGCCTACTTTATGTCTAGCCGAACTGCGGAACGAATCCCAGATAAGCAGAGCCGCACCGACACAAATCGCGGAGTCCGCGATATTGAATGCGGGCCACGGCGGCAAATTCATAAACCCCATGGCGTGAATTTGAATGAAATCCGTAACCTGCCCATGAATGACGCGGTCATACAGATTTCCAATCGCGCCGCCGATCACGAGCGCCAGCGCGGTGCACAGCAGGCGGTTGTGGTGATTCGCCCGCATCATCCAAACTAATGCGGCGGAAATAATAATCGTGACCGCAATAAAAAAGTAACGTTGCCAGCCTGATGCATCATTCAAAAAACTGAACGCGGCCCCCTTGTTGTAGGTAAGAACCAAATTGAAAAACGGCAAGATTGTCCGCGATTCATAGTCAGCAAAATTCGACGTCATCGCGTATTTAGTCATTTGATCCAGCACGAAAATAATCGCGCTGATACCCAGCCATTTCGTCCAGCGTAAGTTATGCATATTGACGATCTTCATCTTTGTGATTGACGACAACATCCACGCAGCGATTGCAAAGCGTAGCGTGCTCGACGTGAGACCCAACATCGGCACGATAGTGCCAGCAGCGTTCGCATTTTTTGTTTGTTGAGACCTTAAACATCTCAACAAGAGGTCCGTCAGTCAAAACCTCACGTACTGTCGCTTCCGAAGTAATGAAAATAAAACGTAGGTCGTCATTCAACGATTGAAACAATTCATAATCTTTAGCTGAGGCAATCAGCTCTATGACTGACTGAAGAGATGAGCCAAGAGCTCCATTACTGCGATGCGTCTCAATTTCTCGAAGCACATCCCTACGGATATCTCGAATTTTTTTCCATTTATCTTTCAAATTGGCAGCACCACTAAACGACGGTAACAAGTAATAGTCATGCAAAAACACGCTATCGTCCTTGCCAACATTGAGCACCGACCAAATCTCCTCAGCCGTAAACGACATCACGGGCGCAATCAATCGCGTGAGCATCTGCAGAATATGATGCAGCGCGGTCTGCGCCGCACGACGTGGCTTGCCGTCCTTTGTTGTCGTATATAAGCGGTCCTTCAAAATATCCAAATAAAATCCGCCCAAATCTTCAGAGCAGAAATTTTGGATTAATTGCATCGCGGGCTGAAATTCGTATTTCTCGTAATGTGCCCGGACTTTTTTCTGCAAATCATCTGCGAGCACCAGAGCGTAGCGATCAATTTCCAGCAATTCTTCAACCGGTAACGCATTCTTCGTGGCATCAAAATCCGACGTATTCGCCATCAAAAAGCGCACCGTATTGCGAACGCGGCGATAGCTTTCTACGACTCGTTTCAGAATCTCATCCGAGATCGAAAGCTCTCCCGTATAGTCGGTTGAGCCGACCCACAAGCGCAGAATTTCCGCACCCAGCGTATCCGAAATCTTCTGTGGCGCAACTACGTTGCCCAGCGACTTCGACATTTTTTTACCTTGCCCATCGACCGCAAAACCGTGCGTGAGCAAATTCTGATACGGTGCACGGCCGTTGAGCGCACAGCTCACCAGCAATGATGAATGGAACCAACCGCGATGCTGATCCGAGCCTTCCAGATACAAGTCTGATTGACCCGGTTTGCCGTGTGTGTTCGGCTTCACGAGCGCGGGTGTATTCGCGACCACAGTGTTGAAGGTCGAGCCTGAATCGAGCCACACATCCAGCGTATCGCCGATCTTGTCGTAGTGCTTGGCCTCGTCACCCAACAGCTCTTCGGCCGTCAAGCGCTGCCAGGCTTCAATACCTTCCTTAGCCACGCGCGTGGCGACTATTTCCAGCAGCTCTTGTGTGCGCGGATGCAATTCGCCAGTTTCTTTATGCAGAAAAAACGGAATCGGTGTGCCCCAATTTCGCTGCCGCGAGATACACCAGTCTGGCCGATTGGCGATCATGCCATGTAGACGGGCCTTGCCCCAGTCGGGGAAAAATGCGGTCGCGTCGATTGCCTTTAATGCCAGCTCGCGCAGAGTTTCCGTTTCACCTTTCGCGGCCAGGTCCATCCCAACAAACCATTGTGCCGTTGCACGAAACACGGTCGGGGTTTTATGTCGCCAGCAATGCGGATAAGAATGTTTGAAATCATTTGAATGGAATAGCGCCCCGGCAGCTTCGATCGTTTTAACAATCTCGGCCTGCGCCTTCCAGATGTACATGCCACCGAATAGAGGCAGCGTTGACGCGTAGACTCCATTGCCCATCACGGGATTAAGAATGTCTTCGGTTTTCATGCCGTATTTTTTGCAGGTCGCAAAGTCATCTACGCCATAGGCAGGCGAGGAATGGACAATGCCCGTGCCGGTATCAAGCGCGACGTAATCGGCTAAAAATATGGGCGAAAAGCGATCGTAGAAAGGATGCTTGAATGTGATGCGTTCCAGCGCCTGACCTTTTGTGGTCGCTAATACTCTACCTTCAAGCGCATAGATTTTAAGACACTCTTCCACCCGCGATGCCGCCAAGATCAAGCATCCGCGCGGGGTTTCAACCAGTGCATAGTCGAATTCCGGATTAATATTCAGCGCCTGATTGGCCGGAATCGTCCACGGCGTGGTTGTCCAGATCACCGCAAAAATCGGGCCGGAGGGTGCGGCCGCGAGGCCAAATGCTTTCGCCAATTTTTCCCGTTCTGAAATCAGAATCGGAAAACCCACATCAATGGCGGTGGATACTTTATCTTCGTATTCCACCTCGGCTTCGGCGAGTGCTGAGCCACAATCGAAGCACCAGTTGACCGGCTTCAGGCCACGATACACATAACCTCGTTCGAGCAATTTTCCGAGCGTGCGGATTTCGGCGGCTTCGGTTTCGAACGCCATGGTTTTATACGGATGATCCCAATCGCCCAGCACGCCGAGCCGGATAAAGTCAGCTTTTTGCAGCGTGATTTGTGATTCGGCATGCGCGCGCGCATAGCCCTGCACTTGTAGTGGCGTCAGGCTTTTACCGTGCTGCTTCTCGACAAAAATTTCAATTGGCATACCGTGGCAATCCCAGCCCGGTACATACACCGCGTCAAAGCCCGCCATCTGCTTGGACTTCACGACGATGTCTTTTAAAATTTTATTGACCGCGTGGCCGATATGAATCGCGGCGTTCGCATACGGCGGGCCGTCATGCAAAATGAATTTCGGCTTGCCGAGCGAAGCCGCACGAATTTTCTCGTAAAGTTTTCTATCCTGCCATTGCTTGATCCAGCCCGGCTCGCGCTTGGCGAGATCGCCGCGCATAGGGAAGGGCGTATCGGGCAGGTTCAGCGTCGATTTGTAATCCATTTTTTCCGGCTTGGTGTCCATCATGTTCCGATCTTCAAAATTCGCTTGGCTACGGCACAGTCATCATGCATTTGCGCGACCAGTGCTTTTAGCGCATTGGGGCCGGCAAAATTTTGCTCGTCGCGGATTTTTTCGATGAATTCAACCTGCACGCGTTTGCCGTACAAGTCGTTGTCCGAATTTTTGTTCGGAAAATCAAAGAGGAAGACTTCGAGATGGTGGCGGTTTTCGATTGAAACCACAGGATTGGTGCCGAGATTTGCAACGCCATAAAGTAAATTGGCATTTTCAACACTTGTCCTCACCACTCCCTCGAGCCCGCGAGTTACAAGCCTAAATTCTACCGCAAACACCCCCGCGAGGGCAGGTTTTCTGCCGGTGAGTGCCACGTTCGCCGTGGGAAAGCCCAGCGTGCGGCCGAGTTTTTTGCCGTGCGTGACGCGGCCAACGATGCGATACGGTTGACCTAGCATGCGCTCTGCAGCTGACAAGTCGCCGCTGCAGAGCGCTGATCGTACCGCGGTGGATGAGATGCGCTCCCCGCCGGCGTCTGCAATATCCGCCATCGTTTCCACTCCAAAACCATGCGCAGATCCGTATTCGCGCAACATATCTACATCGCCCGCGCGTTTGGCACCAAAGCGAAAATCCTCGCCCACCATCAGCCACTTCACATTCATGGTGCGTAATGCCGACATAAATTCAAGCGGCGTGAGCGAGGCGAATGCGTGATTGAAATGCGGAATAAAAACGTGGCGCATAGGGCTATGTGCGAACGCAGCGAGCTTTTCAGTCACGCTCATCAGGCGGGCGGGAGCCAGTGCCGCGTCGCCGCGCAGACGCGCGAAATACTCGCGCGGCAACGGTGCAAAGGTCATCGCGGCAGACTCAAGGCCCAAGCGGGACGCGGCGTTCCGGGTGGCGTCTAAAATGGCTTGATGTCCGCGATGTACGCCGTCGAAATTGCCGATTGCGAGGGCTAACGGAGCTGATTGCGCGTCAAGTGTTCTGTGCAATTTCATGTTGATTTTATATTGAGCGCTTTGCAAAATCTTGCAAACGGAAACCCATTACCCATAAGCTGGCAAAATACACGCCGATTCCCGCCCCGATCACTCCGCCGAGTTTTATGCATTTGGTGAGTGTGTTCATCTGTAACCAATTCGCATCGTTGCCTGACAGCCACCAGATGGCGCCGCCCATTAAATAGAGGGCGACGGCGAGTTTGATAAAAAAAGTGAGCCATTCTGGTTGTGGCGCGAACAGTTTATCTCTGCGCAAAAAATAGAATAACAATCCTGCATTCACGCATGCCGCGAGGCCAATGGATAATGCCAGACCCGCGTGTTTAAAAATCGGAACGAATGCGAGATTTAAAAACTGCGTCACTACCAGCGTGACGATGGCGATTTTTACCGGCGTCTTAATGTTCTGGCGCGCGTAGTAGGCGGGCGCTAATACCTTGATAAGAATAATGCCGGTCAATCCGACCGAATATGCCACCAATGCCGCCCGCGATTGGAACACGTCAGTGGCGGTAAAGGCACCGCGGTGCAGCAGGGTGGCCAGTAGCGGTGTCGCGAGGATGGCTAGTGCCAACGCCGCGGGGAGGGTCAACATCAGGGTTAATCGCAGACCCCAATCGAGTAATCGAGAAAATTCTGCCGGATCACCTTGGGTGTGTGATTTTACGAGTGAAGGCAACAGTACGGTGCCCAACGCCACGCCGAGTAATGCTGAAGGAAACTCCATCAATCGATCGGCTGCGGTGAGCCACGAGACAGAACCGGTTTGCAAAAACGAGGCGATTTGTGTATTCAACAAAAGCGAAATCTGCGCGACCGAGACGCCGAGAATTGCCGGCCCCATCAATTTCAGAATGCGGGCGACGCCTGGGTCATTCCGAAATTGCCAGGCGTTGACGGAAATGCGTGGCAGCATGCCAATGCTTTTTAAGGCCGGAAATTGAAACGCGAGCTGAACCACGCCACCCAGCGAGGCACCGATGGCCAGCGCCAAGATCGGCGGGTTCACGTGGGGCGCCAGCCAGATGGCGGCGGCAATCACGCAAAGGTTCAGCAATACGGGCGTAAAAGCCGGCGTTTTGAATTTTGAAAAACTGTTGAGAATCCCGGCTGCGAGGGCGACCAGAGAAATAAAGAAAATATACGGAAACGTGATGCGAACGAGTTGCACCGCGAGCGCGAATTTGTCCGGGTTTGCGCTAAAACCCGAAGCCGTTGCGTAGACCAACACCGGTGCTGCGATCACCCCAACCGCCGTTACCACGAACAAGATAATGACCAGTAAGCTCGCCACGTGATCGGCTAGCTGTTTGGTTTCGCCAATGCCATTCTTGTTTTTGTATTCGGCAAAAACCGGCACAAACGCCTGGCTGAACGCGCCCTCAGCAAAGAGTCGGCGCAGCAGATTCGGAATCCGCCATGCCACCTGAAACGCATCCATGGCCGCACCGGCACCGAATAAATTGAAACCGATAATCTCCCGGGCGAGCCCGGTGATACGCGACAAAAATGTCATCGCCGAGATGGAAAGCGCTGCCCGAAATAGGTTCATTGATCGCTAAAATTACGAAAGGCGGCTTCACGCCAATTCGAACGATTTTTAAGGCCGATTTGCACCAGAAAAACCAATCAAAACAGACGGTTTGCTTTTTATTGAGGAGGCGCTATAATACAAGGCTTCGTTGCGTTTCTCGCGTACATTCGTGCATCAACATAGACATAAATCTGGATAAATAATGGCAAATACTAAGCAAGCTGTAAAACGTGCACGCCAAGCTGTTAAAGCCCGCTCGCACAATCAAGCGCAGCGCTCTGAGCTCCGCACTGCGATCAAGAAAGTAACCGCTGCGATTGCCAAAGGCGATCAAGCCGCAGCAGAAGTCGTATTTAAAGCATCGACCTCCACGATCGATTCGATTGCTGATAAAAAAATTATCCACAAAAATAAAGCCGCTCGTCATAAAAGCCGCTTGTCAGCTGCGATCAAGGCAATAGGTGCCAAGGCCGCTGCGACAACAGCCGCAGCCGCTTAATAAAACCAGCTAAAACCAGCCAGCCGCATAAAATAGTGTAGGTCGCCCAGCGGCCTCATATTTAAAGAAACGCCGTGCAATTTATTGCCCGGCGTTTTTTATATAGGCCCGATTTTAATTTGAAACCCTAGCATTGGCGGGTATCTTCAGTCATTTAGTTTTGGAATGCCGCGATAGCTCTAGTGTTTGTTCATTTAAGTGTCTTCTTAGGAGCCAATAATTTTAGGATTCGTTTTACCGGTGCAGGCACTGCTGCGCTTGGCGCGTCCTTGAGATTGACCCACATAATCCCCGGCTCCATGACGGCGACCGGGCGTTGAACGATGGCAAGCGCCAGCGGATATATGGACAAAGAATAGTGGGTAAAGCCGTGCGGAACCATGTCCATTTCGCGCACGACTCGTGATTTAAAGCCGAACCGTGCATGAGCCTTTTCGCTGGCATCATCTGCCATTGATATTTCCGGCAAGGACCATAATCCGCCCCAGATACCCGTGGGTGGCCGCTTTTCCAGCAGTACTTCACCGCGATCAATAACCACCAGCATGCGCGTCTGTTTGTGCGGCACCTCGCGCTTGACGCTTTTGCCGGGCAGCGCATCAACGCGGCCGGATTTAAGCGCCACGCAGCTCGCAGCGACCGGGCACAAAAGACACGCGGGCTTGGTGCGAACGCACAATGTAGCGCCCAAATCCATCAGGCCTTGTGTATAGTTTTCAATGCTCGTTTCCGCGCCTGTGTTATCGCCGCTTTTGGGCAATTCCGCCTCGGCTTGCGCCCAGAGCTGCGCCTCGACCGCTTTTGATTTCACATCTCCTTCGACGCCAAAATGCCGCGCGAATACCCGTTTCACGTTGCCATCGAGAATGGCTCGTCGCTCACCAAACGCGAAAGCGCTAATCGCCGCTGCGGTAGAGCGGCCCACACCGGGCAGCGCATGGATGTCTTCAAATGCATTTGGAAAAATGCCGCCGTGCCGCTCGACCACCTGCTTCGCGGCACGGTGCAAATTGCGCGCCCGCGCGTAGTAACCGAGGCCGGCCCAATGCTGCATGACCTGATCGTCGGTCGCCGTCGCAAGCGCATCGATGGTTGGGAAGGAATTTAAAAAACGTTCGTAATAGGGGATGACCGTGCCTACCTGAGTTTGCTGCAACATGATTTCGGAAAGCCATACGCGATAGGCGTCGCGGGTGTTTTGCCACGGCAGGCCATGACGGCCATGTTTTTTTTGCCAGGAAATAATTTGCGTCGCGAACATTACCTTCATCTTCTTAAGCTTTGAAAGTTATTAGCCACCAAAAAATGGTCTTAATCTACATAACCGATTTCTATTGCAAAACTAGAATGATCTTATCGTGTCGGTGTTGCATCTCCGCAAACACTAGTTCAAGCGGCAGTTTTGTCCGGGAACGGTGATGGAATGCGGGCCAGTGTTGGGGTTGAAAAAAGCAAAACCTGCGTGACGCAGGCTTTAGTTTTTGGAGCGGGTGAACGGGATCGAACCGTCATATGCAGCTTGGGAAGCTGCCGTTCTACCATTGAACTACACCCGCCACGCAATTTACTGTTACAAAGTTTAACGTTTTTCGCAAGTGACTTCACATCTGAATAGCGCACTGACGCGTAACCTCCGGACAACTCCAAATCGCATGACAAAATAAACAATCCTCCAAGGAAATCATATTAATGAAGCCTATAAAAAATATTTCATTGAAATCGCCCGCGTTTTGCGTGGCTGCATGTTTATGCGCGCTCTCGGGCAGCGTCTTTGCGCAAACAAAACCAGAAACCCCAACCCGTGTCGCGGAAGATAGCGAAAAATCCGGCCCGACCTTTTCGTCAAAACTCCTGCTTACGGGCGGTGTGACCAATATCGAAGGCGCGGCCGGTGGTGGATTGACGCCATGGGCGATCATCGGCGGCAATGGCACCAAAGAGCAGGTCGGCGGTTCGGTGTTCTATACGCATGTTCGTGCCAACGACTACAACTTGGACGTCGCCGGGGCGATGGTCGGTTTGTTTGATCGCGTGGAGTTGTCCTACGCGGAGCAAAAATTTGATACGCGTGAAGTCGGCGGTGCGCTGGGCTTGGGCAAAGGCTACAAATTTACGCAGAAGGTTTATGGCGCAAAAGTGCGCGTGGCAGGTGATGCGGTGCTGGAGCAGGATTCATGGCTCCCCCAGATCGCGGTGGGCTTGCAGCATAAGGAAAATGATCGTGGCGATTTGTTGCGTGCGCTCGGGATTAAGAGTGATAAGGGTACCGATTATTACGCTTCCGCCACCAAGCTTTTCTTGAGTTCCAGCATTTTGGTGAACGGCACCGTGCGTCTGACCAAGGCAAACCAGACCGGTATTCTCGGTTTCGGCACAAATACAAAAAATAAATACAAGGCCTACGCTGAGGGCTCTATTGCCTATTTGCTGCGCAAGGATTTAGCGATCGGTGCAGAGTTTAGGCAGAAGCCGGATAACCTTGGATTCAAGGAAAACGATTGGTATGACGTATTTCTGGCCTACGCACCGACTAAGAATATTTCAGTCACGCTCGCCTATGTCGACCTCGGCAATATTGTGATTAAGGAAAAACAGAAGGCACCGTACCTGTCGGTGCAAATCGGTTTTTAAGCTTTTAAATTAATTTTCAATTCTTTTTAATTTTCCAAGTTGATTTCAGATCCGCTTGGCGTTTTAGTCAAAACCATTTAAATATCGTCAGGAAAAATCATGTTGAAAAAAATCTGTTTTGCATTGCTCGCGGTTAGCATCAGCGCTTCAGCCGCCCTCGTCACCACCCAAGTCTCCGCGCAAGAAGGTGCGCAAGTAGCTGACGCCGCAATATTCAAGGACTTTGGCGAAAGAGCCGGGCTGGTCAAAATAATGGATGACTTCATGGTCGGATTGTTAAAAGATCCGCGTACCAAATCGTCGTTTGAGGCTGCCGATCAAGTACGCGTTAAAGAACAACTGGTCGATCAAATCTGCGCCATCCTCAAGGGGCCGTGTGAATATAAGGGCGGCAACATGACGCAGGTTCATCGCGAATTAGGCATCAATCGTGAGAATTTCAACGCGCTGGTTGAACAACTGCAATTTGCGATGGATAAAAACAATGTGCCATTCCCTTCGCAAAACAAGTTGCTCGCGGTGCTCGCGCCGATGCATCGCGTAATCGTCACGCAATAAGCCCCAACACGTCGCGGGGAAGCTTATTCTATAAATCTTGCCAAATATTTTTTAGCTACATCTGATTGGCGGTGAGTCGCGTATCAACAATGTAGGTTCTCTCCCTGAGGAGCCGGGGCAACCCGGCGATTTACCCACTGCGCTTAAGTGCGAAGTGGGTTTTTTTTATTCTGCGGCGGGTCTTTTCGCCCCTAGCCGTGATTCCGTGCCGTTGAGCAGCTTCGTAATGTTTTCCTTATGCCGCCAAACCAGTAGCGCGCACATCACAATCACCGCGAATAAATACGGCGAACGCGGTGTGTCAATCCCAAACAGCAAAAACGTATAAAACGGCGCAAACACCGACGCGGCGAGCGCGGCCAGTGACGAGTAACGAAAGAAAAACACGATGATCACCCAAGTCGCCAAGGTTGCCAAGCCCAACCACGGCTGGATCGCCAGCAAAATACCCGCCGCAGTCGCCACCCCTTTGCCGCCTTTGAATTTAAAAAATATTGGGAACAAATGGCCCAGAAAAACGGCAAGCGCCACGCACGCCAGCGTGATCGGGCCGAGTTGAAATTGCGCCGCATATTGCTGCGCGATCCATAGCGCAAACCAGCCTTTGGCCGCATCGCCTGCCAGCGTCAGAATCGCAGCTGATTTTTTGCCGGTGCGCAGCACATTCGTCGCACCCGGATTGCCCGAGCCGTAAGTGTGCGGATCGGGTAGACCGAATAGCTTGCTTACAATCACGGCAAACGAGAGAGAGCCGATTAAATACGCGATAAAGACTGCCGCGATGCTGGTGATGAGGGGATTTGTCATAGTCACTACTCTACAATACGCGGGCAGAATGTTTAAAATCGTATCAAAAATAGCGAGTCCGTATGGTCAATACGTTTTCGTCAGCCGGTTAAATTCCTGAATCACCACTTTAAAAAGCAAAATCAACATGGATACAATTTTCATCCGCGAAATGCGCGCTGACGCCTGGATCGGCATTTACGAGTGGGAAAAATTGAAGCCGCAAACCCTCGATTTCAATCTCGACATTGGTCTGGACACCCACGCAGCTGGTGCATCCGACAACATCACCCACACGGTAGACTACGGTAAAGTGGTGGATCGAATCCGCGCCGATTTAAAGGATCAGCATTTCAAATTGTTGGAAGCATTGGCCGAGCATATTGCCGGCGTGGTGCTGCATGATTTTAAAGCGCAGTGGATTCAAATCAGCGTCGCCAAAATCGCCCATATGCGCGGTGTCAAGCAGGTTGGCGTGACCATCACTCGCGAACGTGCGGCGACAGAATTACCCGGGCCGCCAGGACTCGCGGACAGCGGGCGCTCGTAAGTGTTGAAGTGGTTGATCGTCCTCATCATCGGCATAATCGTCCTCGGCCTGTTCGCGCCGATGTTGTCGAAGCTGGGTCTGTGGCGCTTGCCGGGTGATATCCGTTTTACCTACAAAGGCCGTGAAATTAATTTACCGATTACGTCCACGATTTTAATTTCGTTGGTGCTGACCTTGGTGATGCGCGTCTTCAAGATTTAGTATTGATTGTTTTGGCGATGGATGAGAACTGTCATGGCCGCCGCCGCATTTTTGCAACACTAGCATTGACGGTCTAATCAAGCTGTTTTAGCTTCAAGAATGCCATCAATAAACGAGCCTAAACTCTCGATGATGCGGGCGGGTATTCATACAAATGTAGCTGGGCATAGTTCATCTGCCCAAGGGTTTATGAATTTAGGAGGCGGCGAAACGCTGCGCGTACTGTTATCACTGCCGGCGAGCCTTCGACAACTGCCTGGCATGACAGAGCGCAAGCCGGGAATTTTTTACGTGAAGTCCGAGGCCTATTTGCACTTTCATGAGTACGCGGCCGGGTCGTTTGCCGATGTAAAACTGAACGGAAACGAGTTCGATAGATTCCCTGTCAAAACCAGACAGGAGCGGGAATTGCTGCTTGCGCTAGTCGCTAAAGATCGATCAACTTATGGGCAGATTAAGATTTAAATTACGGGGCAGCGAAGATGGTTGTTGCTGTTGCCTTGGCGTAAACACGAGCAGCGGCTGGAGCCCTAAGGAATTGCATGCATGATTATTGACCCCTCGTTAGCCGCGTTTTTAGCGAACGCGGTGCTGCTCGTGCATGTGGCGGTGGCGACGTTTGTGGTGGCCGGTTTCGTTGTCGTGGTTGTCGCCAATACCGGGCGCTGGGTGCATTTGCGATGGCTGCGGTGGATCAACGCGCTATGGTTTCGGTTAGCGCACTTGCTGGCGATTGCGGTAATTGTGGTCGAAGCATGGCTCGGGGTTGTGTGTCCGCTCACCACGCTCGAAATGTGGCTGTGTGATCAATCGGGCGGCAACTGCTATCGCGGCGGGTTTGTTGAGCACTGGCTGCACCAGCTGCTTTACTACGACGCACCGCCGTGGGTGTTTGGTCTTGGTTATACGGTATTTGGTGTGCTGGCGCTGGCGAGCTGGTGGGTTTTCCCGCCGAGATCGAAACCAAGTTGAATTGAATGAGTTTTCACCATATCCCGCCGGAAATATACGTTTAGCGCGCCGGCGGAATAAGATGTTGTTAGTTAATAGTTAAACACCAGCCCGTTGCATCGGCGCTTTGAGCGCTTCATTTAGCGTATTGAGGCTCTCCGACAAATGTGCCTTGGCTTCTTTGCTCATCGGTTTTCCCAGTGCGCCACGAATCTGATTGCTTAACGCGATGGCGTTTTCGCGTTGCAGGCTGCGGGCATCGGCAGGCGTGTTGCCAGAGGCCTTCAACAGGGCACCAGAGACACGTTTGAGATGCTCGCGCTGCAGATTGCGGCGCATGGACGAAATGTCGCCGCCCGCGCGCAGTTCAGACCAGATGGCCGCTTGCAGCGTATCGTAAAGATCAGATAGCTTGAGCAGCGTTTCGGGTTTGGCGACTTTGTCCTGCGAATCCAGCAAACGCTGCGCAACGGCATCGGCCATCAGAATATCCAGCACGCCTTTTTGCAGATTAAGCACGCCGTTTGCAATGGAGATATCCGGGTTACCGCCGCGACGCTCGAACTGATCAACGGCCAGACGCGATACGAACTCTGGCTTCAGCTTGAAACTGTCTGATTTGAAAATCCCATCCGTGACCAGTTTCAGTGCTTCGCGCTGCTTGGCTGCGGGAGTGGGCTCATAAACCGGGCGCCCTGTGCCCGCATAATCACGCAGATTTCTCACCCCGCCGACGTATTTCGCTGCCAGCGGTGCCACTTGGGTAAGGGAGCGGAAACCTGCAGTGAACGAGCGGGTCAGGCGTTCGTAGCTCTCGCCATCTTTGAGCTGTAAATTCTGAATGCGATCCCATAATTCACGCGTGAGTTGCATGCGTTTTTTGTAGTATTCAAGTGGGTCAGAACCCATGTCAAATCGGCTTACTTCAGGATCCATTCCCGGCGCGGCACCACCGGCATCTTCGTCGGTCGCGTAGGCGAGAAGCGGATTGGTGGTGGCGGTCGCGGCAATTTTGGCCAGGTCCGCTTTCTCGGTTTTTGGGTCTAGCGAGCGATAGGCGTACTCCACGGCCAAATAATCGTAGGGGCCGAGCGTGGACATCACGTATTCACCCTGTTTTTCGCCCTTGAGCGCAAGATTGAACGGGTTGTAATCCATGACCGAGCCGGCTAAGCCGCTGACTTTGGTGAAGGCGGGATCTTGGATTTGCTTGACCGAATAAATGGTCGATGAACGGAAGTTGTGACGGAAGCCAAGAGTGTGTCCGACTTCATGCATGATGACGTCAAGCACATACGCTTGAGCGACCGCCTCGGCGTCGGGGCTGTCCATATCCATGCCGCGCGCCTCGAGCAAATCCATCGCGAAGTCCATATCGGCAGATTTTTCCGATGCGTAGTTACAGCTCATGAATAGACTCTGGTCCTTGAGCGTGGCGGAAGAAGCGCCGGCCAGATTGGGATCAAAGACGGAAAGCTTGCCCAAATCCTCTGCGACCTGACGACGCGCACCGCGCGCGAATACATCCGACATGCCGATGTCAGCATCCAGAATTTCTCCGGTGCGGGGGTCTTTGTGGGATGGTCCAATGGCAAAACCCACGTCGGCACCGACAAACCAGCGAATCGAAGCGTGACGGGCGTCCATGGTGTCGAAATCGTCTTTGTCGGTTTGCTGCTTTACGACAATCGCGTTTTTATAGCCGATTTTTTCAAATGCTTTGTTCCATTCCAAAATGCCATCGGCAACCGATTTTCGATATTTAGCCGGCACGTTTTTATCTATCCAGTAGGTAATGGGCTCTTTCGGCTCTGAAAGTGTGGCGGCCGGATCTTTTTTCTCCAGACGCCAGCGGTTCACCATGTGAACCTTGGTCTTCACTAAAGTGTCTTCAGAGAAATCGGTGTGTGATGATACAAAATGCCCGACACGGCTATCGGCCATGCGTGGTGCCATAGGCTGATCTGGGAGTTTGGCGAAGCTGTAGTAGAAGCTGACAAACATACTGCGCGGATCTGGTGTGGAATTGGGCGGCGTGGGCGTCGGTACGGGCGAAGGTACCAGCGGCGGCGCAGATAATTTGGGCACATTAAAATGCGCCTGAACCTGAAGGCCGGTGAGCAACTCGGTGTTGTTCACTTTCGAAAAACTGGTGTTGCGGGTGTCAAGCGAAAACGGCATGCGATAAGCAAATTCCAGGCGCGTCAGGTAGCCGGGAATATCGGTGAATAACAAGCTGTTGGCTTCAATCAGCACTGCCTTGCTATCGGTATTCGGTGCAGACGCGGCAACGGCACTGGCCAATAAGCTATCGGAAAAGCCTTCAGCGACAAACTGCGCCTGAGGTGTGCCAGGGGCGGCGTAAAACTCGGCGTTTTTGGCGATAAGTTGAACCAGGTTACCGATTTTCTTGAACACCACCATCTCGGCACCGCCCATTTGACTACCGTACAGTCCGCGCTCGCCCACGCTTTGCGGAATGTTGTAAGTGAAGAAAAACGGTTTATCAAACTGCTCCGGCTTAATCGCGATCCAGACTTTTTCATCTTTTTGATAGAGCGTAAAAAAGCCCGGAATCTCTTTTGCGTCTTTGATTATTTCTTTAAATGGTCGAGGCGCACCCGGCACGGTGGGCGGCAACACCGCCGGCGTACCAATGCCTGTACCCGCTGCACCCGGTACTGCGGCGGGAACAGGAGCAGGCATCTGGGCGAGGGTGGTTCCAGACAGCGCCAGCAATATACTTGCCGTGATAATTTTGGTAGAAGCAAAACCAGAAGATGAGCGTACTGACGAGCGAGCAGATGAGCGTGACATTCGGACAGGTCCTTCCTTATGGGAGAGAGAGTGAGCAAAAAGTAAGTGCTTTAATGAATTTAACGACCCGCATTGGCGGGCTTATGGTGCGCGGCGGCGCAACATTTTTACTAATTATTAAATTTGCAGCGATCGTGATGCGCAATTATTATAGATAGAGTCCTACGTCGCGAATATATTTTATTCTCAGCGGTGAGCGAAGAGATTTCAGACGAAACACTGGAAATAAGGCCAAAACACATAAATCCAACGACAGAAAGAACTCTATTTAGATTGAGCAAAATTTCCATCGATATAGGTCATGCAAGACCAACGTGAGTTTAATGCCGAAAAAAAACGGAGGCAAAAGCCTCCGTTTTTTTATTGGTAACTAAATCAGCTTCGCTAATGACCTTACTAGACCGAGAACGATGAGCCGCAACCGCAGGTGCTGCTCGCGTTGGGATTTTTAATCACGAACTGTGCGCCTTCCAAGCCTTCACTGTAATCAATCTCCGCGCCAATCAGATACTGGTAGCTCATCGGATCAATTAGCAGGCTCACCCCATTTTTTTGCATGATGGTGTCATCTTCGTTTGTGACCTCATCAAAGGTAAAGCCATATTGCAAACCGGAGCATCCGCCACCGGTCACGAATACGCGTAGTTTAAGATCGTCATTGCCTTCTTCAACAATGAGGGCCTTCACTTTGTCTGCTGCGCTGTCAGTGAAGACGAGCGCTGGTGGAATCATCGACATATCGTTCATGGTGTTCTCCAAAATAATACTAAAAAGATGCGGTTGATGCGTTAAAAATCAAGATCGTGTTGATTTATAGGAATCCTTAGTCAAGAGCTTTGACGTTCTATCGAACTAACTTTACTGGCTAGTCCCTACGGCTGGCTTGAATTCAATTACTTTGTCCGTAAAACGGGGCTCTCCTTCATGAATCATACGCCCCATGATGACTGCGCCGACATGAATCTCTATTGTCTTATAGCTCACATCACCTGTGACGCGGGCTTTGGGAAGCAGTTCAAGATACTCCTTGGCTCTGACCGGACCAGCGACAGTGCCGTTGACGACGACATGATCAACATCAATTGCGCCCTCGATTTTGGCCATCTCTGACAGCACCAACGTGCCCGGTTTGTCGCCCGCTGATCGAATATCGCCGATGACGTGGCCGTCAATTCTGAGGCCGCCGGTGAATTCTATATCACCAGTAATCGTGGACCCTACGCCGATTAAACTATCAATCGGGCTTGGTTTATTGGTTTTTCCCCAAGACATAAAAAAACTCCTTAAAGGTTAATACTGCGTTGGCTTTTGACATCAAAGCCGGGTAAACCAAGTACGCGTATTTGGACATTTTTTAACTGAGCGCCCTCTGGAATCTTAAACCGGCCATCGATTTTTTGGTAGTAGCGGAAATCGAGTTCGCCGCCTGCTGCCCGCAAATCCGCGTCGGTGGGAAAGCTGAGTGCTATTTGCTGCGCGCCTTGCTGAATTCGCGCAATCACTTGGACTTTGCCCTTGAAGTCGAGTTTACGCTGTCCGCCTTGGGTTACCAACATACGATAGCGAAATTCGTTTGGCAGTGCGTCTGGCTCGACTTTCAAATTGCTGATGGTCAAGCCTTCCGTCGCTTTGCCTGAAGACATGATGTTGCGTAGAAACCCCAAATCTTCTTTCAAGTTAGAGTTTTCGTCCTGCAACTGCGTCATATTCTTGGCTAATTCAGCCTGCGACGCCTTTTCTACTTTGAGCTGGCTTTCGTGCTCGTTCAGTTGGGTTTTAATCGCATCAAAGTTTTCCTGAAGCTTTAGCTTTTCTGCGGTTAAAACGGCAATTTGCTGCTTTGCTTCGTCGCGGTTAAAGCCGGTAATCCGATAGCTGTTGTCGATAAACCACCACGCGACAGCCGCAGCCACGCCCATCATCAGACCGATACCGCCAAATTTAACGTACCACGGCACATGCTGGCGTATTGCCACTTTCTGAGACCGCATACCAATTCTAGCGCGAATTTTTCGGCGTAGACCCCGAAACTTGAAAGTACTCAGCATGAGATCAAATATCGCGCGTCAGCAACGATTACGTAACTTTTCGAGACTGTTTCGACTGCGCTCGGCGGCCAAGATTCAAATAAATCGGGCGTTGATGACAAATGAGACACCAAGCGAAGATATGCAAAGTAAATTTTTTTAAGCCGCATTCTTCAAACCCCCGACGCAAAAATCACCACGCAGCCACAAGGCTGAACAGGGAAAAAGCCGCACAAGGCGGCTTTTTCGCTGGATTGACACCGAACCAACGCGGTATCCGAATTAACGTTTCGAGAACTGTTTACGACGGCGAGCTTTGCGGAAACCAACTTTTTTACGTTCAACTTCACGTGCGTCACGCGTTACCAAGCCTGCTTTTGATAGTTGTGGCTTCAACGTTGCGTCGTAGTCGATCAATGCGCGGGTGATACCGTGCCGTACTGCGCCTGCCTGGCCAGATTCACCGCCACCCAAGACGGTGACCATGATGTCGAACTTGTCGGTGCTACCAACCAACTCTAAAGGCTGGCGCACGATCATACGCCCAGTCTCGCGAGAGAAATAGATGTCTAATGGTTTGTCGTTCACCACGATCTTGCCGCTGCCTGATTTCATGAAAACACGCGCTACCGAGCTTTTGCGACGACCTGTTCCATAATTATACTTACCGACCATGATGCGATTCCTTAATTTCTAAACTTACAGGGAAAGTTCTTTGGGTTGCTGGGCAGTATGCGGATGCGTGGCACCAGCGTATACCTTCAGCTTTTTAATCATCGCGTAACCCAAAGGGCCTTTAGGCAGCATGCCCTTTACCGCTTTTTCCAACACACGCTCAGGGTGTTTTTCCTGGAGCTTGTTGAAGTTGGTTTCATAAATGCCGCCGGGATAGCCAGAGTGACGGAAATACTTTTTGTCCTCAGCTTTATTGCCTGTGACGCGCAATTTTTCAACGTTTGTCACAACGATGAAATCACCGGTATCTACATGCGGCGTGAATTCAGGCTTGTGTTTGCCGCGCAAACGGCGTGCCAGTTCGGAAGCCACGCGGCCTAGAATTTTATCGGTTGCATCAACAACATACCAATCATGCACGACTTCATGCGATTTGGCGGAGAAGGTTTTCATGGTTAAAACTCGCTCAAATAAGGTTGGCCGGTATTGCGGTTGCGGCGCGGAAGTATGATGCAAGTGCAACTCGCAATTACCAAAAAATGCCTAAGAAATATCGATTGACGGGCGGGAAAGGGGAACCCATCAGAGGAACCCGAAATTGTAATGAATTCAAGGCTTGTTTGTCAATGGCTTTGATGCCGCCATTGTTTTGGGCGCTACTCGGCTTAGGCTAGGAGCATGGTAACTAATGCCAGCCCTCTATAATTAATGTCACTTACAGTGATATCGACTATTGCGAATATTGAAAAGGATTGGCATGAAAGCGCGCATTAAATGGATAGAGAACGTTGCCTTTTTAGGCGAAACCGAAAGTGGTCACGCCGTCGTTATGGACGGTTCTCCGGAAGCAGGTGGCCGCAATCTTGGTCCGCGCCCGATGGAAACGGTGCTGATTGGCACCGGTGCATGTAGCGCATTTGACGTTATTCACATTCTGAAAAAAGGCCGAGAACCGGTCACCGACTGCGTTATAGAGCTGACTGCGGAACGGGCCGAAACAGACCCCAAAGTGTTTACCAAAATTCATTTTCACTACATCGTTACCGGTAAGGCTTTGGATCGCGCCAAGGTCGCACGCGCAATCCAGTTGTCAGCGGATAAATATTGCTCAGCGACGGCCATGCTGGTGGCGACTGTAAACGTATCACATGATTTTGAGCTTATTAATGAGCCCAGTCATTAAATGCTCAATGGAGTGTATCCGGCTCAACACACGCGCCTTAGATCCAATAAGCAGAACGAGTCATAAAGTTTGAGACCAGTTTCATCGCTGCCCGCACTGGTGCGGGGAGATTGGCCGCTCCATGGGCTTTTCCGGTTTGCCCGTGATGAATTTCATCTTCGCGCATGGCCTCTAGTATTTTTCGGCTGCGGCTGTCGGCCTCCGGCAATCTGCCCAAGTGATCACTTAGATGTGCCTCAACTTGGCGCTCGGTTTCAACTAAAAAGCCCATGCTCCATTTATCGCCCAGTAACCCAGACGCGACCCCAAGGGCAAATGACCCCGCGTAAAAAATCGGATTCAGGCGGCTGGGAGAGCCGCCGAGCTCACTCAAGCGCGTCTCACACCAAGCAAGGTGGTCACGCTCTTCGCGCGCGGCTTGTTGCAGTACCGCCCGAGTCTCAGGGGTTTTGGCAACGAGCGATTGTCCCTGATAGAGGGCCTGCGCCGACACTTCGCCAGCATGGTTCACGCGCATAAGGCGTGCAGATTCCAGGTTTATATCTCCGGACAAGCTCTGATCCACCGTTGTCATGGTTGTACCAGCGGAGCTAGCGCCTGCAGGCAGGGGACGCACGGCATGCGTGGATGCAAAGGTCGTTCTCAAACCTGTATCAATTTCACAAATTAAGCGATCAATTATGTTCATGTTTAAATTATAAGGCACTGAAAAACAAAACGGGCACCCGAAGGTGCCCGCTGTTAGCTAGTTACTTAATACTTTTTTAGGTATTTTTTTCTAAGATTTTGAAAAATGCTTAAAACAGATGACGGATACCGAACGAGAAGCCTTTTGGATCTTGGTCAGGAGCAACGCCTAAACGATCGCCAGCGATATCAGCTTGGCCGTTGGTGTTGTTTTTGACTTCGGCGTACTGCGCCAATGCAAAGGTGCGACGTGAGAAGTTGTACTGGTAAGCAAAAACGTTTTGGTACGATTTCGCATCTGCCGGACGTGCTGCGGTACCAACTGTCGAGAACGTGCCGTCTTTTCCGCGTTGATGTTGGAAAATAAACTGGCTCTTACCCATTGTATAAATCGCGTTATACAACTGCGCAGTGCTACCGTTTTTACGGCTAGCGTTACCACTCAATGGATTTTCTTTCAGGTAAAACTGGGCTGTCGCGCCAAGTTTTACAGGGCCAATCGTAAAGGTACCAAATACGGCCTGGCCTTTTTCACGTGCACCTGCAATATTTTGCAATGGAGCAAGGCCGGAAGCCGCTTGGTATGCTCTCCACTGATCTCTATGGCGTTCCCAAGCATAGCCAACATAGATTGGGCCTTGGGTATAAGTCGCGCTGAAAGACAGCGACGATGGATTTACAGTGGCTGTTTTGCCTTCGTTAGTGGCGTATGATGCGCGCGCCTGAAAACCTGACAAGTTAGGCGACCAGTATTGAACAACGTTTTGCTCGCGACGATCAAAGTTTCCGCGATCAAGGCCCACAGCAGTATCAGCACCAATCGTCAAATCACCAAATGCATCAACGGCAATTAACGCTGATTTGAACGGAGTGTCCCAACGACCAAGCAGCACGCTACCGAAGTCGCCTTGCAAACCAACTGCGCTATTGCGGTTAGCAAATGTTGAGTTATTCGAATCAAGACGGAAGCTGGTTTCCAACTGGAAGAAAGCCTTCAAGCCGCCGCCCAAATCTTCGGTTCCACGAACGCCGAGGAAAGATGAGTGGTCGGTAACACGGCTACGGGTGCCTAGTGGAGCGGCAGTGCCGCCGTCCGCTTTGACCGATTCAAAGGTCGCAAAAGCACGGCCATATAGCGTTACAGGATTAGACGTCTGCGCCATGGCGGCGAGCGGTGCCAGCGTGGCGCCAGCAACTGCCAGGGCGATTAATTTCTTCTTCATCACAAATCTCCTTTGGGGGGGGTTAAATTGAGGCTTTCTAATTTTCAGAAACTGCATAAACCTCTTGAGGCAGAAGGTGCCGCCGAAGTCGCCAAGCAAAAAATGCAAACGACGTCCTTCATACAACTATTCCGCGACTACTCTGCACTGCCATTGAATCTATCTGAAATTTAAGATGATCCTTTGGCAACGGCTAACATATTGCCAAATTTGAGGCCTTAGCTCAAGCACACGCGGCTTATTTATCCTTGGAAGATGAATGCTGTTGCTTTTGCGCAACATCTCCGCTGGGAATGAATTAACCGCCAGACGCTATAGCTTGCCACTGAAAAGTGACAGTAGTGCTTCACCGGGATCCGTTTTTTCCATGAGCGAACCGCCAATAAGGTAAGTGTTCACTCCCGCTATAGACATCATTTCCACTGCCTCTGGCGTGCTTATGCCGCTTTCGGTTACTAAAATTCGATCATGCGGGACATGGCGTATTAAGCTAAGAGTGGTATTTAAATCGGTGACAAACCGGGTCAAGTCCCGGTTGTTGATACCAATTAGCGGCGTTTTCAGCATCAGCGCTTGCGCAAGCTCGATATCTGAATGCGATTCGGCCAAAACTGCCAGCCCCAACGATTGCGCGAGCGCCTCAAGTTCCAAAAATTGTGCGATGCCAAGTGCGCCCATGATGAACAGCACTGCATCGGCGCCCGTCACCCTGGCTTCAACGATCTGGTAGGCGTCCACAATAAAATCTTTGCGAATGACCGGTAATCCGCAAGCGCCACGGGCCGCGATTAAATCGTCAGTGCAACCTTGAAAATAATCGTGATCGGTAAGCACCGACAAACACGCCGCGCCATGCGCCTCGTAGCTTTTGGCAAAGCGCGCAGGATCAAACTGCTGAGACTCGTTCTCGAGTCGTGCGCGGAAGACGCCGGCGCTGGGGCTTGCCTTTTTTATTTCTGCAATAACGGCAGCTTTTCCCGCCGCGTGTTTGGCACGAATGGCCCCGACAAAATCTCTCACGGGCGGCGCATCAGCCACACGCGCTTGTAATTCGGTCATGGAGAGTCGCGTCTTCGCTGCGGCAACCTCGACATACTTCGTCGCGAGTATTTTTTTAAGAATATCTGACACGATAAGGGGACTTGGATTGGTGGTTGTTGATGTGTTGGTGAAGCGAATATCAAATAGCAAGTAATGAGTTTAAATTTTTGGCTTAAGTCGGTGATGTCAATTTTTGATGGCGGAGGTGAACTTCACTAATTCATCAAGCTTGGCGCGCGCTTTGCCGCTTTCAATCATTTCGCGAGCCTTGGTGACTCCGCCCCATAAATCATTCGCCAGCCCG
>JBBRZG010000013.1:0-42211 GCA_038236905.1 Burkholderiales bacterium
ACTCCGCCATCTCGGTCGCAAATGACAATGCCCGGAAATGTTATTAACAATTCGGCATTGCTTGACCCGCGCCGCTTTGTATTGGCATTGCCTGGACGCAGTACAGCTAACGGCTCTAACAAAAACGAGTTCGCAACAATATTTCAAAAAATTCAAAACTGAGGACAAGATAATCATGCCCGCATTAAAAAAGCAGGTTTTCTTTGGGCTGTATGCTTGAGTTCGTCCTACAAATATTGGGTGAATTTTTTCTACAGATGATGTTGGAGATATTGGTCGAGCTCGGCTTCCACTCGCTGAAAGAACCTTTTCGCCAGCCCTCAAATCCTTGGGTCGCAGCCTTTGGATATATGCTTTTGGGCGGCATTTTGGGCGGGTTAAGTCTGCTTTTTGCAGGGCATCACCTGATCGCATCCGAAAACTTACGGTTGGTAAATCTTTTGCTAGCACCTGTTGTGGCGGGCTTACTGATGAAGGCATTCGGGGCTTGGCGAGCACGACGCGGTGAAGTTTTATTTCGCATCGACAGATTCTTGTGCGGCTATATCTTTGCATTTTCCCTGACCTTGGTTCGGTACAAATTTGGGGCATGATCAAGCGACCTAAGTCGAACCACGATTGGACATAAGAAAAAACGAGATTCGAGGAGAAGCCACGTGGCAATCAAGGACGAATGGCCAAAAGAAAAACGCTGGAAGGATGTTTACACGCGATCGGCAAAACTGGCGCGTGCTGAACAACTCAGAATTGAATATCCGCAAGTAAATGAGAAGCAACTTTTAGCACGAGCCGAGGAACCGCTCACCCAACGTCGCCGCAACATCTTGTTCATCTGCAGTCGCAACCAATGGCGCAGCCCGACGGCCGAAAACCTATGGCGTACACACCCTCTTTTATCAGTGAAGTCCGCGGGGACGAGCCCAAACGCAAGGCGCAGGGTGACTATCGCCGACATTCAATGGGCCGACGTTATTTTTGTAATGGAAGAAAAACATCAATCCCGATTGAAGGCAGAATTTACGCGTCTACTTGAGAACAAAACAATGCATGTGCTCGACATTCCGGACGAGTACAAATATATGGATCCGGAGCTCGTAACGCTGCTTGAACAATCGGTGGAATCGTTACTCGGACTGGACTAGCTTAGTTAACGTCGAGCGTCTCGCGCCTTGGTTCGGAAACAATCCTACTTGCGGTTTGGAGAACTTCGTTCATCGCTAAGCTCCTTTTGAAATTACTTGGTTTTTTCGTACAAAAATGAGTCTGCCGATGCCGCGCATTACGCCATGCGCTCGTTACATGAATCATTGGAAGGGGTGAGCGACCTGACCAGCGCAAAATTTACGCCATAGCTGTGCTACATTATTTTTATCGACCACCATCAAACACAAAATCCATCAGAGTTGCCATGACGCGTCGAATGCTCATACTTTTAATTTGTGCAGTGATCGCTGCGCTGCCGCTTATCTGGTTTAACGTAGATCCGCGTGCCGGTCAGATACTTTTGGATCTGACCAAATAGATATCTAAGTTATTTTTTGGAATTCGTTGATCCTGAAACGACGATTCCACCAAAAATTCATTCTTCAGAAACTTCGCCTTTAATCACCCGCTTGATCACATCGAAACCAAACCCGCGCGATTGCAGGTAACGGACTTGTTTGTTGCGGGCGTTTTGATCTGTGGCAGGCTCGCCGAATTTGCGGAGCCACATTTCTCGGGCACGATCAAAATCAGTTTCTTTTAATGCCGTGACGGCAGTTTCAACAAGATCCTCAGTCACGCCCTTTTGCTTCAGTGTTGCGCCGACCCGCCGGGCGCCATAACGATTGCCCAAGACGCGCGCTTTGCCCTCAGCGTAACGAGCCTCGTTTAGAAACCCTTCCGCCGCGCACCATGCGGTTACGGATTCAATTTCATCTATGCTGAATTCGCCCCGACCCAGTTTGGTGGTGAACTCTTTACGGCTCATATCGCGGCGTGCGAGCAGCCTCAGCGCGGCAGAAACAAGTTCGCGATTAGCGGGTTTGGGCGCACCCATCGCGCGCGCCGCACGTAATGCCTCTGGGCCAAACAAACCTTCGTCAGGCTCATTCTCTGGAGTGGCGGACTCAACGAAACTATTCGCGCACATTTTGGAAATTCACGTGATTCTCCCGTGACAAGCATGATCCGTGGCGTCTCACGCGTCGCACTCGACACATTTGGATAATGTTGTTGCCCACGTTGTTCTGTTGACCGCGTTGATCATTTGGTTCACTTGGCTCAATTGGTTCGCCTGGCGAATTTGGCTCAAGTCGTACAAAGGAACAAAAGAAACATGACAAACCACGCGGCGCTCCACAAATATTGCTCAGACGATTCGGTTTCAGACGCTGCATGGAATCCAGAGAAATGATCATGAAACATATTTTTCTGTCCTGCGTGAACGTTGCGTTTCAAATTGGCGTCACTGCGCTGAATCAGGGTGCCACGCGTTACACGTTGCGCTGGATTTTCGATATTCGTATTCAAAAATAACGACCGATTAACGAAGTTCATGTTTGTACCTCACCAAAATTTAAGCGTAAAAAAAGCCGCCCTGCCCCAGCGAGGGATCGAACGGCCCAACCATCGAACTTTTTAGCGATGCAGTGGCTGATAAAGCCTAGTTAAAACGCGCTAAAAAACCACTGCATCGCATCACAAAAATAAATTACTCGTCATCGTCCTTTTCTTCAGGCAGCACGACCGCATCGCCACGACCCGCCACACCGACAATCGCGCGAATCTTGGCTTCAATTTCCTGCGCCATTTCGGGATTATCTTTGAGGAATTTACGGCTGTTGTCTTTACCCTGGCCGATTTTTTCGCCTTTGTAGGCATACCATGCACCGGATTTTTCGACCACTTTATGGATCACGCCCAGCTCGATAATTTCGCCTTCGCGTGAAATACCTTCGCCATACAAAATGTCGAAATCAGCGGTCTTGAACGGCGGCGCGACTTTGTTCTTCACTACCTTGACGCGGGTTTCGGAACCAATCACTTCTTCACCCGATTTAATGGCGCCCGTGCGGCGGATATCGATCCGCACTGAGGCATAAAACTTGAGTGCGTTACCGCCGGTGGTGGTTTCGGGGCTGCCGAACATCACACCAATTTTCATGCGAATCTGGTTGATGAAGATCACCAACGTGTTTGAGCGCTTGATATTAGCCGTGAGTTTGCGCAGCGCCTGCGACATCAAGCGTGCCTGCAAGCCCATGTGGGAATCGCCCATTTCGCCTTCAATTTCAGCGCGTGGGGTTAAGGCAGCCACAGAGTCGATGACAACAATGTCGACTGAGCCTGAACGCACCAGCATGTCCGCGATTTCGAGCGCCTGTTCGCCGTTATCAGGCTGCGAAATCAAAAGATCATTAATATTGACACCCAGCTTGGCTGCATAGGTCGGATCCAGCGCATGCTCCGCATCGATGAAGGCAGCGGTGCCGCCTGACTTTTGCATTTCTGCGATAACTTGCAGCGTAAGTGTGGTTTTACCCGATGATTCAGGCCCGTAGATTTCTACCACCCGACCGCGTGGCAGGCCGCCGATACCGAGCGCGATATCGAGCCCGAGTGAGCCGGTCGATACGGGAATGATGTCGTGACCGATGCTGCTCTCGCCCATTTTCATGATCGAGCCTTTGCCGAACTGTTTCTCGATCTGAGAAAGTGCGGCTTGTAGCGCTTTTGCTTTATTTTCGTCCATTGCGTTTTTATCCATCATGTTCATGGCAAGGCTCCCGGCTGTATTAAAAATCTAATTTAAGGAAACTCATAAACTGTACCCATGTACAGTCTGTATTTCCATACAGTACCAAAAAAAATTGCCGGTTGCAAGGTTTTTTTGTAAAAGATTGGCGGAACCGCCAATTTAAAGATTATGCAGGAGTTCGGTCAGCGCTTTGACAACGGTTTGCTGCCGCACCGCTTCACGGTCACCTGAAAAAAGGTAACGCTTTGAAATTACTGCACTATTTAGTGCTCCATTCGCGTCGATTGAATCACGCGTCGCCCATGCAATCCATACCGACCCGACCGGTTTCTCAGGCGTTCCGCCTGCCGGCCCCGCAATTCCCGACACCGCGATGGCGACATGCGCGCGCGAATGCCGGAGTGCACCTCGTGCCATCTCCTGTACGACCTGCTCTGATACTGCACCATATTCATCCAAGCTCGATTGGCGCACGCCCAGCACTTCGACCTTGGCTTCATATGAATACGTCACAAACGCGCGGTCGAACCACGCTGAACAGCCCGCCACAGCCGTAATCGCCTCCGCGATACCGCCGCCCGTGCATGATTCCGCCGTGGTGATCATCCAGCCTTTTGATTTCAGCGCGACACCAACTTGATTTGCAATCTCGATCACAGCGGAATTTCTTTCATGTTGTCTATTTGTTTATCTAACGCAATATCCGCGCTCATTTGAAGTCACAAATAATAGCCGGATTACGATAGCTCAATATTCAAGTATTTAATTGACTCGTATTCAAAACACCAAACTGATGCGCCAGCAAGCTCGTATGCACCCGATCCACTTGCTCCAGCGTTTTCAATTTCACATTGATATTGGCGAACCGGTTAACCGACGGCAGATTCGAGAGCGCGGGAAATTTATCGAGAAATTTTAGGTTATGTTTTTGCCACGCCTGATCGTAACGGCCCGTGGAGAAATGAATCAACAACAGATCCAGCGGAACGGCGAGTTTATAGCCTCCTAAAAATGCACGGTAGGTGAAATCGATATCGTAAAGATGAAAGCCATTGAATGTGGTTTCATCGAAGCGCAGCGCTTCCCACACGGCACGTTTAGTGGCGATAAAAACCCCGTCAACAGCCTGAATGTTTTCAACCACGCTGTCCTGCAAGCCAATGCCCAAATAAATGTAGCCACTCATTTTTGCGGCGTTGAGCGCGCTATCTCCGACGGGGCGATGGATGATCTGGCCATGCAGGTACGGTGGTCCACCATGGCCCCAATCACCACTGACTAATTTGCTGGTTCCCGCCACGCCGACAAGGTCATGAGTCTGCAAATGCTGCAGCAACCGGGCTGCGAAATCGTCGTGAACAATTTCAATATCGTCATGACAAAAAATCAGCACCTCGCCGTTCGACAACGACGCGCCACGGTTATAGCCCTCGCACAGCGATTTGGCATCGTGAATACCAATAATTTCAATTTCATGATGCGTGAATATGGCTTTCAGTCTGCCTTTGATCTGCGCAAAATAATCGGGGCGGATGCTGCAGATAATGGCCGAAACCCGCGTTCTGGTTAATTTCGATGAAACTGGTTTCTGCCATGCGGCGCTGGCTTCGGGATGAAATCGCGGCCATGCCAGATACGCTTGCACTGCGTCTTTTTTGGCCAATTCCCAGTTTGGTCGTGCGCGAATTATTTGCGTGAAGGCTTCTGTGGCGGCATCCAGTTCAGTCACGTCAATATTTGGATTTGCACGCTGACTGCGTTGAAGCTGTGCCCGCGCCGACACCAGCGCGTCGTCCAACGGCGATCGTTCAGCACACCATGTTTTCCAAGCTGATTCGTAAAGTGTTTCGAGATTGCGAATAAAGGTTTTGAAGTCGACCAGCGAGCTTGCACGTACCCGTTCGCGAAGTTCCGAACGCAGCCGCGATAAAGCGGACAAGTCGGCGCAAAGCCGCTGCGCACGTTGCAGCCAATCTTCTTCGTCAACCGCCGCCCAATCGCTCAATGCGACCGCACTCAGCAAGCTCGCACTCGAACGCGAGCAACCAATCACACCCGGCAATGTCAGCACTGGCACGCCCTGCCAAAGCGCATCCAGCGTAGTTGTCGCGCCTGAGAAAGGCATTGGGTCCAGCGCCACATCGACCAGTCCAAACGACTGACGATACTCAGCCACGCTCACACGGGGAAGAAATTGCAAACGTGCGCTACCAATGCCGCCATCCTTAACGCTGCCCTCAATATTTAATGCATCCACAATTCGTTGACGCGCCTGGCCTTCTGCGATACCGGCAATCTGCATGCACGCGGTCGGCATTGCCAACATTAATTGCCGCCACAACGCCAAGGTGGCATCCGTCAGCTTGACGGCGTTATTGAACGAACCAAATGTGATGTATCCATTTTGTTGCGCGGGTAACGATGTGACCTCTGGCGCGTTTTCATCCGGGCGCCAACACCACTGTGTATCGGGCATGCGAAGTAATTTTTCGGTATGAAAAGTGTCATTTCCGATGGGGTCGGCGATAAGATCAGTGAGCCGATAATCCATTCCCCGCAAGCCGGTGGTGCCCAAATAATCCAACCAGGTAATTTGTACCGGCGCCACCCGACGTGCAAACACTCCAAGCCGGTTCTGACCGGTATGGCCTGCAATATCGATCAGCACATCGATACCATCGTCATGGATTTTTTTAGCCACATCTTCATCGGTCGCGCCTTTCAACACAGCAGAAGTGGCGCTGACACGGCGTATCGCAAGGCTTTCGGGCGATTGCGGATTATTGAAATAGCAATAAACCTCAAACCGTTCGCGATCATGCCCCGCTATCACCGGATCAATGAACGCTGGTAATGCGCCGTGGCAATCAGGAGAGACGTAGGCAATCCGAATTTTCCGATCCGGTTCTGGCGTGTTGGTGAGTAACGGGGCACTCGTCGACACTGCCGCAAACCACGCCGACCACTCGATATGCGCGTTCAGGATTTGGCGCGGACTCAGTGCAGAATCCAGCTTGAGCGCGGCGAGGCGATTGCTGGCCGCTTGCGGCGACATCGGATTCAGCCGCATCGCGTTCGAGTAACAGGCGATTGCGTCTTGCAAGCGGCCCTGCTCTTTATAGAGATTGCCAAGATTGTTATAAATTTCCGGCGAATCCGCTTGAGCCTCTAGCGCACGCTCCAGTGCAAGCACAGCCTCATCAAGTCGCCCAACCGCCTGCAACGCTGTCGAAAGATTGATTCGCGCGCTCATCAAATCTGCCGACAGCGTCAGTGCATGTTGGTGCGATTGAATGGCGTCGTCGAATCGCTGCAATGCGAATAACGAATTACCGCGATTCACATAGGCAGCCGCCAAGGTTGCATCGGCCAAAATCGCGCGGTCGAACAGCGCAACAGCAGCGGGATAATGACCGGTTTGGTGGGCAATAATCGCGAGCCCGTTTAGCGCCTGGGCATTGGCGTCATTAGCGGCGATGGCAGCGCGGAATTTGAGCTCTGCATCGCGGATTTCTCCGCGTTGCAAAAAAGCGAAGCCCTCGCGAGTTGTTTGATCCTCGGTCCCGCTCATGCTGCCATTGGATGAAGGTGAGTATCAAAACGGGAATCAAGACGGTGCCAGTACAAGTATTGCGGAATAAAGCCAAACCGCCGGTAGATCGTCACGGCACCGGTATTTTCGCAATCAACCTGTAGAAACGCAGTGTGCGCACCGCTATGACGGCCCCAATCAATCAGACGCGCCATCAGCAGGCTTGCGTAACCTTTGCCACGCACCGCGATATCGGTCCGCATATTGAAAATACCAACGTGGGCGTCTTCGATCCGCGCCATCCCGCACGCCACCACGCCATCCGCAGTTGCCAGAGCCAGAAATTTTTGCGCACCGCGCCAGATCGACTGGCGCTTCAGGTCCTGGCCCACCGCTTCAATCGGACTGCCTTTCAAGCGATGCGCGTCGGCGATGCCTTCGGCGGTCGTGCGTTCCAAAAGTTTTACGCCAGGCGGCAAAATCGGCAAATCCGGGGAAGCTGTCATCGGCAAAGTCATCACCAGCGTCTCGACCTCCCGCGTGTAACCGCGGGCGGCGAGCATGGCGTCAAGTTCCCGCGGGGCCAGCTCCTCGGTCAGGCGGAAGATCGTGCGCTGATTGCGCAACGCGTACCAAGCTTCACAGTAGGCAATTTTTTCTTCAAGCGGCCGCAACACATGGTGCGCAGCGCTGGACGCGGCGCTACCAACAGTACCTGTCTCAGAACTATAAAGCGTGGTGACACTGTTGGCGCGTCGCGTATCGGTGTTTGAGGCCCGCAGAATCCAGCCATCAAAAAGAGTTTGGTGAATCGCGGGAGACGTATTGAGGGTAAGCTCTTCGAGCTGCAAGATTGAAGTGTTTTCAGACATGCCCAATTTTAGCCGCAATCATCGAGCCGGTTGCTCATGCCAACAAACGCTTCTCTTGAACATGACCTGTCTGGACGTGATGGAAGCGCCTGTCAGTAACCTCTGAAAATACTTTTAAGCCCAATATGGTGTTGGCTAAATTTTAGCGGTTAGATAACCCTAGCAATGACGCGCTTTTTCAGGCTTTTTAGGCCCGTCGTGCCCGTCAATTCTAGGGTTCGCAAACACCATTGCTGGAGTAGCCATACGGCTCAGAACCTTGAAGCTTGCCACGTAAAAGACGGCGCTAAGACGGCGCTGTTAACCCGCTAATTTAGCCGCCAGAACATCGACCGTTTCAATATTGGGGCCTTCGCTCAATAGCTCCGGTGCCTTTGCCATCAGCGCCGCGGCAATCGATCCGGTAAGGTGGGCTTGACGACCTTCCTCAGCGGCAAATGCATCAAAAATACCGAAGGTCGAGGCGTTGAACTTAAGCGCAAACCAAACAGTTGTACCCGCCTCTTGATTGGCTAACGCAAGCGCGCCTTCGAGTAAGGCTTGTAACTCCGCTTCTTTGCCCGCCTTGGCGTGCAACTTCACAAATAGACCGACTTTAACCATGATGAATTCCTTCCAACGTGAATAAAACATTACAAAAATAAATGGCCTGACGATTGCCTAAAAGCGGCTTATAAATGACATTGTCAGTCCAAGGTATGCGGCTCAAAACATTTTTAAACCTAAATAAACTAAGACTCAAAAAATCTGTTCCTGGCTACCTAGACAACCGCGAGGGTCACTGCAACATTGCCGCGCGTGGCGTTTGAATATGGACACACGATATGTGCCGCATCAACCAATGCTTTAGCAGCGGATTTGTCCATACCGGGAACGGTGACCGAAAGATCAACCGTAATAGCGAAACCGGTTGGGATTGGGCCAATGCCAACAACGGCGGCCACATCGGTAGTCTCTGGCAGCGTGGTGTTGCTCTTTCCTGCTACAAACTTCATCGCGCCCAAGAAACACGCTGAATAGCCTGCGGCGAATAGTTGTTCAGGGTTGGTGCCTATCAAGCCTGCGCCGCCGAGTTCTTTTGGCGTGGTCAGTTTGACATCAAGCACTTTGTCTGAAGACTCAGCATGACCTTCACGTCCGCCAGTGGCGTGGGCATGAGCTTTGTACAAAACGGGGGTAGGTTGATCCATGGTGCATTCCTAAGAAGTAATGTGGTGGGAAAAGACAACAAAAATGCTTAAAGATGAAGCCTTTGAGACGTAAAAATTTCGCTAATGTGCCAGTAATGAGACTCGCAATTTTTGCAACGCACGGGTGAGCGATTTCCGTTCTGCGCTGGAACACTCCGTGGCACAGGCGATCTGATGATGAATCGAATCCGCCTTCTTTTTCATACTAACGCCCTCACGTGTCAATTTGATGTGCACCTGGCGCTCATCAATTTCGCTGCGCTGGCGCTCAATCAGTCCCTGCGTCTGCAAGCGCTTTAGTAACGGTGTCAAGGTGCCAGAATCAAGAGCAACTTCGTAACCCAGCTCAGAAACCGTAACATCGTCCTGCTCCCACAACGCAAGCAAAACCACATATTGCGGATAGGTGACGCCCAAACCTGACAGCAAAGGCCGATAAAGCTTGGTCATCGCAAGCGACGTCGAATAAATAGCAAAACAAAGCTGGTTGCCTAGAAACAGACTCGATTCGTCAACCGATCCTCCTTTCGCAGATTTTTCGCTACTCGATTTAACACGGGACACACGATTTGCCATTGTTTTTCTCAGACGGCTGTTTGAAAAAATAACTTTTAAATTATACACAATTTAATTGTACGCAATATGTTTTGCGTCCGCTTCGCGCAAATCTGCTTATTCGTCAGCGCGGAAGCCAGATGATTTTTTGAAGCGGAAGAAAACTATTTCACCATCTGTGCCCCGGCGGTCACACGCTTCAGCCTCTACAGCCTGTTAATAAATGAGACTCAGCTGCTGGCGGACCGTTTCAGGCGAAGCTCCCCAAAGACAGCCGTAAACTCTAGACTTTCGATTTCCTCTCGATTTCGATTTATCCCGTTCCATACCGCTATCTCTGTAGTCTGTCGCCGATCTATAGCTCTGTATTGCTCATACGCGCATATTGAGACAACTCAATTCTCGATGCACTTAGGAGCGCTCCATGAATATTCCCACGAACGTAAACCGAACCCACGATGCTTCAACGGCTACCGGTTGGTCAAACGCACGTAGCCGCAGGAAATTTCTCTCCACAGCCGCGTTTTCGTTGGCCGCTGCATTTACGCTTAACGCATGTGCCACACAGGCCGGAGATAACCAGCGCATTTCTATCCCCAAGCATTTTGGGGCAGGCATCGACATCAATGGCCAACCGCGCGTAGAGGAAACAGGTCTGCCGCTCTATCCAGGTGCCACGATTGATCGCAGCCCGTCCGCCGAACGCGCTGAACGGGAAGAGAGTGGCGAGCGAGCCGGAAAGCGCGCTGGAAAGCAGATAAATAGCGACGAGGAAGGGGTGAATCTCAACCTCTGGTTCGGCTCGTACGGCCTGAAACTGGTCGTGGTGAAACTCAAAACCAGCGACAGTGCCGAACAAGTCAGCGCGTTTTACCGGGATGCTTTATCAAAATACGGCACGATCCTCGACTGCAGCGACGCCGCCAATTCCCGCAGCGAGCCCAAACGTAAAAACGTATCTGTTGGGGTAGAAGTTTGGTCAGACGAGGACGCAAGTTCGAGGGGGGACGCCTCATCGAAGGAAAGCAGCAGAGCTAACTCGAACCAAAAATCCACTCAATTGACCTGTAAAGATGGCCAGATACATTCCACCAGCATACGCCGAGGCAAACTCTACAAAACCGGCTCAAAACAAAAACAGTACGGCGTCGCGGTTCAGTCACGAGGCGATGGTGCGACGTTTCAACTATTTCACTTTGAGAAACGCGGCGGCGATGATTGAGTGCGTTGCTTTGGCTGATGGACCGTTGGCAGGTGATGCTTTCATCGATCACACCAATAAGCGTGCGCAAAAGGATTTGCACAAACTATTTAAGAATTTGCAGAATCGGTTCCTTAAATTAATCGACAAAATCAATCCCTGAAATTAATTCCATAAAGCGCAAGAGTTTCAGAATCATTCGGCATATTAATGCGCGATTCGGAGCGCAGGCCGATCTTTTCAAGTAGCGCGATTGACGGCGCATTGCTGGGCAAGGTGATACCAACCACACGCTTCAGCTTTAACTCATCGCGACCGTGCGCCAAGGCAGCGCGGGCAGCTTCCAGTGCGCGACCCCGACCGCGGTGTTTGGCGAGAAATGCAAAGCCAATATCCACATCATCAAGGCCTTCACGCCTGATGAGCCCGCACATACCAATCGCTGCGTGGTCGGTATTGCGAGATACCAGCATCAATCCAAATCCGTCGCGCGCATAGGCTGCCAGATACTTTTCGCTAATTTGTCGGCGCGCATCGTCAAGAGTCCGAATGCCGCGGTCACCGATGAATCGTATCCAATCCTGATCGTTCAGAAGTTCAAAAACAAATGGCGCGTCATCCAACGTGAACGCCCGCAAGGTGAGATGAAGAGTCACTATCGGGGCCATTTTGTTGAGCATCGGCTGGGGTGCTCCGTTCAGGAATCAGGGCCACGCGCTGGCGTTGACTTCGAAGCGCGCGACCAGGCGATTTATTCCAACACTTTTACCGACACGACATACGGCATCGTCTCGGTTTTTTTGCACTTTGGATCACCATAGCAAGTGCTCGCCTGAATGGTTTCAAGGCGATATTCGAGCTCGACATTTTTGCCCTTGAGAGACGGCTTTTGGGTGCAAAACTCCATTTTTCCCAGCTCAATCAGCTCACCATTTTTATCGTTGCGCAAAATCAAGAAACAACCGTTATCGGCCTTGTCTAAATCGGTGACGCGGCCCAAGGTTTCTTTCATTTCCTCGCCAATCTTGACGACACCCGCCCGATATGTTTTTGCAGGAGCCGGTATTGCAAGAGGCGTGCCAGCGGACGCTGCGGTCGGCGGCGTGTTTGTCTGGGGGTTTGGCGGTTGCGCCGGTGGTACCTGTGCGATTGAGGCGACTACGCAACACACTAGCGGAATCGCAAACATCAGACGGGTATAGCGTAGCGTCAAAGTACGCAGCTTCAAAGTACGCAGCTTCATATGGCTCTCCTAATATAGTTTTGTAGTTGAAATATTACTCGCTTGCGCTCGCCAGAACAAAACCCCAAGCAACACCATAAGCCAAACCCCGACCCAGATTCAATCCACTTGCGACGGTTGCCTGTACAACCTTTACCGCGAATCGCGTGATAGCATCGTCACAAGCTAAATAATTTAAATACAACCTCGTCCACGCTGCTCAACGATATGTCGATCACTGCATACATTACGCATTCTTCATTCACCAAGCATGAAATGGGTGAAGACCATCCTGAGTGCCCGGCGCGGCTGGACGTGATTAACGATTATTTATTGTCACACGGCTTACTTGACCTGATGCCGACCTATCAAGCGCCTGCCGCGACACAAGAACAGTTATTGCGCGCGCACACCGCACATCATCTTGCCGAGATCGAAGCTCTAGCCCCGATGGAGGGCTACGTGCAGGTGGATCCCGACACGAAAATGAACCCTTACACACTGACCGCTGCGCGACACGCCGCGGGTGCGGCCGTATTGGCGACGGATTTGGTTCTGTCGAAAGATTCGGAGCAAAGCATTAAACGGGCGTTCTGCGCGGTACGACCACCCGGCCATCACGCCGAGCGTAATGCAGCCATGGGCTTTTGTATCTTTAACAATGTGGCGGTCGGTATCCGCCATGCGCAGCGCCATCACGGCGTTAAGCGAATCGCTCTAATCGATTTTGATGTTCACCACGGCAATGGCAGTGAAGACATTTTTGCTGGTGACGACGAGGTGTTGATGGTGTCCACATTTCAGCATCCGCTCTATCCCTATCTGGGCGAAATTCCAAAGGGCAGCAATATGCTGAATGTGCCGCTAGCGCCGCGCACTTATGGTGATGCCATGCGTAAAGTCGTGACGGAGCGATGGTTGCCCGCGCTCGATGCATTTCGTCCGGAACTGATTTATATATCTGCGGGTTTTGATGCGCATCGCGATGACGATATGGGCAATCTTGGCTGGGTAGAGGCCGACTATGCGTGGATCACCGCGCGTTTGTTGGAGGTTGCAGATCGCCATGCGAGCGGACGTATTATCTCGGCCCTCGAAGGCGGTTATGCGCTGCCCGCGCTGGCTCGAAGCGTAGCCGCGCATGTGGGCGTGCTCATCGGTGCGGTTGACGCATAGCGCGTGCCTCAGACCGCGATTGCAACCTATGAAACTCCACTATCTCGCGCCGCTGTTTGAACCGAAATCAATACTGGTTTATGCGCGCGATGGTGATGCAGCCTCCGCCGCCGTGCTCAACACCGCGCTCAACGAAGCAGAATTTAGCGGCACGATAACGCGCATCGTGCCGACCTCGCGAAGTTTTGCCGCGCTGGCAAATGTTGACGGGGCCCCTCGCCCCGATCTGGCGTTGATTGCGGTCGGCGATGATTATGCGGTGAAGGCACTCACGCACGCCGCCAAGGCCCGGGTACGTGCCGCCATTATTTACGACGTTGCCGCGGACGATGTCGGAAAATTAAAAGACATTGCCGCGCGCAACGGCATTCATTTGTTGGGCCCGGGCTCCTCAGGCCTCCAGCGGCCACATCTAAAACTTAATGCCTGTATTGACGGCTCATTGCAGGGCGCGGGCAATTTGGCACTGATATCGCAATCGGGCGCACTCACCGCAGCAATGCTGGATTGGGCCGAATCGAATGCAGTAAGTTTTTCAGCGGTAGTCGCGACCGGGCGCTCAGCCGCACTTGATATCGCCGATGTATTGGACTTTTTGGCACAAGATGGCCATACCCATAGCATCGTGGTTTATATGGAAGGCATTCGCAGCGGTCGTCATTTCATGAGCGCATTGCGGGCTGCTGCGCGTGCGAAGCCGACGATTGTGCTTAAGGCAGGACGCCGTGAGCGGGGCCGCCAGGCCGCATTGACCCATTCAGGCGCAATGATCGGTGGTGATGATGTGTTCGACGCGGCACTCGAACGCGCGGGCGCGGTGCGGGTGGATAGTTTTGTGCAATTATTTTCCGCCGCAAAGTGTCTGGCATCCCGCTACAAACCGGTCGGCAACCGCTTGGGCGTGATCGGCAACGGTGGCGGACCCGGCGTGTTGGCAGCAGATTATGCGTATTTACGCGGGATTGAAGTGCCGGCATTGTCTGAAGAGACGCTGGCCAAACTAAAAGCAAAACTGCCCAACGCAGCCTCCATTGAAAACCCGATCGATATTGGCGAGCACGCTGGCGCCGATGATTTTGTGGCGGCCGCTGAAATCCTCGCAGGCTCGGCGGACGTGGATGGCGTGCTAGTGGTGGTTACCCCGAAACCCGGCATTGATACCGATGCCATCGCGCACGCCGCAACCGCCAGCCTGCCGGGCATGTACAAACCTATTATTGGCTGCTGGATGGGAGAAACGCGGGTACGCGAGACACGGCGAATGGTGAACGCGGCGGGTCTGCCGGTGTTCCGCCTACCTGAGGCGGCCGTCGACGCGTTTGCAAATATTGCCGCGTTCTACCGCAATCAACAAATGCTGATGCAAACACCGCCACCGTTGAACCTTGATGTGCTGCACGAGGCTCCCGATGTAGCGCGTGCACGTGCGCTGATCGCAGAAGTCCTCAACGCAGGCCGCAAAGTACTCACAGAAACCGAATCAAAAGAGCTGCTTGCCGCATTTTGTATCCCGGTAGTGCCCACAGAAGTCGCCCATTCGGCTGATGATGCCGTCGTCATTGCGCAACGTATCGGCTTTCCGGTGGCCGTAAAAATCAACTCGCCCGATATCGCACATAAATCGGACGTCGGCGGGGTGATGCTGAACGTGCGCACAGCCCAGCAGCTGCGCGCTGTATTTGCCGATATGTTGGAGGAGGTCACACGCCAAGCGCCGGGCGCTAATCTTGACGGTGCGGCAATCCAGCGGATGATTTCAAAACGAAACGGCCGCGAATTTTATGTCGGCATGACCACCGATCAGCTGTTCGGGCCGGTCATTACCTTCGGTGCGGGTGGCGCCATGATTGAGGTCATTGATGACCGTTCCGTGGCGCTGCCACCACTCAATCAGTTTCTGGCGCGGCGGATGATTTCGAAAGCACGTTCGGCTTCGGTGCTGGGCGCTTGGCGCGGTATGCCGCCTGCCAATGTCGAGGCACTGGAACATCTAATATTGCGCGTCTCGGAAATGATTTGCGAACTGCCAGAACTGCAAGAGCTCGATATTAATCCGGTCATCATCGATGAGTTTGGCGCGGCGGTCGTGGATGCACGCGCGGTCGTGGGTAAAGCGGCAGGTAGCGCAGTCGGCGCGGGATTAAATGCCGGCGAGGCCCCCTATGCGCACATGGCAATTGCGCCGTACCCTAATATTTTCACCCGGCAGGTCGTGACCAACGACGGGGTGAATTGCCAGTTCCGTGCCGTGCGCCCCGAAGATGCCGAAATGCTGCAACTGTTCGTGCGCAATTTATCCAGCGAAGCACGGTATTTTCGCTTTCTGTCAACGATGACAGAGCTGTCACCCTCCCTGCTTGCACGCTTCACGCAGATTGACTATGACCGCGAGATGGCAATCGTTGCCACCGTCCACGAGGGGTCGCCCGATGAACGCATCATCGGTGTGGCCCGATATCTGCTCAATGCCGACGCTGTTACGGCAGAATTTGCACTTGTGGTGGCCAATGATTTCTACGGCCGCGGCATTGGGTCAGCGCTGATGACCACTATTTGCGATATCGCCCGCAGCCGCGGTCTAGCCGCCATCATCGGCCAAGTACTTGCAGGCAATAGCGGCATGCTCAAACTGATGAAGCGGCTCGGTTTCGTCGAAGACCGTGACCCCGACGATCCCGATTTACGGCGAGTGTTGCTGATGCTTTAAGGTTTTGTCGACGGCTCGTCTACTGCTTGCATCTTTGCTTTTGGCACAAAAAAAAAGCCCGGGCTTGCACCCAGGCTAATCGTCAGCGAAATCTAGATTTGAGGATTAGTGAGGTTTCGGAGCTAACTTCTCACGACCCACCCAAATCAACAGCCCGATAAGAAATGCATAAGGCAGCATCGACAACAGGTCTGCATTCGCGCCTTCAAAGAACGGATTGTTCGCAACTGACCAATCGGTGATGGACTTGTCAAAATCGGTTAGCACGCCGGCTGTAAACGCGATGATGATTCCAGCTAGCGCACCGCCCGCGATATAGCCCGATGACAACAATACCCCCGCGCCTCGGTCACCGGCCGCAGTACGTTCTTCCGCGCTGAGTTTGGCGTACTCAGGATGCTTGTTGCGGCGACGATCCACCAGCCAGCGCACCATGCCGCCCACAAAAATCGGCGCTGACGACGACAACGGCAAATACACACCAACCGCGAAGGGTAACGACGATACGCCTGCCATTTCAAGAATCAGTGCGATCACGACGCCAAACATGACCAGCGCCCACGGCAACTGCTGATCGAGAATGCCCTTGATGATGTACGACATCAGCACCGCTTTCGGCGCATCGTATTTGCGCACCTCGGACCCATCGGGGCGTTTGTTATGCGTGCCGTTTATGCCCGGATCGACAAGATAAGCCGCCGCGCCGGAATCGTCCACCAAATATTTTCCAGCCGGCCCGCCGACGATATCGGTCTTATGCCAGACGCGATAGGTTTTTGCGTCCTGCGCGGCCTGTGGGCCTTGTAGCGCGGCCATCTCGGTCAAGTTAGCCGCGTTGGTTTGTAAGCCGGGAGCGACCTGTGCGATTGGTACATACACGGTAGAAGCATCATTTAATTTCAATAAAATCGGCCCCAGCAAAACTGCGGACGCCAGTGCGCCACAGAGAATCGCGTATTGCTGCAAGCGTGGGGTGGCACCGACCAAGAAGCCCGTTTTCAAATCCTGCGAAGTGGTGCCCGCGTTACTGGATGCAATACAAACAATCGCGCCCACTGAGAGCGCGGTGACGTAATACGGGCCACCTGTCCAGCCTACCAGCAGAAAAATGAGGCAAGTAAACAGCAGCGTGGCAACGGTCATGCCGGAAATTGGATTGCTTGACGAGCCAATTTCGCCGGTGAGCTGCGACGACACGGTGGCAAACAGGAAACCAAAAACCAAGATCAGCAGCGCGCCGAGAAGATTCATGTGCAGCGGTGGCGATAGCATGATGATGATGACGATGGCGAGGCATCCGATCAGCACCCACTTCATCGGAATGTCCTGGTCTGTTCGCTTATTGCCGGCGTCGGTCTTGACGCCGCTAAAACTGGCAAAACTTGAGCGAAGGCTGTGCCAGATCGTGGGCAACGCTCGAAACAGGCTGATGATACCGCCCGCCGCCACCGCACCCGCGCCGATATACAGCACATAGGCGCTGCGAATCTCGTTCGGGCTCATGTCGTGAATCAACTTGGCAGCGGGAGCAAGCGGGCCCGCCAGTGCATCACCAAAAAATTTGATCAGCGGAATCAGCAGCAGGTACGCCATCACGCCACCAGCACACATGATGGAGGCGATACGCGGGCCGATAATGTAGCCCACGCCCAATAACTCGGGCGAAATTTCCGCACCCACCGAACCGCCTTTTAATGGTGCGCCAAAAACTTTTTCCGGAACATCTTTCCAGCCCTTAAACGCCACGTTCAGCGCCTTATAAAGCAGACCGATACCAAAACCCATAAAAATTACGCCCGCACGCCCATCGCTGGAGACTGCGGTGGCGCTTGATACTTTTGATGCTTCTGCCGCCTTGAGTACTTCGGCGCAAGCAGTGCCTTCCGGATATTTGAGCTTATCGTGTTGCGCCACAATCAGGCTGCGGCGCAATGGGATCATCATTAATATTCCCAGCAAACCGCCCAATACGCCCACCAGCATGACGCGGGCGATTTCTAAATCAAAACCCAAAATCAAGATCGCTGGCATCGTCACACCCAAGCCAAAGGCGATCGACTCACCGGCCGAGCCAGCGGTCTGCACAATATTATTTTCAAGGATCGTCGAATCGCGCCCACCGGTTTTCGAGATCAATCGAAACAGCGTAATCGCGATGACCGCCACCGGAATCGAGGCACTCACCGTTAGGCCGACTTTTAGTACCAGATAGAGCGAAGACGCACCAAATACCATGCCCAGCAACACGCCCATGATGATGGCGCGGAAAGTAAATTCAGCCATGTTCGAATCACTGGGGACGAAGGGTTCGGGGACTGCACTACTGGACTTGATGATGGATTCAGGCAGACTTGCCATATTGGGTGCTCTCCGGTTTGATGGTTCGGAACAGAATACGCCAGCCTTATGAGCCATTGCGTTGAGAAAGTTAAAAATTATTGCATCAGGCCGCGACGCTTACAACATAAAGCGAACACGTTTAGCGGCCAGCCAAGGCGCGATGTTAGCAGTAGTGGCCATAATCAAACACTTTTATAGCAATGTTCCGCTCATCCATCTGCTGACAAACCGTGCAAACGCTTCCTGAGTTTGCTTATGCCGGGATCCAAAGCGCGGGCAGCGCAGGTAAATCTCGCAAAACCCGCGCGAGCGAGCCATCGCGAACCAGTCCAGTCGCCGCCTCAATATCAGGTGCCAGATAGCGATCGTGCGGCATTGCCGGGCTTTGAGCGCGCAGCAATGCGTGCGCCGATTCAAGGGCGGCAGAAGTCTGTAGCGGACGTAAAAACTCGATGCCCTGCGCGGCGGCCAGTAGCTCAATGCCGATAATGTGCGCCGTGTTCGCAATCATCGGCTGCAAACGCCGAGCGGCAAAAGTCGCCATGGAAACATGGTCTTCTTGATTGGCACTGGTCGGCAGACTATCCACGCTGGCGGGATGCGCGAGCGATTTGTTTTCGGACGCGAGCGAGGCAGCAGTCACATGCGCAATCATAAAACCGCTGTTCAGTCCGGCCTCGGCGGTGAGGAATGACGGCAATCGAGACACGCTGCTGTCGATCAACATGGCGATACGGCGTTCTGCGATTGCGCCGACTTCAGCAATCGCCACCGCCATTGCATCAGCCGCCAAGGCGACCGGCTCCGCATGAAAATTACCGCCGGAAATTAACATTTCATCTTCCGCAAACACCAGCGGATTATCGGTGACAGCATTGGCCTCACGCAGCAACACGAGCGCGGCGTGGCGCAATTGATCTAGGCATGCGCCCACCACCTGAGGCTGACAGCGCAGACAATACGGATCCTGCACACGATCATCGCCATCAAGATGTGAGTTGCGAATGGCGCTGCCATCGAGCAAAGCACGATAATATTTTGCAACATCGATCTGCCCGGGCTGACCTCGCAGCTCATGAATACGCGGATCGAACGGGCCGTCACTGCCACGCGCCGCGTCTACCGTGAGCGCACCGACGACAAGTGCTGCTTCCAACACCGGCTCAAATTCAAACAACGCATGCAGCGCAAGAGCGGTCGATGCCTGTGTGCCATTAATTAATGCCAATCCCTCTTTCGCACCGAGCTTGAGCGGGGCGATATCGGCCTTGAGCAACAACGGTGCGGCAGGCTGGCGCAACCCATCCACCAGCATTTCGCCCTCGCCCATCAAGGCGAGCGTCATATGTGCGAGCGGGGCCAAATCGCCCGATGCGCCGACTGACCCTTGCGATGGAATGTAGGGCACCAGACCCGCGTTATGTACCGCAATCAGTGTTTCAATAATTTCCACACGTACGCCAGAATAACCACGAGCCAGGCTGGCGGCTTTGAGCGCAAGCATTAGCCTGACCACGGCGGGAGCCAACGGCTCACCGACGCCCACGCTGTGCGAACGGATCAAATTAACTTGCAATGTTTCTAGCTGCGCCTGACTAATACGCTGATTGGCAAGTTTGCCAAAGCCCGTATTGACGCCATACACCGGCGCATCGCCCTGAGCCGCGCGGTGCACCACGCCCGCACTCGCCCGGACCGCGTCCCACGCCATTGAATCGATGGCAAGCGGCTGACAGCTGGCGTGAATTGTTTGCAATTCATCGAGACTCAACTGACCTGGCCGAATGTTCAAAACCGTCAGTGCGGTTGATGCGTTCATGGCAACAACATCGGCATGTTGAGACCCTGTTGGCGGGCACAGCCAATCGCGGTTTCATAACCGGCATCAGCATGGCGCATCACGCCAGTCGCGGGATCATTCCACAACACCCGCTCAATACGCTTCGCGGCCTCATCGGTACCGTCACACACAATCACCACACCTGCGTGCTGCGAATAGCCCATGCCGACACCGCCGCCATGATGCAGCGAAACCCAGGTTGCACCACCGGCGGTATTCAACAGCGCATTCAGTAGCGGCCAATCCGAGACTGCATCACTGCCATCGCGCATTGCCTCCGTCTCGCGGTTCGGGCTCGCGACCGAGCCGGAATCGAGGTGGTCACGACCAATCACGATCGGCGCTGTTAGCTCACCACTTTTCACCATCTCGTTAAACGCCAAACCCGCCCGATGCCGGTCGCCCAAACCAATCCAGCAGATTCGTGCGGGGAGACCCTGAAAGGCGATACGCGCACCCGCCATGTCCAGCCAGCGATGCAAGTCCTTGTCCTCGGGAAACAGCGTTTTCATTTTTGCGTCAGTCTTGCGAATATCCTCCGGATCGCCTGATAGCGCGACCCAGCGGAACGGGCCTTTACCGCGACAAAACAAGGGGCGAATATACGCAGGCACGAAGCCGGGTACATCAAACGCATTTTTTATGCCTTCATCAAGCGCGACCTGCCGAATGTTGTTGCCATAGTCCACCGTCGGCACACCCATCGCTTGAAAATCGAGTAACGCCTGCACATGCACCGCACAACTTTTCTCCGCAGCCAAGCGTAGCCGGGCATGCTGTGTCGCATCGGCCTGCGCTGCGCGCCATTGGGCATTGGTCCAGCCGGCGGGCAGATAACCATTTACCAAATCATGGGCGGAGGTTTGGTCGGTCACGAGATCGGGGCGGATACCGCCCGATTTTGCCCGCAGCACCAGCTCAGGCAAAACTTCCGCAGCGTTGCCGAGCAGACCAATGGAGATGGCCCTCTTGTCATGGGTGTAGCGGGCAATGCGTGTCAAAGCATCGTCTAAATTATCTGCCTGTTCATCCAGATAACGGGTCTTGATGCGCGCATCAATGCGTGATTGCTGACATTCAATATTGAGCGATGACGCACCCGCAAAGCTGGCCGCCAGCGGCTGCGCACCACCCATGCCGCCTAAACCGGCGGTAAGAAACCAGCGACCGCCCAAGTCCCCACCATAATGCTGGCGGCCTGCTTCTACGAACGTTTCATAAGTGCCCTGTACGATACCTTGAGTGCCAATATAAATCCAAGAACCTGCCGTCATCTGGCCGTACATCATGAGTCCCTTGCGATCCAGCTCGTCGAAGTGTTCCCAGGTTGCCCATCTCGGCACCAAATTTGAATTCGCGATCAACACGCGCGGCGCATCGGTGTGGGTGCGAAACACGCCCACCGGCTTACCCGATTGAATCAACAGCGTCTCATCGGCTTTCAATGCCCGCAGCGCGACCAGAATGGCTTCGTAACAATCCCAGTTGCGTGCCGCCTTGCCAATACCGCCGTACACCACCAGCGCATCCGGGTTCTCCGCCACCTCGGGATCAAGATTGTTTTGCAGCATCCGATAGGCCGCTTCAATCAGCCAGTTGTGGCACGCAATCTCAGTGCCGCGAGGCGCACGCACCGGGTGAGAGGTTGCGGCGCTGCGTATGACGGATAAATCGTTCATGGAAAACCCCTCGACTGGCTTGGAATGCACGTGAAATTCTGATTGGTTTTTTGACTTGATCGCCGTAAATCGTACTTGTCTAGACAAGTGTAGTCAAGTATTCTTTCGGCCATGACGACATTACGCCAGACAAACACCGCTCCCTACGCGCAGGTAAAACAATATCTAAAAGCGCAGCTGCAAAAAGGACGGTGGCCGCCCGGCGCGTTGATGCCATCCGAGGCCGAGCTGGTGGCGCAATTTGGCGTGAGCCGGATGACGGTGAATCGTGCGTTTAGGGAATTACAGGTGGAGGGCATGGTCGACCGGGTGCAAGGTGTGGGCACGTTTGCGGCGCAATTGCATCGGGTTTCATCGACTCTGACGATCCGCGATATACACAATGAAATCGAAGCACGCGGCCATACTCATCGCAGCGTGGTGCATCTGGCGCGTGAGGAATCGGCGACCGCGGTGTTAGCCGAAAAGCTCGGGCTTGCAAAAGGCGCAGCTGTATTTCACACCCTGATCGTGCATCACGAAAATAATGTGCCCCTGCAATGCGAGGATCGTTATGTGAATCCTGCCTGCGCGCCAGATTATTTGAGCGTTGATTTCACGCAGACGACGCCCACCCACTATCTATTGGAGGTGGCACCGCTGTGGGAAGCGCAATATTCCATCGAGGCCTGCGCGCCCAGTGCGCGTGAAGCAAGATTGCTGGGGATAAGCCGCAGCGACGCCTGCCTGATTATCGTGCGGCGAACCGTCAGCCGCGACATCCCGATTACGGTCGCCAGATTGGTGCACCCGGGGTCGCGCTATATGCTCGAAGGACAGTTCAAGCCATGAAGCCGGCGATCATTCAGGCTAATTCTGTTATGCCACAGGCTTGGCGCAATGGTGGCGGTCAGACCAGAGCATTGAAGGTGTGGCCGCAAGAAGAGTCAGCATGGCAGATGCGCATTAGCTTGGCTGATATTGAACGCAACGGACCGTTTTCAGTTTTTGAGGGTGCGCAACGTTGGTTTACCGTGGTCGAAGGTACCGGGGTCAAATTGCGGTTTGCCGATGAAGAAACCCTGATGACCGGCAGCAGCGCCCCAATCTGCTTCAATGGCGGCGCGCCGCCAGACTGCGAAATGATTAGTGGGCCAACACGCGATTTAAATCTAATGATCCGCGACGGTTCCGGAAAAATGCAAATTGCGTTGGATCGCCTTGCCTGGCGCGCCGCAGCAACACAATGTGGATTGTTCACGGCAACGGCTGGCTTTGTTCACGTCGGCACCGAATCTTTCGGTCCGATTGCGGCGCATTCGCTGGTATGGTTTGACGAAGCCCCCGCAGTTCCATTGATTTTTGAATCGGTACGGGCATCCAGCATGCCTGCTGGCTGGTGGCTCAGTTTCACACCACTGGTTCAAGATTAATGACCACGCTTTGGCATAACGCCCGCATCGCTTGCATGACTGATGATCGTCCTTGGGGATGGATTGAACGCGGCGCAATCATAAGTGATGGCGCGAACATCACATGGGTCGGCGTGGAGGCTGAATGCCCGGTGGCGTTACTGGAACGCATCACCACACGGCACGATCTCGGGGAACGTTTACTCACGCCCGGCCTCATTGATTGCCACACACATCTGGTGTATGGCGGCGACCGCGCGGGCGAATTTGAACAGCGGCTGCAGGGAGTCAGCTATGAACAAATCTCGCGCAACGGCGGTGGCATTCGCTCCACGGTGATGGCAACCCGCCAAGCGAGTAATGAGTCATTATTTCAAAGCGGCTGCGAACGCGCGCGCCAGCTGATTGCTGAAGGAGTGACGACGCTGGAAATAAAGTCGGGCTACGGCTTAACCGAGCTTGACGAAGCCCGCATGTTGCGGGTTGCGCGCCGCATCGGGCAGGCATTGCAGATTACCGTCCGCACCACTTGTCTTGCCGCGCACGCGCTCCCGCCCGAATTCGATGGCCGCGCTGATAGCTATATTGACGCGCTCAATGGCTGGATGACGACGCTGCATGCAGAAGGCCTAATTGATGCCGTGGATGCGTTCTGCGAGCAGATCGGCTTCACGAATGCGCAGACGCGGCGAGTGTTCGAGCGCGCACGCGATTTGGGGCTGCCGGTTAAGCTACACGCGGAGCAATTGTCCGATCAGGATGGCTCAGCCCTAGCTGCAGAATTCAGCGCTTTATCCTGCGATCACCTTGAATTTTTGAGCGCCGATGGGATCAACGCGATGCAACAAAGTGGGAGCGTGGCAGTGCTGCTTCCGGGAGCGTTTTATTTTTTGCGCGAGACGCAATTACCGCCGGTTCAAGCGCTGCGTGACGCAAATATACCCATCGCAATTGCCACTGATCACAATCCGGGCTCATCGCCCTGTTTGTCTCCGTTACTCATGCTCAATATGGCGTGCACGTTCTTTCGGCTCACGCCCGAAGAGGCCTTGCGTGGCATGACGGTGAATGCCGCGCGCGCGCTGGGCTTATCAGCCAGTTGCGGCTCTATTGAAGTCGGCAAACGCGCTGATTTTGCAATCTGGGATGTGCGAAATCCGAACGAACTTGCTTATTGGTTTGGGCGCAATCCTTGCTCGAAAATTGTTGTGGGTGGAAGCGTGCACAGTGCGCATACAAATACACGGACTACCAAATGAGCGCAACGATATTCACGCTGCATAAGGGCTCTGTCCCGTTGCTGGTCAGTTTGCCGCATGTGGGTATCGATATCCCGGAGGAGTTGCGAAAAAACTTTATGCCTCGCGCTCTGGCGACGGAGGATACCGATTGGCATCTCGACAAGCTGTACGGCTTCGCGCATGAAATGGGCGCAAGTGTAATCGTGCCGAAATTCTCGCGCTATGTGATTGACCTTAACCGCTCGCCAGAGAATCTGCCGATCTACCCCGGCATCAATAACACTGAACTGTGCCCTACGCGCTTCTTCAGCGGTGCTGCGCTTTACAAGCAAGGGTTGGAGCCCGATGAAGCCGAAATTTCGCGACGGCTCGCAGCCTTCTGGCTTCCGTATCACGACGCATTGCGCAACGAGCTTCAACGTTTGAAATCGATATATGGGTATGCCATTTTGTTTGACGGGCACAGCATCAAATCAGAACTGCCATGGCTTTTCGAAGGCCGCCTGCCGGATTTGAATCTCGGTACGGTAGATGGTCAAAGCTGTGCGACTTCGCTTGGCACGACACTCGCGAATGTGCTGCGATCCCAGTCTCAATATTCACAAGTGGTCGACGCCCGCTTTAAAGGTGGTTACATCACCCGACACTACGGCCAGACTGACGCGCGGGTGCATGCGGTACAACTTGAGATGTGTTGGCGCTGCTACATGTCGGAACGCCCACCATTTTCGTATGATGAAACGAGTGCGGCTCAGGTGCAGCCGCTATTGAAAACACTGATTCAAACCATGATTGAATGGCAACCCAATGACTCATCCGATGTTTAGAGATGCTTAGCTATGCCTGACCCGCAACGATTATGGGCACCGCGCGCATGGCTTCCTGACGGTTGGCATGATCGCGTGCTGCTCACGATTGGTCGTGATGGGCATTGGTCGGACGTGACGACCAATGTGGCAGCGCCGTTGAACGCAATGCTGCTCTCAGGGGCTGTGTTACCCGGCATGGTCAATGCTCACAGCCACGCGTTCCAACGCGCGTTTGCCGGACTCGCTGAACGTCGAGAAAACTCAACCGATAATTTTTGGTCGTGGCGCGACCGCATGTATCGTGTCGCCGCCCGCATAACCCCTTCGCAACTTGAGGCTATCGCCGCACAACTTTATATCGAGCTATTGCGCGGCGGCTATACGCAGGTCTGCGAATTTCACTACCTGCAACATGAGCCCGACGGCACGTCCTACGCCGATCCGTTGCGACTATCGTGGGCGCTGGCCGATGCTGCGCAGTCTGCACAATTAGGTCTCACCATGCTGCCCGTCTTGTACGAACGGGCGGGCTTCAACCAGCCTCATCTGCGCCCGGATCAGCGACGTTTTGCGACCACGGCGGCCAGCGTATGGTCAGCGCGCGAAGCGTTGCATCGCAGTGGTCGGCCGTTGCTCACTGCGGGCGTGGCTATTCATTCACTGCGCGCTGCAGCGCCCGCATCGATCGCGGCACTCCGCAAACTCGCCCTCGGCATGGATGATGGTCCGATTCATATCCACGTCAGTGAGCAAATGCAGGAAGTCGATGAGTGCATCGCCACTTTAGGTGCTCGTCCGATCGAATGGCTCGCGCGCGAAGGTCTGCTCGACCCACGCTGGCAGTTGGTCCATGCCACCCATACCGTTGCGTCCGAAATTGAAATGGTTGCGCAAGCTGGTGCGGTCGCGGTGATATGCCCCAGCACCGAAGCTAATCTGGGCGATGGCGTGTGCGATTTACCGCGCTGGCTCGACAGCGGCGCGTCGATGTCGATTGGCTCTGACAGCCATGTGACCCGCGATTGGCGCGAAGAATTACGCTTGCTCGAATACGGCCAGCGCCTCATCAAACAGCAGCGCAATATCAGCGCCTCGCCGCAAACAGGATCGCCGGCAACAGCCGAACGCTTGTGGAAACGCGCGCAATCCGGCGGCGCCGCCGCGGCAGGATTTAAGCAATGGGGTTTAACAGTCAGCGCACGCGCGGATTTGCTGGTGATGGATTCAAATGACGTCAACCTGATCGGTGTGCCCGACGCATATTCACTGGACGCCCTCATTTTTACCAGCCCCGCCAGCCCGTGGCGAGATGTGATGGTGGCCGGAAAATGGGTGGTGCGGGCACATCACCATGCCGCGGCAGAAGTGATTGCGGAGCGATTTGGCGACGCAATGCGGGCGCTATGGATAGACGGAGGATGAAATTATGAAGTCAGTTGATAGCAGACACCGATTGATGTGACGTGCCTTCAAATTTCAAAAATTATCTGTTCGCAACATCACTAAAGTAGCTTTTAGAACCCGTTTGAGCTAGTATTTTGACACTACCGTAGTTTAATATTTTATAACCTTTATAGCCTTGTCGAAGGAGTAACCCATGAAAAAATTTACGTGCCCACATTGCCATAAAGATTCAATCTCAATTTGGCAAAAGGCGAGTATCGGGGTGAGAAGTACGAGCGCTTGCGATGAATGTGGCGCGCATTTATCGACGCCTATCTGGTGGGGGTTGCTTGGCGTTTCCCCCATTTTCGGATTGACCGTGATCACCTGGCTCAGTGTAGATTTTCTAAATACTCCTTGGCTTAGTGTTGGCGCTATCGGCTTGGTTATCGCGTTGCAATTGTTCGTTTTGCCGGTTATAGCAACACCGACTAAAATTACAAGCCAAAAAACTTAAACCCCTTTATTGACGGCTACTTTCAAGCATATTCGCTCCAAAAGCCCCGCTGGTGCTAGGGTTTTAATTTCAGATGCGGTCACGACTATTGCTCCAAATTCTGCTTCAAACTCTGTTTATACCGCTGCCGCGCCGCCTCTTCTCTCACCACTTCGTCAATTTCTTTGATCAAGCCTTTCACATCCGCCTTCTTTTCGTCGCGCGCGAAGAAGCCGGTGAGAGGCGTGTCAGGAAGAAGTTTTCCGGTTTTATAAATCGCCCAAATTTCGCGGCCATAGTCGGTCTTAATTAGCTCCGGCGCGAAGCGACCGAACCAGATGGCGAGGTTATTGACATCGCGTTCCAACAGACTGGCGGCGCTGTTATTGCCGGCCGCATCGATGGCCTGAGGCAGGTCGATGATCACCGGCCCGTCAGCATCCACCAACACATTGTATTCAGACAGATCGCCGTGGATAACGCCGGCGCACAGCATGCGAACAACTTCGCGGATTAATTTTTGATGATATTCGCGGGCTTTTTCAGCGGTCAATTCGACATCATTCAACCTTGGCGCAGCGTGACCGTTTTCATCGGTCACCAACTCCATCAACAGCACGCCGTTCAAAAAATTGTAGGGCTTCGGCACGCGCACGCCCGCGGCGGCAAGGCGATGCAGCGCGTCAACTTCAGCACTTTGCCAAGCTTCTTCCTGCTGCTCGCGGCCAAAGCGGGAGCCTTTTTCCATGGCACGGGCGCGGCGACTGTTTTTTACCTTGCGGCCTTCGGTGTACTGCACCGCTTGGCGAAACGCGCGCTTATCGGCTTCTTTGTAAACTTTGGCACAACGAATATCTTCACCGCAACGCACCACGTAAACAATAGCTTCTTTGCCGCTCATGAGCTGACGAATAACCTCATCGATAAGACCTTCTTCGACCAAGGGCAGCAATCTTTGCGGGGTTTTCATGGCGTCTTTTTGTAGTGTTTGAGCAACATAGCGAATTTAGCAATTTTACTAGGCTTTTTTCGCGTTCGTACCTTTGGTCGCGTTGGACAATTGCCGACCTTCGTTCGGTGTCAATATTTATCCTTCATCGGTCTTCATACCAGTAAGCGCGGGTAAATTTCTCAACCCGGCTTTTGTCGCGGAGCATCCAGAACGCGACGCGCGGCATGCGCGTAAAGAAGTGCCAATCACCATGCTTGTCAAACTTTCGGGTCGAGGTGATAGCGCGCGCACCTTTAGCTCGACCGAATCGCTGGCCGCGCGCGCGACCGAGCCGTTTCAAATCAACTAATAGCTGAATATCTTCGGCGTACAAAAGGCTCTCGTCGTAGCCTCCCACCGCCGTAAAATCGTCGCGGCGACAAAACACCACGCCTGCATCAACGCCCATCGTATAGGCCACCGGCAGCGCCGCCAGCCAGGTTGCGAGCAGGCCGACCGACCAGCGATCGGGATGTACCTTGGATGCCCCCACAATCACCCGACCCGACCGCATAACGTCGTCAATCGCGTTAAACGTCGCAGGATGAATACGCGAATCTGCATCGATAAAGCAGACGATCTCACCCGTCGCAATCGCAGCCCCCCCGTTGCGCGCCGCGGCAATCGCCCGCGTCGTGACCGTGGCGACGCGACAACCTCGTTCGCGGGCAATCGCTGCCGTGGCGTCGGTGGAGGCATTGTCCGCGACGATCACTTCGATAGCATCAGGCCCGCCACGATAAGCGCGGCGCGCCACATCCACTGTATCTAGCAGCGCAGCCAGCCAGCCTGCTTCGTTGTAGGCGGGAATGACGAGGGAGAAGCGCAGTGCCTGCGCGGGACCGGGCAGAGGCGGCGCGGCGGCAGTTTCTCCAGACGGCAGTGGCGGCTGATCTGCTTGCCGCGGGTCTGGTAACTCGTTCGGATGCGCTTCCAATACAAACTCCGTTTCAGCAAATTTTGTTATTGTTTCGAAATGATGTCCTACAGCAAATAGGACGCAATTTTCGTCGCCATGTTGCCCGCGAGGCAAGCGCGCTTCAATTTCGGCGAACGCGCTGGAATTACTATTTTTGCGCTTTACTAGCACGCACATGAAAGTGTGCTCAGGGTGGCGTCCCTGCGGGCTCGGTAACGGCATCCGTCTTTGCATAATTCAAGCGACGCACTTCCGCATTAACTTCGGCGCCCATATCTGCCAGCAACCCGTTGACTTGTGGCTCTCTCAACAGCAAGTCAGCTTTCGCCAAATGGGCCCGTGCTGCGCCCGTCTCGCCAAGCGCGGCTTCAGCTCGCGCCAGACCCAGATAAGCGCGCGCAGTGTATTGCGCGCCGTGTCCGTTCATGGTCATGCCAGCCAGAATCAAATTGAAATCTTTTTTTGACGAAACGAAATCGCGCCGGGCCAAGACAAGCTCGGTACGCGCGAGCATTGCTTCAGACCACCACAGACTATTTCGGGCCTTGCGTGCTTCCAACGCTTCAATCGCGGCATTTAGTGGCACCAGCGCGCGCTCAAATTCACCGCTCCGCGCCAGCGCGGTTCCGTAGACCACCTGCGCGCCCACCAGAGTTTTTTCCATCTCCGCGTAGGGCTCCGCAATTGTAATGGCGTCCGCAAAACGCCCTTCAGCGACCAGCATGCCAGCATAGACAATATTCGCATCAATAGTGCGCGGATCATCCGGGCCCAGCTTGGCAGAGATTCGGGCGCGCGCAGCATTGATGAGTTTTACGCCCTCATCGCGCCGCCCGGTTATATGTAGAAACCACGCCAGCATACTCTCCGCATAGACGCTGGCGGGTTGTTGCGGTCCGCCGCTGCGCCGAACATTGATTGCGCCCTCGCGCAGCATGGGTTCGGCGGCAACGAAATTGCCCCGCATCACGTTAATCGTGCCGAGCAGCATGTATACCCACGCCGCATCAAAGTTATCTTTGCCGCGCGTTTCGGACAGCACTTTATTGGCCTCTGTGAGCGCGCCGCCGGCATCAATAAAATTGCCGCGCGCGTTATAAGCCATGCTGAGATCCCCGAGCGCCGTGCCAAATCGTTTGGCGATGTTGCGGGCATTCTCAGCCACCCTGGTCGCCTCAGTACCGCCGCCACCTACTGGCGCTGGTTTGAAATTTCTCGGCGTGGAAATGGAATTCTCAGCCGTGGGAATAGACGTGCGGTTGGACGTGAATGGCCGAATAATTTCCACCGCACGCGCGGCGGTAGCGACCGCGATGTCAAGGTCACGCCGTCGCCATATGATCGATTCATAACGCAAGGCCTCAGCAAACAAAAGGCTTTTCTCCTGCTTCAACGCGGTTAGGATTTTTTTAGCTTCCGACGTCAACGCAATTACGCCATCGTCGTCGCGGCGCGCGCCGATGAGTTTTTCGGCCACATCCGCCAGCGCCTGCGCGTATTCCACTGATCCTTTGCCAAAGGATTTTTCAACCAGCGGTAGCCGTGCGCGGGTGAGCTCGGTCGCTTTTTTCCAATCACCCAGATGCACATACATGGTGCCTAAAGTGGCGAGCACATCCGATTTTGCATCTGGAAAATCCAGCAGTGATTTGTCAATACGCTCAGCGCCGCGATCCAGCAACTCACGCGCGGTGAGTCTGCGAGCGGCTTCCGGATCGGCTTGATCCACGGAATTTGTGGTGAATAAACCAGACAAAAACTGCTCAACCGCATGCGCGCGTGCGCCTTGCTCGCGGGCCACCTCAGCTTCCGCTTCGGCGCGCTTGGCTTGAATAACCGAGGTAATGGTGCCCGCCACCATCGCAAACACGGCGACTACGGACAGTGTCACCACGGTGCGATGTCGCGCCAGAAATTTACGCGCCGCATACCAGCTGCCGTCGGATCGCGTTTCAATCGGATAGCCCTGCAACCAGCGCGTGATGTCATTGGCAAACGCCGCGACCGTGGCGTAGCGCTCCTCCGGCTTTTTCTTGAGCGCCTTCAGGCAAACAATATCGAGGTCCCCCTCCAGCTGCTTGGCGGCTTTTAGTGCGTGTGAACCGTCAGCGTTTGTGCGTTGTCGGAGCATCTGGCTGGGCTTGGCCGCGTCAACCGCCAAAATCGCTTCTTCCAGCTCGCCGCGCGTGCCGCGCTTCAATTTGTAGGGACGCACGCCACTCAATAATTCATACAGCACCACGCCCAGCGAATAAACGTCGGACGCCGTGCTGATGGGCGCGCCCAGAATCTGCTCGGGTGAGGCGTAATCGGGCGTCATCGCGCGACCCGTCAACTCTGTAAGCGCGCTTTCGCTGGTTTCATTACCGGTCATGAATTTGGCAATACCAAAATCCAGCAGACTCACCACGCCAGCCGGCGTAACCAAAATATTCGACGGCTTTAAGTCGCGATGCAGCACCAGATTGTTGTGTGCGTATTGCACCGCAGATAACACCTGGCCAAACAATTCCAGACGCTCGCGGATGCCGAGCTTTTTTGAGGTGCAGTATTCGGTGAGCGGCAAGCCTTCGACGTATTCGAGCGCCAAATAAGGTTGGCCCGTGGTGGTGGCGCCGGCGTCATAAAGCCTCGCGATATTGGGGTGCGTTAAAGCGGCCAAAATATCACGCTCGCGATCAAACCGCTCCGCAAGTTGCCGCAGGAAAGGACCCGCGTGTGGAAGCTTCAGCGCTACCGTGCGTTTGAGTGTGCCATCCGAACGCTCAGCCAGCCATACCGCGCCCATGCCGCCCAAACCTAATTCGCGAATCAATCGATAGGGGCCAATCGCCACATCGGCGCGCAGCACGCCTGCGTGGTCTGCGCCGCTTGCGCGAGCAGTGCCGCCTGCCGTGTAACCCGATATTTGCGAATTGCTGTTTTCGCGTTGCTCCGCGCCGAGGGCAGCATCGACGTTGGTAAATGCGGGCAATGATTGCAGAAATTCTTCCGCTTCGAGTGCGGCATGCTCCTGCAACAGCTCGGCTAAGGCGGGCTGCAGGTGCGCGTGCTCGGCCCCTAGATTTTTAAGCCAAGCGGCTCGCTCCGCCTTCGGTATTTCCAGAGCGGTATCGAGCAATTTGAAAGCTTGCTGCCAATCATGGGCGGAAATTTTCAACCATTACCCCAAAGTGATTGCAAAAAACCTGAGTGGTTGCGATAAAACTGAATTCATTTTGCTAAAAAAGAAACAACTTAAGCTGTGTCTGGATATTGCTCACGGCCAGACGCTGCTTTAATGACCATCCCTCTCCAACGGAATATTGAGGTCAAAGCCGACATCGCTCCAAGAATCATTTCAGCGCGCGGTATAGAAACAAACGCGCTTTTTCCCAATCGCGCTCAACCGTGCGAACGCTGACACCCAGCGATTCGGCAATTTCATCCTCGCTCATGCCGGCGAAATATCGCATTTCCACCACCTTGACCAACCGTGGATCAATCGTCCCCAGCTCTTCGAGCGCATCGTTGACCATGATGACCTCATCTTCGCGCACGCTCGCGGAATCGGAAATTTCGGTATTCAGCGTCACGTGGAGCGCATTGCCGCCATTTCGATCTGCCAGCCGACTGCGAATCAAATCCACCACGATCGAGCGCATGACGCGCGCGGCGTAGGCCAGAAAGTGCGGTCGATCTTCGACCCGCAGATCGCCGGTGCGTAAAAAACGAAGATAGGATTCATGGACTAACGCTGTCGTGTCAAGCACCGTCATCGGTGCCGAGCGGCGCAGTTTTGCTCGCGCCAGCAAGCGAAGGTCGTCATAGAGCACCTCAAACAAGCGATTCATTGCTTGAGAGTCATCATTTTTTGCGGCGAGCAGCAAACTAGTGACGTCACTCATGACAAACCTTGGATCAAGCGTCTTGGTGCGAAGCACGGTGGACTGTTTTTTGTTGTTGGTGCCCAGGACCGGAATCGAACCGGTACGGGATGTTTAGTCCCGACGGATTTTAAGTCCGTTGTGTCTACCTGTTTCACCACCCGGGCATTCCGCAATTTTACTTGGTTTGGGGCCGAAACTCACGAAATCATTGCGGAAAAATCATCCGAGTATCAGGTATTCAATGACCAAAAAGCCGCGCCGCGTAAATACCCAATCCCGTCGCGACACTGGCAAATCGATCGCCCGTGGCTTTTTTTGCATCGGGAAACGATGCGGCAATGGCATCGCTGAGCGACGTCAGGCCGGTTGAGCCGCCGGTGAAGTAAATCGCGCCGATCGAATTGGGCTTAACACCTGCCATGAACGCGGTCTCGCGCGCTGCAGCGGCGATTTTTTCAATTTTAGAATCGAGCGCTGCGGTTTGCTGCGATTCTGAAAACGAAACCGATAAATTTTCCTCAACATTGGCGAGCGCAACATCGGCCTGGCCGGTCATGGAAACGGCAATTTTTATAGCTTCGGCTGTCGCGGCCAATTCATGGCCTAGTCGGCGCGAAATCACGTGCATCAGCCGCCGATAGCGCAGCTGGTCCGCATACATCGCAGTCATTTCGCGCAGCTCTGCAACCCGGCTATGGGCATAAACGGTGTTGATTAAATGCCACGTCGCGAGATCGAAATAGACCGACGATGGCACTTTCCGTGCACCTTGATGGCTGGGCCCCAGGGACCCAAGGCCAAGATGCGGCATGATCGCCGCCAAGTTCACGGCAAAATCAAAGTCCGTTCCCGCCACATGGATCCCGTGATTCGCCAAAATGTCGGGTTTGCGATCCAGCTTTTCGCGCTGCTTTGGACCGACCCGCACGATCGAAAAATCCGATGTGCCGCCACCAATATCGGCGACCAGCACCAGCTGCTCGCGATCAATGGTGGATTCATAGTCGAGCGCAGCCGCGATTGGCTCAAACTGAAACGCGACATCGGTAAAGCCAACCGCAACGGCCGCCGTCTTCAAAGCATCCTCGGCTTTTCTATCGCGCACGTCATCGCCATCCACAAAATAGACCGGGCGACCCACCACAACGCGCGAAATTTTCCCCGCAGATTGGCGCTCTGCCACCCGCTTCAAATGACGCAAATACGCCGTTACTACGTCAATGTATTTGACCGCCTGCCCGTGACCGATTTCAGTCGATGTTTCGATCAAGTCGGAGCCCAGAATACTTTTGATCGAGCGCATCAAACGACCATCGTAGCCATCGACATACGCAGCGACCGCCTCGCGCCCGTAGCAGCGCGTCTCATCTTCAACGTTGTAAAAAACCGCCGTGGGCATCGTGGTGAAACCCGGCTCCAGCTCAGCCAATCGAAGTAATTTTTGAGCGCGCGAATTCGATGGATGTTGAGGAAGTGCGACTGCGGAATTGGATGTGCCGAAATCAATCGCGCAAAAATCTTGATGGCGCATAGAGCCGTTTACGTCAATTCAATTGGGGAGCGCGATTATAGGCGAGTTATGAGAGACCAGCGCGCGACGCGTCATCGCATTAATGTTTAGTTTCCAAATTCGAAAACTGTAATCTTAGCGTCATAAGCAATCGCGCATCGTCCACGCACCGCGTCAATGGCAATCGTCGGCAGCCTTGCGCCAGTTGTCAAAATGCTGCTGGATTGAGTTCCAGACTGAATATGGGGCCATTCATGCACCACTTGCCCCGTTGCCAGATTAAAGAGTTTCGGGTGGTGATTAAGCCCACTACGTGGGCGTGCTCAACCATTTTCACGACTCCACCCGCTAGGACGGAAAAGACAACATTGGAGCAGCAAATGCAACAGGGTAAGTAACGCGAGTTTCCTTGCCTGTGTACGCGACTCAATATCGGCGGGGCTTTCAGGCCATAAATACCTCAAGACTCCCGCCTATGCTAGCGTCATGGCCTAAAAAAACCGATCATTGCATGTGTTGCCCACCATTGATCGCGATATTTGCACCGGTGATAAATGCGGCTTCGTCAGACGCCAAATACGCGCAGAGGCCGGCGACTTCCTCGGGTTTCCCCAAGCGTCCGATGGGTATCTGCGGGATGATTTTGGTATTCAGCACATCTTCGGGAATAGCGGTCACCATGGCGGTACCGATGTAGCCGGGCGAGATGGTGTTGACGGTTACGCCTTTGCGTGCCACTTCGAGCGCGAGCGATTTGGTGAAGCCATGCATGCCGGATTTGGCCGCTGCGTAATTAGTCTGGCCGAATGCACCTTTTTGGCCGTTTACAGATGAGACGTTAATCACCCGGCCCCAGCCGCGTTCGACCATGCCATCGACAACGGGCTTGGACATGTTGAAAACGCTATCGAGGTTGGTGCCCAGTACGTCGTCCCAATCCACCTTGGTCATTTTTTTGAATGTCACATCGCGGGTGATGCCGGCGTTGTTGATCAAGATATCGATCGGGCCGACCTCTTTTTGAATTTTCTCGATTCCTGCGGCGCAAGACGCAAAATCTGCCACATCAATGGCATAGGCGTGTAGGTGATAATCGCGTGCCGCCATGTCTTTGAGCCATTGATCGGACTTGGTATTTGATGGCGAATAGGTGACCACGACTTTGATGCCCATTCTGGCCAACTTCATACAAATAGCTTCTCCCAAACCACCCATTCCACCGGTGACAATGGCAATACGTTGCGTTACTGGCATGATGTTTCTCCTCGTTGGTTTTTTAATTTCGATTTGACTTTTTAATCGTGAATCTTGAAGCTGATTTTTTGACTCATCAATAACTTTGTTTCCACTATTTCTAGAAACAGACTGTGACGGTAATTTCTTGTAGGACATTTGTCCGCTGTCATGCTATTGGTTTTTCTCCCGAACATATCGGCCGGGCGCAGGCTCAATCGGCGAAAACTGCGCATTGCCCAGCGAGCGCTTCGCGTCAATCATACGGCCACTCTTTTTTCCCAGCCACGCAGACCAATGTGGCCACCAGCTACCGGGGCTTTCAATCGACGATTCGAACCATTTTCCTGCGCCTGCTGCGGTCAGTTCGGCATGGTCCGTACCCTCATTGATCCAGTAGCTGCGCTTGTTTTTTGAAACGGGATTGACCACACCGGCAATATGCCCGGCCGCTCCCAAGACGAATTCCACCTGACCTCCAAGATATCCCGCGCTGGCAAACGCTGTGCGCCACGGAACAATATGGTCTTCGCGCGCGGCGAACACGAAGGCCGGCATATCTACCCTGCCGATATCAATGGGAACGCCGCACATGGTCAGTTTGTCGGGCTTGATGAGGTTATTTTCAAAATAAGTGTTGTATAAATAGTAGCAATACCACGGGCCGGGCAGGTTGGTGCTATCGCCGTTCCAGAACAAGAGGTCAAACGGTGGCGGCTTTTTGCCTTGCAGATAGTTGTTCGACACATAACTCCACACCAGATCATTTGCGCGCAACGAAGAAAACGCGAACGCGAGTTCCGCGCCATTGACAATCCCGCCCGCGCCGACTTCACTTTCGCGGCGCTTTACAAATGCCTCATCAACATAGGCGTCAATATCGCCGACGTCTGAAAAATCGAGGAAGGTCGTGAGGAGCGTGGTACTTTCCACCACATCGTGCCCCATGCGTTTAAGCACCGCTAGGGCGGCCGCGAGCATAGTGCCGCCGACGCAAAAACCCAGCGTGTTTATTTTCTCGACGTTGCTGATCACCCGTACGCTATCAATCGCCTTGATGATGCCCTGCATCAAATAATCATCCCACGTCAGATGTCCGTGCCGGGCACTCACGTTGCGCCACGACATGACAAACACAGTGAAGCCTTGCTGCACCGCATATTCAATGAATGAATTATCAGGGCGCAAATCCAGAATATAAAATTTGTTGATGCAAGGCGGCACCATCAGCAAGGGCCGCAGATGTACGGTTAGCGTTTGTGGCGCATATTGCAGCAGCTGGAAAATCTCATTTTCATACACTACGCTGCCCGGGGTCATCGCGATATTTTTACCAACATGAAATACGCTTTCATCGGTCATCGAGATGTGGCCTTTGGCCATATCTGCCTGAAGATTTTCGATGCCTGCTTTGAGCGATTCGCCCTGTGATTTCAATGCCGCTTCCATCGCGTCTGGATTCGTGATGAGGAAATTCGTTGGCGATATCGCATCAAAAAGTTGGCCCATGAAAAACTTCATGCGGTGCTTGGTTTGTGGCGCAAGATCCGATGACTCCAGCGCATCGAGCATCAGCCGGGTGGTACTCAGATAAGATTCGGCGAGATTACGAAACCCCGGGTTTGCCTGCCAGCGTTCGCTGCTAAACCGTTTATCTTTTTGGCTTAAAAGTGTGGTTACCTCCACCGCACCAGGTGTCGACACTAAATCAAGCAGTCGCTGATTTTCTGCTGTTATGCGCGCCTGCAAGAGCGCCATTTTTTCGGGCTCCGCGAACAGTGCATCAGCGCACATTTTCCACGCCTCGTTAAAAGTATGGGGCTGCTGAATTTCACCCATTTCATGAATCCAGCGCGTCCCTGCTTCTTGAATGGATGCAATGGCCTTGTTGATATCGATGGGACTGGCGGTGGAATTCATTTACGATATGCTGACGAAATTAATAGATGTACAGTTTGCGACACAATCGTAAGGTTTGCACACTCGCCTCAGTAAATCAAATAACGATGACTCATTTTCCGTTAATTTCTCAAGATAATTTTGCGGAAAAATCATTTCATCAAATCAAGTCGCGGCGCAGCTGCAGCCGCTAGACAACCCACCAAAAAGGAGCACTGAAATTTATATCGTTGTCATTGCTTGGCTGTATGTCGTGCTCATGGTCGCCGTGATGCAAAGCTCACTGGTCGCGGGGGTCGTAACGTTTTTATTTTTCGGCATATTGCCGTGCGGATTGGTCGTGTGGTTGATCGGGACACCTGCTCGACGAAATGCTGCGGCGCAACAAAAGGATGTACCTGAATTGACAGAGGCCGCGCCGCAATTAATGCCCGACAAAAGTCTGAACACACCAGATCGAAGCGATGCCGAGCGAAATTAGCGCTATCTGCTGCAGCGTGTCGGGCAACGTGGCACGCTTGTGCAGGCCGGGAATTAAATCGGCAATCGCGACGTAGATCATGCTGGATGCGGCAAAACATAAAAACACGTTGGCATATTCGTCAAAGCTACGCAGCGCAAAATACGCCAGCACCGCGCCGACCAACGTGGCAAAGCTCGACACTAGATTCCAGAATAGCGCTCGTCCACGGCTAAAACCCGAATGAATGAGCACCAAGAAATCACCAAGCTCCTGCGGCAACTCGTGCGCAATAATTGCCACCGCGGTAACCACGCCCAATTTAAAATCTGCTAAAAACGCGGCGGCGATCGCCAGACCGTCGGTAAAATTATGAAAGCCATCGCCAATAATAATCATCCACGCCGTCGTTTCCCGGCCCGTGACGGCGGCGTGCGAATGTGGACCTGCATGCGCGGACTTCTCGAGGTGCCCATGGTCGTGTCCGCGGTCGTTGTGATGTCCGTGGGATTCGGCCGATGATTTTGCGTTCGCAATGGCCGCTTCCGCTTGGCCCGCATGGTCGTGGTTATGACGCCACAAGACCAATTTTTCCAGCACAAAGAACGCCATGATCCCAGCCAGAATCCAGGCCGCTGCTTGATGCGATTTAGTGCCCGACTCAAAGATATGCGGCAGCAAATCTAGAAAAACCACCCCCAGCAAAGCGCCTACCGCGTAACTCACGAATAGCGGAATCAAGCGCGGCTGGACCCGCCAAGCGAGCAGCCCCGCCAGTAGCGCCGAAAGCGTGCTGCCTGCCAGGCAAGCGATGATGATGTGGATCAGGGTCATGGATTTTGTCTATCCGGCGCACGTGCATCGAGATGCATTCTTTGCGGCTTCGTTTGCGAAAGTGGCAAGATTATTTTTTTCTCTGTGGCGTGACTTCTAACGAAGCGTATAGCGGATTTTCAGCGGAATTGACCAAAATATCGAACCGAATCTACTTGCAACTCAATTGCATGAGTTTAACACAAATCAACTTTCAGCCCAGCTGAAAAGCTTGACGCGAAGCTGTAGATAACAGGCAAGATACAAAGGACTTAAGACAATCGACTAAAATTTGTGTCGCATTTAAGCACTTCTTTTTGCCGCTCATGCATACCGGCTGGTTCTCACCATTTTTTGTGCCTCGCCCAGGGCAGTCGCCTTATCGCCTCTTGCTCTTTTGCCCGCAATGGCTGGTAATCAAGACTTACACAAATATGCCCCCAGCCCCCGAAGATGGCATCACGACTTTTCGTGCGGAATATCTGAGTGAGTGCCTTGAACGCAAATTACGCCCGCCATTCTTCCGGTCTTGCGGCCAACCATTCCTTCTCGCCGATACGAAAAAAAACGTGATGACTCGCTCGCCGTGCAGAAATTGCCACCGTATATCCGCGTCACTCCCGCTCTGGCAAGACTCAAGCGCGCAAGTGCATAAATATCTGCCATAAACTTATCGGGATGGGTATCGCCACGCGACGTAAAACACGCCTCAGACGCGGCATCGCGCGATACAAACGCCTCATACACGTCTTTACCGACTTCAAATGCGGATGGCCCAATGGCAGGCCCCAACCACGCCATGATGTTGGGCGGTGCGACCAGCATGGTCCGAACAGTATTTTCCAAAACACCGGCGGCAAGGCCCCGCCAACCAGCATGCGCTGCGGCCACATGACGACCGGCATCATCGCAGAACAAAACGGGCAAACAATCGGCCACCATGATTGCGCAGGGAATATTTGGTTGATCGGTAGCAATGGCATCGGCCTCGACGGCATCGGCTGAATTAATGATGTCTCCAGCGCTCACGACTCGGCACCCATGTACCTGATTAAGCCATTTAGGCGCGCGCGGTAAAAGTGCTGCCACTCGCCTGCGATTTTCATCAACAGCGGCTTGCTGGTCGCCTGAGGAACGACCCAGGTTTAGGCTGGCGAAGTCTGCTTGGTCGGTATTGACGCTGACCCCACCGTGGCGAGTCGTGAAGAAAGCACTCACGCCGGCAGGTTGCGGCCAGTTGGGGAAAATTAAGTCAGCCGCATTTACCTGGCTAATGTGAGCAGCCCCATTGTTGCTCATTCTACAAACCGCGAACGAATTCGATTAGTTCCAACATGTCCTCCGGCAACGGCGCTTCGAAGGTCATTGATTCTCCGGTCACCGGATGTTCCAGCGTCAGCCTGCGCGCATGCAGCGCTTGTCGCCCAAATGCGTTGAAGGTATCGCGAACGTGGGCATCAATTTTGGTCATGGTGGGGCCATAGACCGGATCACCTTCCAGCGGAAAACCGATGGATTGTAGATGGACGCGGATTTGGTGGGTGCGGCCGGTTTCGAGCGAGCATTCGAGCAGCGAATGAAATTCATAACGCTCCATCGGTCGATAGTGCGTAACAGCAGATTTTCCGGCGTTCGATTCGCCCCGTCGCACATCGCCAATCACCGCCATTTTGGTGCGCTCACGGGGATGACGATCGATCGGCGCATCCACTTTGCCACTGTCTTTTACGTAGCCGCGCACCAGCGCGTTATAGATGCGTTTCATCGTGCGAGCCTGCAATTGGCGCACTAGTGAGAACTGTGCAGCCTCCGTTTTCGCGGCTACCATCACGCCGCTGGTATCTTTGTCTAGCCGATGCACAATACCGGCCCGTGCCAGATTGGCGACCTGCGGATTACGCGCCAGCAGACCGTTTAGCAAGGTGCCGCTCCAGTTACCTGCGCCGGGATGCACCACCAAACCTGCGGGCTTATTGATGACGATGATCGAATCATCTTCATAAATAGCCTCAATGGGTAGCGCCTCTGGCTTGAACGCGAGCTCTTCTTCGCGCGGGGTTAGCGTTGCATAAATCGTTTCCCCACCCAGAAGCTTGGTTTTCGGCTGGGTGGTCAGTCCATCCAGCAAAATCGCGCCCTCTTTGACCATTCCCGCCAGACGACTGCGCGAATAATCGGGAAACAATTCAGCCAAGCCTTGGTCAAACCGCAGCCCCGCCATTGTCAGCGGCACTGTGAGCGTCACTTCGGGAGTCACAACGACACTATTGGGCTTGGTGCCTAACTTCGCGCTTGACTTGGCAGCTAACGTTAGGGGGGTTCCAACGAGGGCTTCTAGCTCGATTGGGCTATAATCTTCATCTTCAAATTCGATTGGCATCTGCAAATTATGACACGTCGCTCACTGACATCCGTCCTCGTCACGACTATCGCCGCGCTGTGCTTGAGCTTACTGGGCGCCTGCGGCTTTTTTGGCGAGAAGCTGAATGAGCAAAAAAACTGGAGCGTTGAAGAATTCTATAAAAACGCAAAATCCGATCTGGATTCCGGTAACTATCCAGGTGCGATCAAGCTATATGAATCGCTTGAGGCGCGTTACCCGTTTGGCCGCTACGCGCAGCAAGCACAACTCGACATTGCTTACGCCTACTACAAAGAAAATGACAGTGCGCAGGCCGTCGCCGCGACTGAGCGCTTCATCAAATTGCACCCCAACCATCCCAATCTCGACTACGCGCTTTATTTGAAGGCACTCGCGTTTTTCAAGCCAGACTTGGGGCTATTCGGTGATTTGCTTAATCTTGATCCCGCTGATCGTGATCCGAAAGCGCTGCGTGAATCGTTTGAGGCGTTCAAAGATTTGGTGATTCGTTTTCCGGACAGCATTTATTCTGATGACGCCCGCATCCGCATGGCCTATCTGGTCAATACCTTGGCGCGGCATGATGTTTCTGTCGCGCGGTATTACATGAGCCGCGGTGCGTATCTTGCGTCGGTCAATCGCGCACAAAACGTGCTGCAGCGTTATCCGCAAGCACCCGCGATACAAGAAGCGCTGGAACTCAGCGTAGAAGCCTACGAAAAGATGGGTTTGCCTGAACTAGCCGCCTCATCGCGCCGTGTTCTGGAAAAAAACTTTCC
>JBBRZG010000014.1:0-38850 GCA_038236905.1 Burkholderiales bacterium
AATCCTTTTATCCCCTTTCATCCTTTTGTCCGTGCGGTATTCAAACAGCCGCACCATCGTTTTAGAAGTGATAAACAAGATGTCGAATGAACACACAAACTTAAACGAAACAGACCATCCGAATCAGGATGAAGCAGCGGCTCCAGCCCCGTCTGATTCTCTATCGGCTGAGCCGCCGGTAACAGACGCCACAGCAACTGAATCAGCCAACGAACCGATGAACGAGTCAGGTAGCGCTCTGGCTGAAATGAGCCCTGTATCAATGCAGCCAGCCATTGAGCTCGACGAAGCCAAGCGCGGACTCGAGGCGGCATTACTTGCGGCTTCCGAGCCTATGCCATTACATGAGCTGAAGAAAATATTCGACGGCGAACTCAGTGCCGATATTTTGCGTAATTTGCTGGATGAACTTCGGACCGAATGGGCTGATCGCAGTGTTGAATTGGCGGTCGTTGCGAGCGGCTACCGTTTCCGCGTGAAGCCCGATTATCAAAAGTATATTGATCGTCTGGCCAACGACAAGCCGCCCAAATATTCGCGCGCTGTCTTGGAAACAATGGCGATCATTGCCTATCGTCAGCCGGTGACGCGCAGCGATATTGAAGATATTCGCGGGGTTGCGGTATCTCCCCATATATTAAAAACGCTGGAAGACCGTGGCTGGATTGATGAAATTGGTCATAAGGATGCGCCCGGTCGCCCTGCCCTGTTCGCGACTACTAAACATTTTCTGGATGATCTGAATTTGATCTCGCTTGACGAATTGCCACCGTTGCACGAGTTGCAGGCGACACTGGACATGTCCCAAGCGGGTGCGGTTTTGAATGCGGGTTCAGAAATTTTTGCGCTGCCGGGTATTGCCGCCGGCATTGAAGTAAATGCAGACGGTACCGGCGAAACAACAGCACAAAGCCCTGACAGCACAGCTTTGGCCGACGATGAAATGAATCCTAAAACCGATCACGACGCGGATGAGATGGTCGAGCTAGTGCACAGCGTCGCGCGGGACGCGCCACATTTCAATGAACAAACTATAGAGCGCTCGACTCACGATGCACCTCAATTAATGAATGAAGAAACAGAAGCAAATGAAAAATCAAGTAATGAAGAAGCAGGTGCGCCACATGAAAAACACTCGTCAACGTCGGGAGAATCATTATGATTAAGCGAGCAGTCATTCGCGCACCGGCGCGCGGCTACGTCGATGGTCGCTTTATTGGCGAAGAAAAAGAGTCCGCTGACGCGCTCAACGGTGGACATGGCAAAGGCCGTGGCAAGTCTGGCGCGGGACGCCGGGGCAAGGCGAATGCCGATAGCGTGCTATCAGGTGACAACATTGGCAACACCACCGCAAAACGTCGCACGCGCGGCGGCGCGGGTACCGGTGCTGGAACGGGTCGCGGTCGCGCTGGCGGCGGCACGGGCACCGGCGGCCGCAGCCGCGGTGTCAGCGGCACTATGACTGGTCAAGGCGCGCGCACGGACGGAGCCGCTGGTGGTCGTAAGCGTCCCCCAGGGCAGGGAGGCGATCGGGGCGCAGATAGGGGCGCAGATAGGGGCCAAGCTACTAAATCGCAAGGCCAAGGCGTTAGCCAGGGGCGACGCCAAGCACAGCCGAGGGCTGGCGGGCAGGGACGCTCACAGGGGCAAGTGCCGGGTCAAGTATCAGGTCAAGCCCAGGGTCAAAGACAGAGTCGCGAGCCGGGCCGAACAAAAGGCCGCAGCCAAGGCCAGCGCGGACCGCGGGCGGGTGGCTTGGGAGTAGATGGACAGGGTACGAGCCCGTTCATTTCTGATCTTGGTCAGGATCCCGGATTACGCGGTGCAGGCCGCACCAAACAACGTCGCGGCAGTACCGGCAAGAAATCGCCGTTTCGTACCGGCAGCGCACTCACTCACGAAATCTCACCCACCCAAGGCTCTGATTTGCGTCGCTTGGGTGATGAAGCCAAATCGGGCCAGTTTGCAGAAGCGTTGGCGGCAAGTGCCAACGTCAAACGCGAGCGTCTGCATAAAGTACTCGCGCAGTCCGGTCACGGTTCCCGCCGCGATATGGAAATTATGATTTCTTCAGGCCGGGTGATGGTCAATGGAATTGTCGCCACCACCGGTACGCAGGTCGCGCCGGGTGACAACGTGCTGGTCGATCAGCGCCACGTAAAACTTAAATTTACCGAAGACATGCCCCGCGTGTTGCTGTATCACAAGCCCGAAGGCGAAATCGTTACCACCAACGATCCCGGCAACCGCATCACCGTATTTGATAATCTGCCACGGGTCGAGACCGGCAAATGGGTCGCGGTGGGCCGACTTGATATTAATACCTCCGGATTACTCATCTTTACCACCAGTGGCGAGCTGGCAAATCGTTTTATGCACCCGCGCTACGAGGTCGAGCGCGAATATGCGGTGCGTATTTTAGGCGAGTTGACTGAAGACCAGACGAAGCTTTTGCTCACTGGCGTAAAAATTGAAGATAGCGCGCCGAAAGCGGCACGTGATGATGATGATGATCGCTTCAATCGCATTGATGCCGACGATGACGATGAGGATGAGTTTGAAGACGAAACATATGATGTCGAGCCCGATGACGACTTGGCGCTTACGCCGATGCAAGACGATGACGAGCCGCCTCTGGCAGGCGAGCTATCTGGGAACCAGGCGTTAGCAGAACTGCCATCAGCTCGGCATCAATCTGACGATCAACCTGCGGATGATCAGCCTTCGGATCAACAGCCCATTGACGCACGCTTCTTGGGTGCCGCCGCCGCGTCGAACAATTCAGGCGCCACAACCACCACGCCGTTCCCGCGAAACCCGCTCGCCAAATTTGATGTTATTGAAAAGCGCGGGGGAGAAGGTGTGAATCAGTGGTATCACGTGGTGATTCGCGAAGGGCGCAACCGCGAAGTCCGCAAGATGTTTGAGTCACTTGGCCTGACCGTGTCGCGCTTAATCCGCACCCGCTTTGGCAAAGTCGAGTTGCCGCCGCGCCTGTTACGCGGCAAGATGGTCGAGCTGGATGAAAGCCAGGTCAGAAGCGTACTCGCTTCAGCCGGCATGAAAGTAGAAGGTCCGGTCACGCCACTTATCTCCCGCGGTAAAAATGCCGGGCCGCGTATCCCGGGCGAAAGCGCCGAAAGTCGCACGGGCCGTGTCGGCAGAGGTGCTGGAAGTGGTGGCGGAAGTGGCGCAGGCGGTGCTATGCCGCGCGGTCAAAACCGGACGCGCCAACAAAATCAACGAACCAGACCAGAAGGCACCGAGCCGGGCTTGATCGAGAGCGCAGGTTTGGCAGGGCCGCGTAATGCGAACAGCCGCCGCCGAGGAAACAGTGAGCGCAATAATGGTCCTCGCGTGGAAGGACAGGGCAACAGACAAGGCAACCGGCCGGGCAACAGGCAGGGCCAAGGGCAAGCCAACGCCATTCGCGCAGACGGCGCGACTGTTACCGACGTCGATCGTATTGATGACGGCAACATCGAAGCGCCCAATGTTGGCGTAGATGGCATCGCAATCGAAAATAACGCAAATCAATCCCGAGCACCTCGCCAGCCGCGAGCCGGAACGAGTGACCGTAATGAGACGGGTGGACGTGGGCGAGGCAGCCCGCGAGGCGGACGCGGACGTCGCGCCGCGGGCGCGCCACGCGAGGCTGGATTGAATTCGGGCAATATCGAGTCGCTGCCAGCGTCAGAAGGCTCAGGCAATCGCGCGGAAGCCGCATTGGCTGAAGCAGGCGGGGGAAATAGCGTGGATGTGAGTGGAAATGGAAACGCTGCCACCCGCCCCGACAACCGCCCGCGGGGCAAATCGCGTCGCACTTTCCGCGGCCGCAGGCGCAGCGGGACGGGAGGCGGGGCCGGGGAGCAAGCGGGCAGCGCGGATGGCAGCAGCAGCGGCAATGCAGGTGGTTCAGACAGCTCGGGCAACGCGGGCGGCAATACCGAGTAACCGGATTGACGGCATCAGCTCAAACCAAACTAAAAATCACCCGAAAAGTTTGATGCCGTTTTGAAATTTTTGCGCAGAGGGCTAGGCTGATACCAGTTCTTCGCGCGTGACCAAAAACACGACTTCGCCGCCAACGCTGGTCTCAACCCAGGTAAGCGGCAGACCCGCGAACGCGGCTTCCACGCCTTCGCGATTGAAGCCCGCTTCCACCACCAGTAATCCGTGATCGTTGAGGAAATTCGGCGCAGCTTCGAGGATCGCACGTACATGATCCAAGCCATCCTCACCGCTAGCCAATGCCATGGTGGGCTCATGCAGATACTCATGAGGCAAGGCGGACATCGATTTTGCGGTCACGTAGGGCGGATTTGAAATGATCACATCATAGGTACGGCCTTTCAACGCTGCAAACATGTCTGACTGCACCAGCTGAACGCGGTCGCTGAGCTCGTAGTCATTGATATTCCGCGCCGCAACTTTGAGTGCGGCCGCTGATAAATCCACCGCATCTACCGTGGCGTTTGGAAACGACATTGCCGCCAGAATCGCCAGGCACCCGGACCCTGTGCAGAGATCCAGCACACTATTCACATCACCAGCCGAGTGCACCCAAGGATCTAAATGATCATGCAAAAGCTCGGCGATAAAAGACCTCGGCACGATCACGTTTTCGTCCACATAAAACCGATGCGGCCCCAGCCAAGCCTCGTGTGTCAGATAGGAAGCCGGGATGCGTTCTTTCACGCGGCGCTCAATAATTTTGAGTACTTTGTTGCATTCTGCGCGGGTCAATTTAGCATCGACAAACGGGTCGAGATTATCGAGCGGCAAATGCAGGGTATGCAGAATCAAATAGACGGCTTCATCAAACGCGGTTGCCGAACCATGGCCGAAAAATAAATTCGCCTCGTTAAATCGGCTCACTGCAAAACGCAGAATGTCGCGCGCTGTACTCAGTTCGTCATAAGCCGCCACGAAAAAATCAACCGGCTCTTTTTTTGGAATGGCTTCTAACAGTCCGGTTTTTTTAGGCATGGGAGACTCGCTTGATCAGAAGGTTTTCAAGTGTCGCGAAATAAATATCGTGAAGCTTCGCGATGTCGCTCAGCGCCACGTGTTCATTTAACTTGTGAATTGTCGCATTAACGGGACCAAATTCGGCGATCTCGCTACACACATCCGCAATGAAGCGTCCGTCCGAGGTGCCGCCTGCCGTGGATAATGCGGGCGTCACCCCGGTGACATCACGCACGGCGTCCGTGATTGCATCTACCAGCGCTCCGCGCGGAGTCAGGAACGGCTTGCCGCCCAGCGTCCAGGTAATATCATATTCACATCTATGCCGCTGAAGAATGGCTTCTACATTGGCTTTCAGGCTATCTGCCGTGCTCGCGGTCGCAAACCGGAAATTAAAATAGACCTCAACCGTGCCCGGAATAACATTGAACGCACCGGTACCGCCATGAATATTTGAGACCTGAAAAGTCGTCGGCGGAAAATATTCATTGCCGTGGTCCCAGACCGTCGCGGCCATTTCCGCGAGCGCTGGAGCGACCATCAAAATCGGATTCCTGGCAAGATGAGGGTATGCGATATGACCCTGGATGCCCTTCACCACCAGCCGCGCCGACAACGAACCGCGCCGACCATTTTTAATCGTATCGCCAAATTTTTCAGTCGATGATGGTTCACCCACAACTGTGAAATCTATCCGCTCATCATTACGTTGCAGCCAATCCACCACCTTGACCGTGCCATCGGTCGCCGGCCCTTCTTCATCGCTCGTAATCAGCAACGCAATGGACCCCGGATGATGGGGATAGGTCTGTACAAACTTTGCGGCAGAAGTCACGAACGCAGCGATGCCGGTTTTCATATCGGCTGCGCCGCGACCGTATAAATTCCCGTCTCGTTCGGTCGGTAAAAACGGATCGGTATGCCATTTATCAAGTGGCCCGGTTGGCACAACATCGGTATGGCCTGCAAAGCAAACCAGCGGCTTCTCACATCCGTGTCGCGCCCAAAGGTTACTGACGCCGTTTGAATTGAAATATTCAAACCGAAAACCCAAGGTCTCAAGCCTCTCGACAATCAAGGGCTGACAGCCCGCATCATCGGGCGTGATGGAAGCACATGCGATTAGCTTGCGCGCCAGTGCTACTGTCGGATGAACGGCCAGCGTAGCTTCGCCTTGATCCATCAAGCGCGCGAGCTACTGGTCGCTGGAGGAGTGATTACCGAATCGACAGGCCCGATAAGGGCGCCATCGCGTACCGCCAGCACTGGCCCAACACGATCTTCGACATATTTTTTTAACATCGGTTTTAAGCGCAGCAGGAAAAAAACTTCAGTCATCACAAACAACGGACCAATGGCCAAACCCATCACGTCGTCGGTAAACGCTGGCTTCACGCCCTCGTATTTATGACCCAAAAACTGTAGCGCCCAACCTGCCACGAAAATCACCGCCGCCAGTATGAGCGCAATCGGGACGCTGGTTTTCGCCGTCACGAGCGATGCAACGGCGGTGGTGACAAACAAATAAATGGCCATCGCAAAGCCTAGCGGGCGATCCAACAGCAGGTAATAAAACATCGCAACGACCGCCACCAGCCAGCCCGCATGAACCGAGCCAAAACTGATTTGCGAAAACGCCAGCAACACGCCAAATACGATCATGGGAATGCCCACAAAGTGCGTGTTGATATTGCGCTGATCGCGATGGTAGGCTGCGTACTGGGTGATGTGTTGCTCAAGGGTGCGCATCTAATTTCCGGTCAATTATTTGGGGCTTTGATTGTCGCATTTTAAGCCGCCATATCATCGCAATCAAACCATCTTGTAAATCTGCTGACGTAAACTCCTTTAGGCGCGGGCATTTCGGAACATTTTGGGCTCAAAATGTCCATCAAATGACAGTCTGTGTTTTAACATTCCATCTATTTCGCCGCGCGCATCACCAGCGCCACACCCATCGCTGTCAGCGCCAAGCCGGCCATGCCGAGCCACGCGATCGATTCACCAAATAGAATAAACGCCATCAACGCGGTGACGCTCGGCGTCAAGAAAAACAGGCTGGCGACCTTTGATGCCGCACCACGGCGAATCATCACGTACAGCAAGCCAATAGCGCCGATCGACAGCACCACCGCGAGCCATAGAATCGAAAACATGAATTGCGGCGTCCAGTCAATTCGCATAGTCTCAAACATAAGCGCCAGCACCAGCACCACCACCCCGGTGGCGGAATACTGAATAACGCCGCCCGTGCGTAAATCCATATTCGCGCAAAATCGCTTTTGATAAAGCGTGCCCAGCGTAATACCGGTCAGGGCGACACCCGCCATTCCCAGCGCAACCCAGTTGGGTGCGCCTAGCGAATATTTACTGACGATCACCAACACTACGCCCGCCAGACCAAGCGCCATGCCGAGCCACTGTTTCACGTTAAGGCGTTCGTTTAACAGTAGCTGCGCGAGGACCGCCGTCAGTACCGGTTGCAGGCCTGCAATCATGGCCACAAAGCCAAGCGGCAGCTTCAACGTGATCGCATACAACACGCCCGATAAATAAGTGGCATGAACCAGCAGACCGGCAACGGCAATATGCGCGGCTGCTGAGAAACCGGTCGGCCACGGCGCGCGCATCGCCAGCGAAACCGTTAGGAGAATAGTGACCACGACCACCATCCGCACAAACGTCAGCGTGAAAGGCTCGGCAAATGGAATGCCGTATTTGGAGCCGATAAAGCCGGTGCTCCACAACATCACAAAAATTGCGGGCGCAAACGTTATCCAGGAAGAATTGTTTTCGGGTTTAGCGGCCATAATGAAAAACAATTTTCTCGGAACGATTGGGAGGGCGGCTGCAACAAGCGAGACGTTCGCTGCGTGATGCGCGTTGCGTTACACCGCAACTTTTAAAATAGACAACAATACGACATTGGATTATGGGTGACGAATCATGTTTACAAACTTCCGACGCTTTTGCATTAATGTCACAAGCAGAAGCTTGGAAGATGCTGACCCAAATGATGACGAAAATATCTCAATCAACGGCGTGATGGGCGGCAGCGGCCCACCGCTATTGCTGTTACATGGTTACCCGCAATCGCATCTGATCTGGCATCGGGTGGCACCGGCGCTCGCAGAATGTTTTACGGTGATTGCGACAGATCTGCGCGGTTATGGCGCCAGCAGCAAGCCGCCAGGCCGCACCGACCATGCAAATTATTCAAAACGCGCTATGGCGCGCGATCAGGTCGAGGTGATGCGGCAGTTGGGTTTTGCCTCGTTTTACCTGTGCGGTCATGATCGCGGCGCGCGGGTATCGCACCGGCTGGCCGTCGATTATCCCGACAGCGTCAAGAAAATGATGCTGCTCGACATCTCGCCAACCTTGGCTATGTACGAGCAGACCTCGATGGAATTTGCGCGCGCCTATTGGTGGTGGTTTTTTCTGATTCAACCAACCCCATTCCCCGAATCGATGGTGGCAGGCGCGCCCGATATTTACCTCAAGAAAAAAATCGGCTGGGGACACGCCGGACTCAGCCCGTTTACCGACGAAACGTACGCGGCCTACTTGGCCTCGGTCAGCGATCCGGCGACCATGCACGGCATGTGCGAGGACTATCGCGCGGCGGCCTCCATTGATTTGGAACATGACCGCGCGGATCGCGCTGTGGGTAAAAAAATTGAATGTCCTTTACTCGTCCTGTGGGGTGAACATGGCGTGGTTAACCGCTGTTTCAAACCAATGAATGACTGGCAGCGAGTTGCTATCGACGTCAGCGGACATACGCTGCCATGCGGACACTATGTGCCCGAGGAAGTGCCGGCACTATTGATTGACGAGTTGAAAACGTTCTTTTGCTAGCAAACAAAATCATGGCCAGGCAGGCCCCTTCGACCGTAAGCACTTTTACCAGCCTGTCAATGTGGGTATTTGATGAAGGTCAAGAAAGTTGTTGTATCCGTGTTTGTGAACGAAAACTCGGTTAGTGGCGACTCGCGTTCTAGTAGAATCAATTGTGGGTATTGTTGGACATCGGCAGCGGCAGAATAGTAAAAACCTTTTCGAAAACCAGAGTACCAGCTGGTGCAAGGAAAAGCAGTCGGATATGCGCAGGCAAATATAAATTGCCAGCCGCATGAAAACTAATAATGATAAGGAGAACAGTTTGAACATTAGAAACCCCAAAGATTTCTGGTCGGGTGTGTTGTTTGCATCGATTGGATTTGCGTTCGCAATTATCGTCAAAGTTTACGAATACCCGATGGGCACCGCGAGCCGTATGGGTGCTGGCTATTTTCCGTTCTGGCTCGGCAATCTTTTGGGCGTGATGGGTTTACTCATCCTCGCCAAAGCCTGGGTGAGCGATGGCGGCCGCGTTGGTAAATTTGCATGGCGCCCACTTATCTGGGTGCTATCAGCCTTCATCATTTTCGGGCTCACCGCGAAGTGGCTCGGCCTGGCTATCGCGATCGTATTGCTGGTAATGATCTCTTCGTTTGGAGGACACGAGTTCCGCTGGAAAGAGGCGTTGATTTCCAGCGCGATCCTAGCGGCCGGATCGGTCGCCGTATTTGTGTATGGCCTGAAACTGCCATTCCCGATTTGGCCAGAATTTTTAGGCTAAGGCGGACGACATGGAACAGTTACTCGCAAATCTTCAGTTGGGCTTTGGTGTTGCCCTTACCCTCAACAATTTATGGTATTGCCTCATCGGCTGCTTTTTAGGCACGTTGATCGGTGTACTGCCGGGAATTGGCCCGGTAGCCACCATCGCAATGTTGCTGCCCGCGACCTTCGCGCTACCGCCCGAATCGTCACTCATTATGCTGGCCGGCATTTATTACGGCGCGCAATATGGCGGTTCCACCACCGCGATCTTGATCAATATTCCGGGTGAATCTTCGTCGGTGGTGACCGCCCTCGAGGGCTACCAGATGGCGCGGCAAGGCCGCGCCGGACCTGCCTTGGCGACCGCGGCGCTGGGTTCTTTTTTTGCAGGTACCGTGGCAACGTTTTTACTCGCCGCAGCCGCACCACCGCTCGCGCAGTTGGCATTCAAATTCGGCCCTGCTGAATACTTTTCGTTAATGACCCTTGGCCTGATCGCCGCCGTGGTACTGGCACATGGCTCGGTCATTAAAGCGATCGCGATGATTTTGCTTGGGCTGCTGCTCGGACTGGTGGGCACCGATGTGAATTCCGGAATGGCAAGATTCAGTTTTGGCATACCTGAATTATCAGATGGCATCGGTTTTGTGGCCGTGGCGATGGGTGTTTTTGGGTTGGCCGAGATTATGAAAAACCTTGAGCAAGTCGAAGGCGAACGCGAAGTTTTTCTGAATAAAGTGACCCATCTGTGGCCCACCAAGCAGGATTTTAAAGATGCGATGCCCGCGGTGTTGCGCGGTACAGGGCTGGGCTCGCTATTGGGAATACTGCCGGGTGGTGGTGCAGTGCTGGCGTCGTTTGCGGCCTACACGCTGGAGAAAAAAATTGCCAAGGATCCGTCCAAATTTGGTAAAGGCGATATTCGAGGTGTGGCCGCACCTGAGTCCGCCAATAATGCAGCGGCGCAAACCTCGTTTATTCCACTGCTGACACTCGGCATACCGCCCAATCCGGTGATGGCGCTAATGGTTGGCGCGATGATTATTCAGGGCATCCAGCCCGGCCCACAAGTGATGAACGACCGGCCTCAATTGTTCTGGGGCATGATCGCGTCAATGTGGATCGGCAATTTGATGCTGGTGATTTTAAATCTGCCGCTGATCGGGATGTGGATCAAGCTGCTGACCGTGCCTTATCGGTTGCTGTATCCTGCCATTCTGGTGTTTTGTGCGATCGGCGTTTACTCGCTTTCAAACAGCCCTTTTGATGTCATCATTACCGCCGGCTTCGGCTTCCTCGGTTACTTGTTTGTAAAGCTCGAATGCGAGCCTGCGCCGCTGTTGCTGGGCTTCATTCTGGGGCCGATGATGGAGGAGAATTTACGCCGCGCCATGTTGCTGTCACGAGGCGATGCAACCACCTTCGTCACGCGTCCACTTTCCGCGTTTTTATTGGCCGTGTCGGTATTGTTGCTGATTGTTATCGCCCTCCCCGCGATCCGTAAAAAACGTGAAGAAGCGTTTGTTGAGGATTGAGTAGGACAGTTCATTTGGTGAAAGGCCCCGCCCTGGCGGGGCTTTTTTATGAAGCATTGTCCGCGTCGCATCCGTTTTTCACGGCGTCGCGTAAAATGGTTTCTAATTCCGTTGACTTATAAATTGATATGACCCCGCAAAACACACCCACCCCGCCGCGCAAACCCGAGCCGCATGAATGCTGTGGCACCGGCTGCATTCCGTGCGTCATGGATATTTATGAAGAAGAGCTGTGGCAGTACGAAAAAGATTTAAAAGCATGGACTCTGGCGCAGGCTGCAAATCCTGCCGGGCCAGCCACTCAAGTTGAAAATACAGGCGCACCATCATGAGCTTCAATTTCGATTTCCCGGTGTCAGGCGCCTATTCCTCACAACGCATGCCGGTCATGGCTAAAAACATTGTCGCCACCTCGCAACCGCTGGCGGCGCAGGCCGGTCTGCAAATGCTGTTGAATGGCGGCAACGCGGTTGATGCCGCGCTGGCATCCGCCATCGCCCTAACGGTGGTTGAGCCCACCAGCAACGGCATCGGCTCAGATGGATTTTCCATTTTGTGGGATGGCACACAACTGCATGGTTTGAATGCGTCGGGACGCTCACCAAATGCTTGGACGCCGGAGTATTTCGCCAACAAGTATCGCGACAACACGACCGTTCCGATGCGCGGCTGGGATAGCGTGACGGTGCCCGGTGCCGTATCGCAGTGGGTTGCACTGTCGAAAAAATTTGGCCGCCTGCCATTTGCAAAATTATTTGAGCCCGCCATTCGCTATGCGCGCGACGGGCATTATGTCTCACCGATTACCGCCGAGAGCTGGCGGCGTCAGGCGGAGATGTTGAAGGATCAGCCTGATTTTATGCGTGAATTTTGCCCGCGTGGTCGTGCGCCCAGAGCAGGCGAGAAGTGGATATTGGCGGGCCAAGCTGAAACGCTTGAGGACATCGCCGCGACTGATGGTGAATCGTTTTACCGCGGCGCACTCGCTGAGAAAATTGCGGCGCATGCGAGCAAACACGGCGGCGCCATGAACACTGAAGATTTGGCGATTCACCAATGTGATTGGGTCGAAACCATTCATATGGATTATCGAAACGTTCGCCTCCATGAAATCCCACCCAATGGACAAGGCCTCGCCGCGCTTCTGTGTTTGGGCATGCTCGAACATTTTGATCTCGCCGCGTTAAAAGTCGATTCAGTCGACAGCGTGCATTTACAGATTGAGGCAATGAAATTGGCGTTTGCCGATGCTCATCGCTACATCGCGGATTCCGCATTTATGGACGTGCCGGTGAGCGCGCTACTAGACCGGAGCTATCTCAAAAAGCGTGCGGCGTTGATTGATCTGAAACGCGCCTCGGCACCCACGGCTGGCGTTCCGCTGCATGGCGGCACCGTCTATCTCACCACTGCCGATGCGAGCGGCATGATGGTCAGCCTGATCCAATCCAATTACATGGGTTTCGGCTCTGGGGTAGTGGTGCCCGGGACCGGCATATCGCTGCAAAATCGCGGCCATGGATTTAATCTCACCGCCGGCCATCCCAATCAGGTCGCGCCGCGCAAGCGACCTTTCCAGACCATCATCCCCGGCTTTTTGACGGATCTGAACAACCAGCCGCTGATGAGCTTTGGTGTCATGGGCGGACACATGCAACCGCAGGGCCACGTGCAAATGGTCACGCGTATTTGCGATTACCGACAGAATCCACAAACTGCGTCTGACGCACCACGCTGGATTGTGAATAGCGATGGCACGGTAGGCCTTGAGGATGCCCTGAACACCAGCGTTGGCGCGGGTCTTGAGGCACGGGGACACCGGCTCGCCTCGGCCGAAGCGGTTAATTTTGCCTTTGGTGGCGCACAGCTGATCTGGCGTTTGGAAGATGGCGCAGACATTGGCTATTGCGCAGGTAGCGATCATCGTAAAGATGGGCATGCGGTAGGGTTTTGAGAATCGTGGCTGCTTAACGGTTGGACCAAATTCAGCCAACACGACGACTTAAAACAAGGCGCTTGCCGTTCAGGCATCGCCTTTGCGCGGAGCCTTTTTAGCTCGTCGACGCGGTTGCATTGCAAGGGACCAGCAGATGTTCTAAGCCGCGCTGACGATGACGCAAAAAAGAAATCAGAACACCAATATTGACGCGCGGTTACGAGCACTTTTGCTCCAAGACCCTTGCCTGTGCTGGTGTTTTTAGAGTGTTGCCGCCAGACCCACGTGAGTGCAAGTCGGCGCGAAGAGTGCGCCTGATTAGTAGCCGGCAAATCTCACTGCCAACCCCACATCGAACAGCAGTCATTGCCGTTGGCAAACATGGCGAAGGCGATTACCAAAATGAGCCCCACCCACATTGCAACTATCAGCGAATAAAGCATTGCTTTGCCACCAACGCGTGCTGTTGTATGTCCTTTTTTCAGCGCGCTTTTATCGCGCAGGTTAGCGCCGGAAAAAGCATCAGCACTATTAATTTGCAGTCCTTTAAATTCATCAACGTAACGTTGGTACGTGCCATCCTCGGTAAAAGAAAAAGGCTTCGTGATCGGCTTCGTGAATTGATGTCCCGCGGTATTCATCTCGAATCCTTTTGGAAAAATGACGAACTAAACTTTCGGTGTCGTTAGCAAATACCGACCAGTTAAACGCAGCAAGCGATGACCCCGCCGAACAAAATAACGAGCGAAATCGAATCTCTAATCTCGTTGATGAATCGACCCAAGAAGAAAACTTTCGGGCTTACTTATGATTACGTTTTGGCTTGGTAAAACCGGACACTCGAGTGCGTTTTTTTGTTCAAAAGCCGTCGAAAGCCTCGGCATTTCGAACCCTTTAAAAAGTTGAATGACGGAGAACGGTACCGGAGCGCTGAAAGCACACAGAGTGTCCATAGCGGCTCAATCGCCGCGTTCTTCGCGTTTTCGATACTGCATTTCCAACTTAATGCCGTCATAAAGGGGTCGATAAATTCACCGCTGCTTGTACCCATGCACGATGCCTTATAGCGCCAACAAAATATTCGGAAATTTTCGGCCAGCGCGGTTTACTCAATTGAAATCTGTCCGACACTCATTCGCCAACGCGACAGGTCTCGCCACCATCAAGAAATTTGAATTGGGTGAGCGTAAAAAGCGCCAGCCTCCTTTATCTTTACCGGCTAGTTGGCGACCCGACTAGCAGCCGCCGCGTTATCAGCGCGGACCTGCTCACGCATTCTCGGTGTGACGCAAACAATGTCACCAGGCTTAGCTTCCCGCCAGACAAAGCCCGTCAGGCAATTTGGTGCGCGCGCGCTGTCGATTCGATCCGACGTTGCGGCGTTATCTGCTCGCACAGCGTCTCTTGTCTCAGGCAACACGCAAACTGTGTCACCGCCAAAAGCTTCTCGCCAGACATACCCTTGAGTGCAGCGTTTTGCGAGCACTGTAGACGATGAATCTATAACATTTCGCTTGCCGATAGTTTTCACTGGGCGCGCCGATGATGTAGCCGTAGTTGATGCGCTCCCACAGATTAGGCCGAGCGAGTCGAGCGACGCGCCTGCTTTGCCCTGAATCCCGACTATGTCGTCGGATCCGCAATAAAGCGTTCCCGCACGAACTGTCGTGCGCCTCGGCATCGTCAATACATTTAGTGGCCCGAGCAAAACGGTTCCCACCGCCTTCTTAATGTCCGCCACTGTGGTATCCCGCCCCCCTTCAGGCGTATCGAACGTGATCTCCGCGGTGATGTTTTTACGATCGTTAAACGCGACACACTCCATTGCCAAGCGATCGACGAGATGCGCGTCATTCCGCAACGTAATTACCCACATTTTTGAAACGAATGAACCCTGCGGACAAGATGCGCTTTTTGGCCTGCCCGCGGTGCCTCCTGCCAAGCCGGGGCGCGACCCATCATCGCAAACAGGGCCGAGGCGAACTATCCAAGCGCTCGCCAGTCCAGTGACCCCTGACAATCTGGCGCCTTTGGGGCAGCGCAATTGATATTGATCACCGCCCTCGCCACCAACGGTTTCCGTAAACCGCTCTTGTGAAAACGCTGAACCCGTAGCAAAAATAGCCATTACCAAAAGCAAAACAACACATAAACGGCGCATAAATACATCCTTCAAATTAAAGTGAAACAACATAAGTCGATTTTCTTTTCACTCACGACTTGGGCTTTAAATTCATCGGCCTTCATCAGGTGACGTGCCTGCATCTGGGCTTTAGCAGACGGAAACTGTGGTGCGAGTTTGAAGCTCGATTTCTAAATTTAGCGACCGCCCAAAGGGATTTTTTAAACTGAAATTAATGTCGGACATGGGCGACAATATTTATGGCCTACGCTTACCGATTTGGCGTATTTGCCTTTCTTCTGGGAGCGGCGCACATACAAGCGCTATCGCGTCGACATACTTTCCGGACCTACCCTGAACACCTGTTACCCATTCATCTTTTGGGCAGGCGAGCACGTCATATTTGTAGTCGTATCCTGTTTGCAAAATAACTCCACGAATACCAGACGGTACGCCGTCACATAATTCGCCAGTTGAAATGCATGCCTCATTGCGATCGTTATGCTGGCATTTGAGTCCAATCGAATTAACGTACTGGCGGGGTAAGCTATTCCCTCTTGTATGAGTGACTGCAACGCCTGTCAGCGCCGTGCCTTTGCCGCAATAAGCCTCTTGCGGTTGCCCCGTTTTTCCGCCGGTCCATCCAGCGCGAGACCGCAAACTGCTGATTTTGCTTTTCGCCGAATCAAACGGCACACACACAAGGCCCAGCCCATCTACCCATGCACCCGCGGCGGCGTGCAAACCCGCGACGAATTGTCCCGGTCCGCAGCTTAATTGATACAACCCGCCACCGGGACCACCTACTGTCTCAGTGATGGTGGCCATTGCCGAAGTACCCGCTGTTAACGAAAGTGATATAGCCAAAAGACGGCACGCCTTGACGAACGCGGCCTGAATTGGATTTGCCAGACCCATCGTTAGCGCTAGAGCGGCGAATAGGTTCAAAACTGGGTTTATAAAAGTACTCATAATCGATCCCCTCGCGGTAACCAAGCCTCACGACGCGGTAATAAATAGACGTTTCAAAACTTGTCGCACAAAACCCTTGCCTTTAATAACGCATACGGGATATTTTCCAAATACCGGCCAAACCGCTTCAATAACCGGACGACTGCGCATTCATGGTCTCTGAACGACGTCGCGCCAGATCGAGCATCACCGACGGCAGTGCCTCGGCAACTTGTGTCAGAATCGGAGGTCTCCTGTGAAAATGCATTCGGTCAAAAACTTTCGATGAACGACTCAGACCTTCCCCTAACCCACCTCCTGCAACTTGCCGCAAGCGGTGAAAGGGACGCACTTGACCGGGTATTTGCAGTGTTGTATCCCGATCTAAAAAAAATTGCCCACGCCAGGCTACGCGTGCACCGCGAAGACGCGATGCTCGACACCACCGCACTCGTCAACGAAAGTTTTTTGCGTTTTGTCGGGGCCTCGCAGTTTGTGGTCGCAGATCGCAAACACTTCTTTGCCTACGCCGCGACCACGATGCGCAATATCATTATTGACATCGCGCGCGAACGACTCACCGAGCGCCGGGGCAGCGGGGTTGAGCGGCTCGAACTCAATACCGACGTCGCAAACCAGCTTGTGGCGCCGAATGGCGATGTAACGCTGATCCAGGTCCACGACGCGCTACTCGAACTTGAGGCGCTCGACAAAGAGTTGGCTCAGGTCGTTGAGATGCGCTACTTCGCGGGTTACACGGAAACTGAAGTTAGCGAATTGATGGGAGTGTCAGAAAGAACCGTTCGCCGACAGTGGGATAAGGCCCGTGCGTTTTTGCTTGCATCACTGCAATAAGTTAAGTGCTTGGCTGATTTAATCGATTAATCTCGTATGTGTAAGTAACCATATGAAAATCTCAGCCACCACTTGGACCACTATTTCAAAGCTGCTCGACGAGGCGCTTGACCTTGAGCCTGCTGCGCGCACTATTTGGCTTGAGCGATTGCAGCTAACTGCGCCTGATTTGGCGTCCTCGGTCCAACAACTCCTCGCCGCACATGCCACCAGCGAGACGGCTGATGTACTCGCGGGCTTGCCTCCGATTGGAAATCTGACGAGTTCATCTGCAGTGCAGATCGGCCACCTCGGCCTGAACGCCGGAGATCGTGTTGGACCCTATTTGTTGAAACGCGAACTGGGCGCGGGCGGTATGGCCGACGTGTGGCTGGCTGGGCGCGCAGATGGCGCATTCGCCCGCGATGTGGCGTTAAAACTACCGCGAATCAGTCGGTTACGCCAAGATCTCACAATTCGTTTTGCACGCGAGCGCGACATCCTCGCACGACTTGAGCATCCGCATATCGCCCGGTTGTACGACGCGGGTGTGACAGATGATGGCTTGCCGTATTTGGCCATGGAGTATGTTGAAGGAGAGGCAGTCGATGTTTACTGCCGCACCCGCGATCTGCCGCTGCGAGAACGCATCGAGTTGCTCTTGCAAGTAATGGCCGCAGTAGCGCACGCTCACGCGCGGTTGGTGGTTCATCGCGATCTGAAACCGAGCAACATCCTCGTCACGAAAGAAGGCCAAGTTCGGCTTCTCGACTTCGGCATAGCCAAGCTGCTCGAAGGCGAGGTCACGGGCGAGACGGCCCTGACAGAGTTGAGCGGCCGCGCGCTCACGCTTGATTACGCGAGTCCTGAACAGATACGCGGCGAGCCGCTGGATACGGCGAGCGATGTCTACAGCATGGCCGTGGTTGCCTTCGAAGTATTGGCCGGCAGTCGGCCGTATCGATTGAAGCGGGCCAGTGCGGCGCAGCTCGAAGAAGCGATCGTAGCGGTCGGGGCGCCACCCGCCAGCGCCAGCGCGAAGGACCCGAGCATTGCCCGCGAGCTACGTGGTGATCTAGATGCGATCCTCAATAAAGCACTAAAGAAATCTCCAAGTGATCGCTACCAGACGATGGCGGCCTTTGCGCGAGATCTGCGGCGTTACCTTGATAACAAGCCGGTCGAGGCAAGGCCTGACGGACTGGCCTATCGAAGTTCCAAGTTTGTACGACGCTACCGGCTGCAGGTCGGAGCAGGAGCACTGGTTAGCGTGGCATTGGTGGTCGGCATGGCAGTCGCGTTGTGGCAGGCACAAGTGGCTCGGCAGCAAGAGCAGCGCGCTACGTTGGAGTCGGACAAGCAGATCGCTGTTGCCGAGCTGTACCGTGAGACGATGACCCGACTAGCGTTGCTCGCTAAAGATGAGCCAACCGAATTGTCCAAGCCCAATGCCGTGACGACATTGCTGCAACAGCAGCTTCAAGACCGCGCGCCACGCTTCGCGAAACGGCCAGAGCAGTTCGCGCCGCAGATGCTTGCCGTTTGGACGCAACTCAGCTTCGGATACGAGTCCGAGGCGGCTCTTGCTCTAGGAAAAGAGTATTTGGCGTATTTGAAGGCACACGACGCGGCGGCTGTGGACGTGATTATGGCGCATGTGGGCTTGAGCCGTGACTTATATCGGCTGCAGCGCTTTGACGAATCCGAGGCAATGCGGCGAGCTGCTATCGCATGGGCTCCAGAGGCGAAGGATAGAGCCACAGAACTGTCGCGACTTACGGTTGCGTCAGACTTGGCAAACAGCTTGCGCGCCCGCGGTAAGCGCGATGAAGCGCTTGCTGTGCTGACAAATGCTGAAACCCTAGCGGCGAAAAAATTCCCTAATGAAATACAGCGCTTCGACAATTTGCGGCTGCTAGCCGTTTTCTGGTATGGCTTCGATGACTCGCGTGCACTCCAAGCCATAGAGCAAGCCCACAAAGGTTATTTGAACGACGGCAGCGCCAACGATGACATTAAAGCGCAGGAATTACTCAGCTTTGGCAACATATTGTCCGCAGAAGGACGCGGCACCGAAGCCGAGGCGGCACTGGGTGCTTCACGGGATGTCTATGCACGCATGAGCGGCCGCAGCAGTCAAAATGCTTTGCGTGCGATCGGCCCGCTTGCCAACGCGATCGCTCTGCAAGGAGACATATCGCGGGCCGAGCGGCTGCTAGCGGACACGCTGCACGAGGTTTTAGCTGAATCTGGCGGGTCGGCTACGGCCCAAACCCGAGAACTGCGCCGCCGTCGCTTGGACATTGCGTGGCTTGCCGGCGAGATGCCGTTTGCGGACGAGTTGTCGGCAGACGAAGTGCGGGCGTTCATGGCCCCAACAGCGATCCGGGTAAACGACGCACTGCTGTTCGCGCAGGCGCGGGTATGGACGCTCACCGGACGCGGCGGCGATGCAACTGCCCTGCTAACAGCCCTAGGTCAGAGCCGACCGGACCCGGGTAAACCGACCCTCGGCTGGGTTCAGTTGCTGGAGCAGCAAGCTGGTGCTGAACTGGCAACCGGTGACGCAGCGGCCGCGCTGAAGACCGCGAACGCACTGATGACCCTACTACAACAAAACGATGCACGCTCAGGACGCGCCTACCGCGCGGCCGCGGAAATGGCCGCGCTGGCCGCCTCACGTCTCGGCGATCAGGCAGCTGCGACCGCCGCGCTGATGCAGGCCGACGGTGCCGCTCAGGCGGCATATCCATCGCGCGTGGAACGTGCTGAGTCATTACTGCGCCGCTCCGAGATTCTGACAAAACTAGGCCGGCTTGGCGAGGCAGCCAGTGCCGCGAAATCCGCACAGACCGACCTCGTTGGCCAGCACGCAGCCAGCCCTAGGCTGGTCTGGGCGCAACGCGCATTGGCTGACGCCACGGCGGGCGTTGCCCGTTGAAATAGACCGACCTCTTTTTCGCACATTGCAGACCGTCGGACTGCACATGCTCGCACACCTTACTTTTGGTCTTTTGAGCTTCTTTATTAGTTAACTCTTCCGAGAACAGCAAGTTCTCAAGCGCATGAAATTTTTCTGAGTTTTTATATATGGCACAAGGTCAATTTCAGGCAACGCAACTGCGCACATATTTTGGGTTTTTTGCGTCCGGCTTAGTCTGAGTCGAAAGCATTTCGGGCAAAGACTTGAGTCGATATAAGCAAACCCGCCCTACAAAAATCCCACCAGCCACACAAATAACATGATGCTAAAAACCGGTCAACACAGTTACACCGATTAGCACAAACCACCATACCAAAGCGTCACGCGCACACGCGAAACCGCACCGACAAAATAGCCAACACGCTGATATGCAGTGGCGGTGCGTTGTTGTATGGCTTATAAAAACTTTGGAGTGCAAGAATCAAAACCAAAAAAGTTATCTCGCTCGCTAGCGACCAAAAATAATTGCGCCAACTTTCTGTGTGAGCGCTCATTCCTCACTGATTGCCAAATCTATTTGGCCGGTTTTAGGGAATTCTCTCGTACTCCTTAGTGTAGGCAATGTTGCCTTCAGTTGCCAGCGAGTGAGATCGGGAAAGAAGCGCTGAAAAACGTCTGGTGCGCAAATCCGCTTTCCTCGAAAAATTCACCTGAATTTAGTTTGTCTTCTGAAACGAATTGGCTCGATCAGTCAGCGCAAGTTCGCGCGAACCGATCATCGATGTGGTTGTTCACGATTCAAAAGCAGTTGGTTGGCAATGCACAAAGGAGCAGGAATGGATTGGACGTACAAAGCACTCCTCACGGCGATGACAGTGGGAATCGTGCTGACGGTTTCAAGAACCTTTGGGCAGCGCATCGGCGGGCTATGCGCGGGGCTGCCCGTAGTTTCCGCGCTGACGTTGATATGGCTCGCATTGGAGCAAGGGCAACGTTTTGCAACACACAGCGCGGTTGGCATCATCGCTGCATCGGGCACGTCTGCGGTGTTTATCGTCAGCTATGAATGGTTGAGTCGACACCGCACAGCAGCAGTTGCGCTGCCGCTTAGCCTGATTCCCGCCGCGGCGCTCTCGATCCTAGTATTGCAACTGCATCTTTCCGCATTAGGTATATTCGCAGGGTCAATTGCTCTGTGTGTTGCCGGGCTGGCGCGTTTGGATGCCCCGCAGTTAAACGTCCGCCCGGCACAGAGGTCACGCAAAAGTCTGCTGCTGACCGCAGTTTCCGCCGGCGTGATTTGCGCAACCGTAACCTCGCAGTCCACAGCTTTAGGCCCATTTCAAGCTGGCCTGCTTGCAGGGCTACCAATCGTCGGCGCAAGCGTTATCGTCAACTATCATTTAGCAATGGGTCGCACGGCCGTTACACGCTTCGCGCGAGGATATCTAGCTGGTCTGAGCGGCCAAGCGGCATTCGCGACCGTTTTTTCGCTTGCCATTCCGCAGACGGGTGTTGGCATCGCAATCGGCCTATCGCTTGCGGCGAGTGCAGCTACAACACTGATCGCTAATTGTGTGTTTGCAAATCGAAAGCCCTATCGTGTACAAACGTCATCCGTGATATCACCCCGTGATCTACGAGACAACGTTGGTTATTGATTACCAACAAAACGTGGTCACTTTTGTAGACCGGCAGCGCCTGAAAAGCTCGTTTCAACGTTAAGAAAGCGGCGCAAACAATGTCAATTCAAAAAGCAAGTGAAGAAGCTGATGTCCAAATCGAATTGGCAACCCAAATAAATAGAGGGCTATACCCCCTACCCCAAAGACGCTGTGCGGGAGTTAAGCTATCGCGCAATTCCGATGGGCCTCCGCCGATAAATGTTTTGTCTCGCCGAGCAATTGGCAACGAACTTTCGTATAGATCCGCATAAATTTAGCGCGCCAGCACTTCCGACGTTCATCGGAACAAACAAGTGATCGTTGAGTTATATCGACTTTTGCCTTTCAAACCCAGTCTCGGCAAAGTGCCAACATTGGCCGTGTTTGAAGTGTAAATGCTCTGAACACCGCGCCAGTGCTAGTGTTACCAATCAGACATTTGCATCAAACTTCATCCGCTGCATCAGCGCCGCAAACCGTGGCTCCGCTCGAAGTGGATTCCAACGCCAGTCAGTTTTCATATAGCAAAGCTTGGCGTCGCGCACTGCATATGCGCGCTCAAGTGCGTCGAGCGCCAGATTATTTTCACCGAGCGCGGCGTGAATGGCTGCTATTGAGGTCGGTGGAACATAGCGCTCAGCCGCACGCACGACTAGTTTTTTCAGCAAGGCACGTGCTTCATCGATCTTCCCCATTCGCGCGAGTTGCGCACCAAGAACGGCAGTTGCCTGCGTACTTTCATCTGCCAGCACATCCGCGCGGCGAAACGACGCCAACGCCGAGTCCGGCTTCTTGTCAAACAAAAATAGCTCGCCCATGGTGAGATGCGTGACCCAAAAATCAGGATCGATCTCAAGCGCGCGGCTAAGTCGCTTCGAGGCTTCGTCACGCCGTCCTTGCCATATTAAGAAACTTGCTTCGAGTGAATTAATGATCAACGACATCGGATCCAGTTCACGCGCGGTCGCAATATGACGGAGACCTTCATCTGCGCGACCGACACAAAGTAACAGGTGCCCCAAGCCAAAATAAGCCTCACTCACATTTGCATTGAGCGCAATGGCTTCTCGAAATACACGTTCGGCACCAAGCCAGTTGTAATCAAACCAAAACAGTATCCATCCCAATGCAGCGTGTGCTTCAGCAAGATTCGGCGTAATCGCCAGTGCGCGTTTGGCAGCAATCTTGGCCGGCTCGAATGCTTCGACCGGTGACACATCGGCACCGTTAACCATGCGTCTATAAGTTTCGGCGAGGCCCGCAAACGCGAGCGCGTAGTTTGGGTCAACATCAATCGCCTGATGATAAAGCGCCACGCTCTTGCGCAAGCCGGTGGCGCGGATGCCTTGTGCATGATGACGAGCCGCCAAATAGAGCTGATAGGCATCTGCGTTGCGCGTACCGCCGTCGAGCTTCAGTGTTGCCTCTGCATCGCGAATCGCCTCCCGGGTCGCGTTGAGCCTCGGTGCGAGTACCCGTGCGATGCGTTCTGAGATGGCATCTTGCAAATCAAAAACGCCGGCCATTTTTTCGTTGAAACTACCGCTCCATTCGGCGACTTGATTCGGCATCGATAGTAAACGTGCCGTAATTTTTATCTGGCCATCACGCCTCTGCACCGATCCATCCACAATCCATACGACATCTAATTCACGCGCCGCCTTGAGCGTATCTTGGTCAAAACCGGCGTACCGGCGCACCGAACCGACAGAGCGCACGATGACGTTGGGTAAGATAGACAAGCGGGCGATAAGGCTGTCGGCCATGCCTATTTCGAACAGCTCGTCACGGCCCTCGCCAACGAGCGGCTTGAACGGCAGCACCGCAACGGTGGTGCTCACCAACGGAGCGGCCGGGTGATATCTTTGATAAAAAAACCAACCAAGGCCCGCACCGGTAAAAAGGGTCGCTGCGCCGATTGACGTCAATTTCAATGTGCGGCGCTTGGCGGCTTGGCGCGTATTCAATTCATTGGAGTCTGGATTGAAACCTCGGCCTTGAAACGGGGTGGATAGCGGCGTGGGTGCAGTCTCCGATTCGGGCCTAAGCGCAGGCTCAGATACAGGTGTTGGTGGGCTTGCAGTCTCGTTAGCGGTGGTGGCATCTGGCGACACCGGTGCTGCGCCAGTTGTTGCGCCACTTGGCATTTCCGCCGGCAATGGCATTACGGTGGCAACAAATCTAAAGCCACGGCGCGGCACAGTTTGGATATAGCGGCTCGCCTGGGTGTCGTCACCGAGCGCGCGCCGAAGCGCTGAAATCACCTGACTAAGATTATTTTCCTCCACCACCAAATCGGGCCAGAGCGCGCGGAACAGTGTTTCCTTATCAACCAGTTCGCCGGGCCGTTCCACAAAAAACAGTAATGCCGCGAACAATCGAGGGGTGAGGCTGAGGGTTTCTTGTGCGCGATTTTGCACGCGCTGTTGCGTGCGCTCGAGCACGAAATCACCAAATGCATAGCGTTCTGGCAGTTCCATCGCGTGAATTCAACCTTTTTCAGCAATTCTTCAGAACAAATTAAAGATTTCAATTTGTCTCAATGCGATTGTATCAACGCACGACGAGCAATCGCTAACCGCGTCATCCCACCCATTACTTTTGGAGCCGACATGTCCCAACTAACGCAAATCAGAAGTCTCAAAGTAGCCACTCTTATCTCCCTTACTGCTGCTGCAACCACGCTTGTTATCCATGGTTGCGGTGGCGGCGCAGGAATAACGTCAGCCGAAGCCGCCGATACCGCGGACCCCATCGAGGGCGTTTGGGAATCGACGATCACGATCAAGGATTGCTCAAATGCCGCGGTAGTGAGGACGTTTAAAGGCCTAAGCCTGTTTCATCGCGGCGGTTCACTCAACTCCGACAACTCGGCACCCACCATCACACGCGGTGCCGCGTTTGGAAACTGGCGGCGCGGCGTGGCAGCAGGAAGCTACACAACAAACTTTGTGTTCTTCCGGTTTAACCCAGATGGGAGCTACGCGGGATCGCAAAAAGTCGTGCGGACATTCGCGCTCGGTGCCGACAACAATTCACTGAGCGGCACGCTTGAAGGCTCATTACTCGATCCAGCAGGCGTGGTGGTCGCACCAGTTTGCGGAAGCGAAGTCGCTGCACGCGTTTACTGATCCGCAGGCAGGGATGCGAGCGCTCGTTCTGCGCACTCTAGTCATGTTAGTAAACTCGCGCATTCTATTTAGAGAGACAAACAGCAACACACCCAAACAGAACCATTGGAAAGGTTCTTGAAACACGGCGACTTCGCCGCGACCGATGCGGTCAAGCTTGCCCGCATCGGTGCGCAACTTATTTGGCGCGTGGAAGATAGCGCAGAAATTGGCTATTGCGCGTGGAGCGATCATCGCAAAGATAGGAACGCAATCGGATCTTACACAGAATTTTTTAGGGAACTAGAACCGTAAAAATGCAAAGTGCACGTCCCGCGTGCCACTTGGGCGCATTTACCGTCAAACACCGCTCCTGTTATGGGGTTTGACTAAAAATAAGGTTTATCGCGGTCACGAAAATGGTATCAGCGCATGTCAACAAACTTCGACGTGAGAAGCGCATGAAATTACCCACTGAGGTCATTCCCGCCCGCGCGATCGAGCGAGGATTACTGTTTGTGACCCGAAACACCAAAGATTTTGATGCGAAGTTGTCCAGTTTACGATTACCGGATTCGATATCTTCATGCCATCACCAATTGGCATTCTGCTAAAACAAGAATCTATCAATGCCCACAACCATTGAAATCGACGCCGAGGCCACGAGATAACAAAGCAAATGCTGTTTCCAATTGAGCCGCAAGTAGCGACTGGATTTCCAGATCAGCATTAGTAAGCCCGTTGACACGATCATCGGCAACGTCCACTATCCGAGGCCAAAATAAAGGCTTAGTCTGGCTTCATCATTCGGATTGACGACGCTAATGGCTGTCGCCAAGATCCGCATAAATGTCGCCATATAAACAAACGCGAACCCAGTATTTGAGCGGCAACGCATCACTACTGCAAACGCAACTAAACCTTGTAAGATCGTGGTGATCGGGCCCGCTGCATCAATCAGGACTTTGTGGAATGGCAAAACGGATGTCGTGGCCCTGACCGCGTTAAGACGAGCCTCCATGTCATAGCCCAACGCGACACCAGCGACCCAATGTGCGGCCTCGTGCAATATGAGGGTGATGAAGCCGGCCACAAATAGCCCAACATAAAATCTAAACCCTATGCGTACGGTTTGCTGTGGTTATGCCCGCGCTGCCAAATGTTTTTCCCCTTGAGCCAGCTAATCGACACACTCGCTGCCGCAACCTGCGACTCAGTCATTTTTCCGTGCCGCCGGCATCGGCTCAATCGAGCCGCCGCCCGCGATGTTGACGGGCGGATGGGCATGCACATGAACGGATGGCGCCGTCGCACCGTGCTTGAACCATGCGCTGGCCTTTTCACCCCAGGTATCAAAGTAGGTGTAAAGCACCGGCACCACCAACAGCGTCATGATCGTCGAGGTGATGATGCCGCCAATGACCGCATGCGCCATCGGTGACTGTTGCTCTGATCCCGCACCCAGCGAGAGCGCGAGCGGCAACATGCCGCCAATCATCGCCGTGGTGGTCATCAGAATCGGCCGCAAGCGCACTTGGCCCGAAATCAGAATCGCCTCATCACGTGGTACGCCTTCGCGGCGGCTGTGGTTGGTGAAATCGACCAGCAGAATCGCGTTTTTGGTGACCAGTCCCATCAGCATAATGAAACCGATGATCGAAAATAAATTGAGCGTGGTACCGAATAACCGCAATGCTAAAAACACTCCAATCAGGGACAACGGCAGCGAGGCCATGATCGCAATCGGCTGTAAAAAACTACCGAATTGCGAAGCCAGAATCAAATAAATAAATATGATCGCCAAGCCCAGCGCCGCGCCTGCGTAGCCCAGTGAATCCGCCATATCTTGCGACGAGCCGCCTGATTGAAACTGGTAACCCGGTGGCAATTTGATGGTTTTGAGTGCTTTTTGTACCTCATCGGATACCTGCCCTTCGGTGTAATTGGCGGCCACCCCGGAGAACACTTGAATCAATCGCTGCAAGTTGCGGCGTTCAATCTGACGCTCCGCAAACGCCGGGGCGAAATCTGCGATCTGACGTAGTGGCACCATGCGCGGGCTGCCATCACTATTAAGCGCAGTAGTCGGCACAAAAAGTTTATCAAGGTCCGCCACTGCGGTGCGTTCATTACGCGGTAGGCGCACGAGCACTTGGTGGTTTTCCCCATCGGGCCCTTCCCATTGACCTGCATCCTCACCCGCGATCATGGCTCGGGTCGTACTGACCACGGAGGCCATTGATACGCCCAAGTCGCTCGCCAGTTCGCGATTGACGATAATGTCGAGCGTCGGGCTGGTGGGTTTATATGACGACTCCACATCCACCGTGCCGGGAATCGCTTTTATTTTTGCCAGCAATTCTTGCGAGATGCGGCTCAACTCGCCAATTTCAGGGCCCATGATGTAAACCTGAATCGGGCGGTTCCAGCCGACCCGTACCGCCAAACCCGCGATGGAAGACAGGCGCGTACGAATCGCATCATCAAGCTCTTTCTTAGTACGCTTGCGTGTTTCTTTTTCGGTAAGTTCGAGACCGAACCATGCCTGCGTTTTTGATACATTGCGCGTAATCCGCTTAATTTCAGGGAATTCACGCAGCGCGTTTTCAACTTGTTCGGCCTTGCCCATTGTGTAATTGAGCGAGGATCCTACCGGCGTTTCGACTGAGGCATTAGCCCAGTTGTTATCGGTTTCGGGCACGAATTCGCCCGCAGGTACCAGTAAAAAACTGCCAAAGAAAGTCAACGCCGCGACCCACAAAACAATACCGCGGTTACGAATTGTGAAGCGGTCAAGCTTGAAACTTCCGCGCTTGAAACCGGAAAACGCATACCGGAAAATAGTCGGCTTTGGGATCCAGGTACGGCGGTATTCGGGATTTAACGCCCAGCGCAACGCGACATCATATTTGCGATGCAGCCACAGCATAAAAATATCCTGTTTAGCGAGAATCCATGCAACCGGTTTGAGCTTGTTCAGCCGCGATGGTGAATCGTGCCAAACCGCCGACAACATGGGATCCAGCGTGAACGATACGAATAGCGATACCAGTACCGCGACACTGACCGCCAGACCAAACTGCAAAAAGAATTTACCAATAATGCCGCCCATAAATGCGACTGGCAAAAACACCGCCACTATGCAAAACGTGGTCGCCATCACCGCAATGCCAATCTCTTGAGTGGCATCGAGTGACGCCTGCAAATGGCTCTTACCCATGGCCAGATGGCGCACGATATTTTCGCGCACCACAATCGCATCATCGATCAAAATACCAATCGATAGCGACAGCGCCATCAGGGTCATAAAGTTGATGGTGAAACCCATTGCGTAAAGCGCGATAAACGTGGCCAGCACCGAGATTGGCAAGGTTAAGCCGGTAATAACGGTTGAACGCCATGAATGCAAAAACAAAAATACAATAATGACTGTCAGCAGCGCGCCTTCAAGAATCGTATGTTTTACGTTATCGACGCCCTGCTTGATAAATTCTGATTCGTCATTGGTGATTTCAAGTTTGAAATCCGCAGGCAGGGACTCTTTCATTTTTTGGATATTGGCGCGAATCGATTTTGCGGCTTCAATCGCATTCGCACCGCGCGTTTTGCGAATCTCAACCAGCAGCCCGCGTTTTCCATCTTGCATCGCGATACCCGTTTCTTCACGCTCGGTATCGCGTACATTCGCGATCATGCCCAGCGTCACCGGCGCGCCACCGCTTTCGCTGATACCGCTCGAACTAACGCTGCTGCTGCCGCGGCGCGAGATAATGAGGCGCTCGAAATCCGCGGCACTTTTAAACTTTCCTTGTACCCTGACAAGGCGTTCGGAGCGATCACCCGTTAAAAAACCCGCCGCCTGATTTTGATTTTGAGCGCGGATCTGACCCACCACCTGATCGACACTAATACCATAGGCGGCCATCTTGTCCGGGTTAAGCTGTACCGCCATTTCTCGCTGAACTTCGCCTGAGATATCGATTGCTCCCACGCCCTCCGCGCCTTGCAAACGCTTCACCACCAATTGATCCGTCAGGTCGGACAGCTCACGCAGCGAGCGCGCAGGACTTTCGACGGAGATCTGCATAATCGGCTGATCGTTTTCATTGTCTGCGCGGGTGACAGTGGGTTCACCCACATCTTTATTAAAATTGCGGCGTACACCCGCCACTTTGTCGCGCACGTCCTGAACGGCCGCTTTGGGATCGACATTCAGCTGGAATTCAATCGATACACGAGATGAACCCTCACGCGAAAATGAACTAATTTTCTTAACGCCCTGCACCGTGTTGACCACCTCCTCGATGGGGCGGGTGACATCTTGCATGACTGCTTCGGACGAGGCGCCGGGGTACGAGGTAGAAACGGACACAAACGGAAACGAGATATCGGGCATTTGCTCGACCGACAGCCGCTGATACGAAAACAGCCCCAACACCATAATGGCCACCATCACCATGGTGGCGAAGACCGGATTGTTAACGCTGATTTTTGTTATTTGCATGAAATGCTCCGGTGAGACAAATGAATTAACTTACTTTTGCCGGGCGCTCGGCGGTTGGTAACGCCAGTGATGTTGATGGCGCGACGGGCGCAAATTTCACCACCGCCTTCGAGCCGTGCTTCAAGCCATCCGCTTTCACGGTGATGACCTCGGCCCCGAGCGCAATACCGTCTCGGATCTCCACCAGCCCACGCTCCGGGCTCTTGACGCCAACCGTAATCGGCTTGCGTTCAACCGCGCCGTCTTTAAGCGCAAACACGTAGGTTTGCCCGCCTTCTTCAATCAGTGCGCTTATTGGCAGCGACGTGACAGCCGTGCGGCTTACCGCGGCTAGCGTGCCATTGGCGAACATGCCGCCTTTGAGCGCGCCATCGTCATTACGCAGCGTGACAAAAATTGAAATAGAGCGCGAACCGGCTTCTGCCGTTGGGTTGATGCGCTCAACCTTGCCTTTGAATGCCCGATCCTGAAAGCCATCCACCGTGAACGCGATTTCTTGGCCCACTTGGATGCTCGGAATATCACCGACCGGCACAGGCGCTTCCAGCTCCATTTTTGATAAATCGACAATGAGCATGACCGGAGAATCCGCGCTGATTTTTTCGCCAATATTGACCGCACGCTTGGCAACAATGCCTGCAAATGGCGCTCTGATTTGCGCATCGGCCAATGCGCGTTGGGTAATCGCCGCTTGTGCCACTGTCGATTGATGATTGGCCTGTGCAATTTCCATGGTGTTGGCGACACCATCAAACGCGTTCTGTGAAATGAAATTTTTGGCAAGCAAGGTGCGATTGTTGGCTTCGTTTTTACCAGCCAAGTCTAGTTTGGCCTTGGTCTCGGCAACCATTGCCTGCTGCGCGTCATTGCGTGCTTTGAGGTCTGCCGTATCGATTGAAACCAGCACCTGGCCTGCCACCACTCGCTCACCTTCCCGCACATAGACTTTCGATACTTCGCCCGCCACTTTCGACTTCACCATCGCCTGCACCACCGGCCGGACCGAGCCGGACACGGGAATAACCAGCCCGAGATTTTGTGCAGAAACGACCGCGATGTCGTTTTTTGCAAATTCGAACGTCTTATCGGCATCCGGCTTTTTTTCTTCCTTTTTAGCCGAGCTCGCTCGCCACGCGACCAACGATCCTGCTACCAGCGCAAAGGTAATCGCGGCCAGCGTAAATTTAACCCAGCCACGACGTGGCCTTGGGTTGCGCTTGATTAACATTGCATTTTCGATTGACATGGCGGTTCGCATAGGTTGGCGGAACGGTTAGAGAGGACAACAGCGGCGATAGTTGCAGTCTGCCGAATTGGTTGACGCAACACACCTAAGATGCGACGAAATGCAGAAATGGATTCACAGCGCGAAAATTTAAGCCGATGAAATGCGGGGTTTGCGCGACAGAACGCGATACAACAACGCTACAAATGGTTTCTGGCTTCCTGAAATAGCAGCTAACACATCAGGCCATTGCAATTGTGCGCATTGGCGGAATAGCGCTCGCATTCCAGTTTCTGACCGCCGAATCCAGCAACAAGGTCATCGACGCATTCGTTGGGGGTGTGGGCTGACCCAGAAACTGTAATGCAGCTGTAATAGCTTGCGTACGATCGGCTGCCGAAATCGCCGGCGCCAGGGTTTGCTTGGACAGTTTCTGCCCCGCCGCGTTTGTGACCATTGGAATATGCAAATAGCGCGGCGTCGAGAGGTGAAGCAATTGCTGCAAATAAATCTGCCGCGCCGTCGAATCGAGCAAGTCAGCGCCCCGCACCACATCGGTGATCCCCTCAGCCGCATCATCCACCACCACCGCAAGCTGATAAGCGAATAAGCTATCTCGGCGCTTGACCACAAAATCGCCGATTGCGGTGTCAAGGCGCTGACATATTTCGCCTTGGACTCTATCAGTAAAACAAATGGGTTCATGGCTGGTGACGATGCGAATGGCTAAGCCTTTGTCATCCTCGCTATCCGGATTTCCGTTGATGCGGTTCCGGCAGGTTCCCGGATAAATCGGGCCCTCTAACCCTGTGCCTACACCAAGCGTGGAGTCTGCAATTTCTTTGCGTGAGCAACAGCATGCATAGGTGAGAGGTCTCGGGGGTGCGTTTGAGAGCCGCGCCAGTACTTGTTCGTAGGCCGGTTTTCTATGCGATTGAATAACGACGTCACCGTCCCAATTCAAGCCAAATGCGGTGAGAGTTCGCAAAATGTCATCTGCATACTCAGGTTTGCAGCGTGTTTCATCCACGTCTTCAATCCGCACCCGCCACATGCCACCGTGCATTTTCGCGTCCAAATAACTGGCGAGTGCAGCCACGAGCGAGCCAAAATGTAGTGGGCCGCTGGGCGATGGAGCAAAGCGACCGATATATCCGCCTGGAGCTTTCACGTCTCGTTCACGCTTTGTTCACATTATTCACGTTATGATTTTGGTCGAATTTTTGAAAGAAGACGCGCACATGATTTATCGAATTTCTGAAGTCGGTGACTGGGCCGATGCGAAGTTAAATGGCGAATTCGCGAGCGCGGATTTGGCACTGGAAGGGTTTATTCACTGCTCGGAACATCATCAGATCCTGCGCACCGCAACAAAATATTACGCAGGTAAAACGCAACTGTTGCTTCTGGAAATTGATGAAACAAAAATCGCGCATATCCTGAAGCGGGAAGATTCTGTCGGCCGCGGTGAGCTGTTTCCACATGTGTTTGGGACTATTCCACTCGGCGCAATCACGCGTCATTTTGAGTTTACTGAGACAAGCGCAGGCTTTGTTTTGCCGTTTTGATTTATTTCTCTAATAGATGGTTTCATCGTGGCCGTGGTTTTACGGTGCGCATTGTTTGGGGCTAACTAAACAAAAAACTCTGCCACCGTCTTTTTGTCAGCCAACGCTTTTGCAAACCAACGCAAGGCCTTGCCGGTACGATTCGGGCGCCACGCCGCAAAAACATCGCCGCCTATTTTCGCGGTGGAAGTAACCTTAAGCTCGCGCAGCCGCTTCGCTTTGACCTCTGGCGCGGCCATGTAGGTCGGCAGATGCCCGACGCCCAGCCCCGCGACCTGCGCAATGATTTTGGCTCGCATCGAATTCACCGTCAGCACATCCTGCCCCGACAGCAAGCCAACAGTGCGGGCAGGCAAATTGCGCGAGGAGTCCGCCACACTGACCGCCCGATATTTTTGGATAACGAATTCTTCCAGCGGCATTTTTTCGTTGAAGATCGGATGCTCGGGAGCAGCCACAAACACAAACTCCAAGCGCCCGAGGAGCAGGGTGGCGTAACTTCCGCCGGTAGGTACATCGCCCGACACACCGATCACCAGATCGGCGCGCTGCGACGCCAGCGCGTCCCAGCTTCCGGCCAGCACCTCTTCCATGAGTTTGATGCGTGTACCGGATGACTCCCCACTAAATTTCTGGACGAGGGGAAACAGTTTCTCCACCCCGATGGCCGTATCGACCGCGATTCGCAGCTCAGTTTCCCAGCCTTTCGCAACCTGCTGTATACGACACTCCAAGTCGCTGGCGGCGCGCAATAACAATCGCCCTTCTGTCAGCAATTCGTAACCCGCGCCTGTCAAGCTCGCGCGATGTTTCGAACGATCAAATAGCGGTACATCCAAATCCTGCTCGAGTTGCTGCACGGTATAAGTAATCGCCGAAGGTACGCGATGTAGTTCGGCTGCGGCCGCCGCAAACGAACCGTTGCGTTCAATGGCATCTAAAACCTGCAACGCATCAAGGGAAATTCTCATGTCAGATCTTTATATTCAATATTTTTGAATGATATGCACAAAATTATCCGCTTGAATAATGCTGACTGCAAGCCCAACATAGCGAATATTGAATTATCGAAAGGTTCAAAATGATTGAAATACGCAAATCCAATGAACGCGGCTACGCCGACCACGGCTGGCTTAAAAGTTTCCATAGTTTTTCATTTGCCGACTATCACGACCCCAAACATATGGGTTTTGGCTCATTACGCGTAATCAACGAAGATCGGATCGCTGCGGGCAGGGGATTCGGTACGCACGGTCATCGTGACATGGAAATTATCAGCTATGTGCTGGACGGCGCATTGGCGCATAAAGACAGCATCGGCAATGGCTCTACGATCCGTCCCGGTGATGTGCAGCGCATGAGCGCGGGCACCGGTGTGCGCCATAGCGAGGCCAACGACTCGACATCCGGCACCACCCATTTCTTGCAGATCTGGATCGAGCCCAGCGCGAGGGCTATTCCACCGTCATACCAGGAAAGGCATTTTGACGACGCGTCCAAGCGCGGCAAACTCAGGCTGGTCGCATCTCACGATGCGCGCGATGGATCGGTAAAAATTCATGCTGATGCATCGATGTATGCCGGACTTTTTTCGGGTGATGAATCCGCCACGCTCGCGATCAAAAATGGTCGCCGCGTATACGTACATGTGGCACGCGGCAGCGTCAATGTAAACGGTGTGAATTACGCCACGGGTGACGCGGTGAAATTAACGGACGTGGGACAAATCGTTATTGACGGCGGCGTGGACGCAGAAGTACTTGTATTCGATCTGGCGTAATTCCAGAAAACATTAGGAGGCCAATCATGCGCACTATTGAACGTATTTTGCAGGCTCACATTGCCCCCGTCGGGACGTTTACGGTGCGGCGTGCGTTGCCGGATCGGGCGCGTCAATCGGTCGGTCCTTTCGTCTTTCTTGATCATTTCGGGCCATTTCCGGTCACCCCGGGTGTCGACGGCGTCGGCCCGCACCCACATGCAGGGATCGAGACCGTAACGTATCTGCTTTCCGGGCGCAACGAACACCATGATTCGGCCGGGCATCGCGGCATTGTCGGCCCCGGTGGCGCGCAATGGATGACATCGGGCCGGGGCGTCATCCACGCGGAGTATCCCCGCCCGGAAAACGAAGCGGAAATGATGCAACATGGGATTCAGCTGTGGACCACATTGCCGCGCGCGCTGAAAACAATGGAGCCGCGCTATCAGCGTATTGATCGCGATGCGATTCCAGTTATCACCACATCCGAAGCAACAGTGCGCGTGGTTGCTGGCAATTACAACGGCAGCCAAGGGGCAGCCGATGTGTTGATGCCGACGCTGCTTTGGCATATTTCGGTTGCGCCCGGCAAAACATTCCGTGCTGCGGTCCCCACCACGGATGAGCTGGCGGCTTATGTTTTTGAAGGAGTAGGCGGATTTTCATCAAACGCGCAGCGGGTAGGCGTGGGACAGCTGGTAGTTTACGAAAACACCGGGGACGAGATCTCGTTTTCAAACACAGGGGAGACGAGTTTAGAAGTCATGCTGCTCGGCGGCGCGCCCGCTGAAGGTCCGCTGGTATTTCACGGTCCGTTCGTTATGAATAGTATCGAACAAGTGCGCGCGGCCGAAAAGGCCTATCACTCCGGACGCATGGGCGAGCTGGAAGAATTGCGCAACTAAATTAGCAAGCTTTCTGCACTACAGCTACATCAACGAACCTCGCAACCACCCGGACGCATCACATGAATTCAATCAGCCATCAAAATATCAGCCGCTACAGCGGGCTTGCGATCGCATTTCATTGGCTGCTGGCGCTGATGATTTGCGTTTCGTTCGGCGTGGGTTTGTATATGACCAGTTTGGCCTTCTCGCCGCAGCGGTTGAAGCTTTATAACTGGCACAAGTGGGCCGGCGTTACGATCTTGGCGTTGTCCGCCGCACGGCTGTTATGGCGTCTCACGCATCGCGCACCTGCGCTGCCATCGACCATGCCCGCTTGGCAGCGGATCGCATCGCATGCCTCGCATTGGGCACTCTATCTATTTTTCTTTGCGGTGCCGCTCACCGGCTGGGTTTATAGCTCGGCGGCGGGGTTTCCGATTGTGTGGCTGGGGTTGGTACCGCTGCCTGACCTGATTGAAAAAAATCGCGAGCTCGCAGAAATATTAAAGCCCTATCACTGGATCGCCGCTTACTCGCTCGCTGCGGTGGTGGTGATTCACATTGCGGCTGCGTTGAAGCATCACTTCTTTGATCGCGACACAATCTTGTTGCGGATGATGCCGCAATCCAAACGCGCCTAGTCAAGTACTCAAACTTTAAGGAATACATCAGTGAAAAAAGCATTCTCAGCGTTCGCATTTACAATTTCCAGCATCGCACTCGGCGGCCTTTCGGTCGGTGCTGCCGCGCAACAAAAGTTAATTCCAGCAGAAAGTAGCATTGCTTTTATTAGCAAACAACTCGGTGTACCGGTCAGCGGAAACTTCAAGAAGTTTGACGCCGAGGTGATATTCGACCCGAAGAAACCCGAAGCCGCGAAAGTAAGTTTTAGCGTGGATTTGCTGAGCGCTGACATCGGCAATACAGAGACCGAAACCGAGCTTAAAAAACCGGGCTGGTTTAACTCTGCAAAAGTGCCCGCCGCGACATTCCAGTCGACCAGCGTGAAATCGCTGGGCAGCGGTAAATTTGAATTTACCGGCAAGCTCGCCATAAAAGGCGTCTCTCAAAACGTGGTGGTGCCGGTAACGATCACCCAAAGCGCAGGTAAGTCGCGCGTCGTCGGCAGCTTTAACCTTAAGCGTCTCGATTTTAAAATTGGCGATGGCGATTGGAATGATGTATCGCTGGTCGCAAACGAAGTTGTTGTAAATATTAACTTGTCGTTAACCGGCATTCCACCGCTGTGATTTTTGCAATTTTTATCTAAACCACCGAAAGGGCAACTCATGAATAATTTTTCTAAAACGCTTACAACACTCGCTTTGGTTGCGGGCTTATCTGGCGTAGCCAACGTCGCCTTGGCCGAAAGCGCGACTTATATGATTGATCCGACACACACCTTTGTGACCTGGGAAGCTAAGCATTTTGGAACCTCCGCCAGCCATGGTCGCTTCGATAAGAAATCCGGCTCAATCACCATCGACAAGGCAGCAAAAACCGGCAAAGCTGAAATCACCATCGACATGAAATCGATGAACACCGGTGTTGCACCATTCGATAAGCATCTTTCTGGCGATGATTTCTTCTCTGCTGAAAAGTTTCCTGAAGCTAAATTTGTCAGCACCAGTTTCAAATTTGATGGCGATAAAGTCAGCGAAGTCGCGGGCAATTTGACCCTCAAAGGCAAAACCAACCCGGTCGTGTTGAAAGCGACCGGCTACGGCTGCTACGACAATCCATATTTCAAGCGCGAAGTTTGTGGCGGCGATTTTGAAACCAGCATTGTTCGCAGCCAATATGGCGTGAGCTACGGCTTGCCCGGCATCCCAGACAATATCCGTTTGGTGATTCAGATTGAAGCCATCAAACAGTAGTTTCTAAGAGAGACCTCCAATATGGACGGGCCTCTTGGCGCATAACTGCGCCAAGACGCCCGTCCCTACTTGATTCCGAAAAACCACAAAACCTCAAGAGCGTTCACTATGGCCACTGCAAAAATTCTCGCCTTCGCCGGCAGCAATCGAAAAGATTCTTACAATCGCCAGGCGCTCGCACTCGCTGTTGGCGGGGCACGGGATGCAGGTGCGGACGTCACCGTGGCCGATTTGCGAGATTTTCCGATGCCGATCTACGACGCAGATTTTCACCACGAAAGCGGCGTTCCAGCAGCGATGCTGGCGCTGCGTGAATTGATGGTGTCGGCTAATGGACTGCTCGTTGCCAGCCCTGAATACAACGCCTCGATAACGCCGCTGCTCAAGAACACCATTGATTGGCTGTCGCAATCAGTCGATGCCAACGACAAAAACGTATTCGGCAATAAAGTGTGCGGTTTGTTGGGCGCATCGCCCGGCGCGTTTGGCACGATCCGCGCGCTGCCGCATGTGTCATACATCTTGTCCAATCTTGGCACGCTGGTATTGCCGATTGTCGCGGTTCCCAAAGCACATGAATTGGTGAATGCGGACGGCTCTGTGAGGGATGAGCGCGCCGCGAAAATGCTGCGGGAACTGGGCGCGAAAGTCTGCCACACGATTTCGAAATTATCCTGAAACGTTTCACGGATTGAACATGAAACCCTCCGTCACCCAACGTAAACAAAAGAAATAATCATGAGCAAAATTGCGATTGTTTTTCATTCCGGCTATGGCCATACCGCCAAGCAGGCTGAAGCCGTTCGCGCGGGCACAGCTGGCGTTGCCGGTGCTACGGTAGATTTATTGGCGATTGATGCAGAAGGCAATTTGCCAGAAGCCGCGTGGGAAACCCTGCTGTCGGCTGACGCCATCATTTTTGGTTCACCGACTTACATGGGTGCGCCATCATGGCAGTTCAAAAAATTTGCGGATGCCTCCAGCAAGCCGTGGTTCGGTCAGGCTTGGAAAAATAAGATCGCTGCCGGCTTCACCAACTCGGCATCATTGAACGGCGACAAGGGCGAGACCCTGCATTACTTTTTCACACTCTCGATGCAGCACTCAATGATTTTTGTGGGCACCGGCTTAATGCCGGCGAACAGCAGTAAAGCCGCGCGTAACGACATCAATCGCCTCGGTTCATTTGCAGGCGCAATGTCACAATCTGACTCTGATGCCAGCGCCGATATGGCACCACCGTCGGGTGATTTGGAAACGGCAAAATTATTCGGTGCGCGTGTTGCGGAAACAGCAGCGCAGTTTGTAAAAGGCCGTGCTTAATAATTGTTTGTCGATTGATGCGGGCGATTAAATCCATCCGAAACTTGAATTGGCAAAAATCGTTCGCATCATTAATACTCAGTCGACTAACTAATAGATGTATAGATTTTCAGGAGGCCGTAGATGGCAAAATCCAGAAACACATCCATATCAATTGATATCGGCATCAGCGAAAAAGACCGCGAAAAAATCGCGGAAGGATTGTCACGCTTGCTCGCTGACACGTATTCCTTGTATTTGAAAACACACTATTTTCATTGGAACGTGACCGGTCCGATGTTTCAAACTTTACATCTGATGTTCGAAACGCAATACAACGAATTAGCACTCGCGGTCGATTCCGTTGCGGAGCGTATTCGCTCGCTTGGCTATGAAGCGCCGGGCAGCTACAAAGCGTATGCGAAGCTTTCGTCTATTGAAGAAACCGATCATGTGCCAGAAGCAACCGAGATGATTCGTTTGCTGGTGAAAGGCCATGAGGCCGTCACCCGCACCGCCCGCAAGGTTTTCCCCGCGGCCGATAAAGCGAGCGATGAATCTACCGCTGATTTGCTCACGCAGCGATTGCAAATTCATGAAAAAACCGCGTGGATGTTGCGCTCGTTGTTGCAGTCTTAAAACCTGAACACCTTTGAAGGAAATAACATGGCCACGCTAGAACTTACCAAAGACAATTTCAACCAAACCATCGAATCCGGCAAAACGGTGATCATCGATTTTTGGGCTCCGTGGTGTGGGCCATGTCGCGCGTTCGCACCGACGTTCGAGGCGGTAGCCGAAGAAAATCCCGACGTCATTTTTGCCAAAATCAACACCGAAGCCGAGCCTGAATTAGGTGGCGCATTCAATGTGCGCTCAATTCCTACGTTAATGGTGTTCCGCGAAAAAGTGATTCTGTTTACCCAAGCCGGCATGCTGCCAAAATCAGCGCTGCAACAAGTTGTCGCGAAATCGCTGGAGGTCGATATGGCGGTGGTCCATGCGGAAATCGCGCAACAGGAAAAAGCGGCGACGATTTCTTAGCAAAATATTTGCGGGCGTTGCTTTGGG
>JBBRZG010000015.1:0-37906 GCA_038236905.1 Burkholderiales bacterium
ATCTTTGGTCAGAAGCGACATGCGATACGCGACATCGAGAATGCGCGCCGTATTCTCAGCGCGCTCGACGTTACGCGACATCCAATATAGGGTGGAAGCAGTTCTTGAGAGCATGGCTAGTCCACAATCCACGTATCTTTAACGCCGCCACCCTGCGACGAATTCACCACTAACGAGCCTTCGCGCAGCGCGACCCTTGTAAGCCCGCCCGGTACGAAATTTACACCACGACCGGATAACACATAAGGCCGCAAATCAATGTGACGCGGCACCAATCCCTTGTCGGTAAACGTCGGGCAAACTGACAGCGCCAGCGTGGGCTGCGCGATGAAACGCTCGGGGGCATCCAGCACCCGCTGCTTATAGCGTTCACGCTCATCTTTGGTGCTGTGCGGGCCGACCAACATGCCGTAGCCGCCCGAGCCTTGCGCTTCCTTAATGACCAACTCTTCCATATGCGCCAGCACGTATTCCAGATCAGCCTTATTGCCCAACTGATAGGTGTGGACGTTTTTAAGAATCGGCTCTTCGCCAAGATAAAAACGAATCATTTCCGGCACATAGGGATAAAGCGATTTGTCATCCGCCACGCCGGTACCGACTGCGTTTGCCAAGGTCACGCGTCCCGCCTTGTATGCGCGCATCAATCCCGGCACACCCAGCATCGAATCAGAGCGGAACACTTCCGGGTCAATAAAATCATCGTCAATACGACGATAAATGACATCAACTTTTTTCGGGCCCTGGGTGGTGCGCATAAAAACGGTATTGTCGGCGACGAATAAATCGATGCCTTCGACCAACTCGACGCCCATTTGCTGCGCCAGAAAAGCGTGTTCAAAGTAGGCGGAATTAAAGTGGCCCGGCGTCATCAACACAATGGTCGGATTATCGATGCCCACTGGGGCCGCGTTTCGCAGCGTCTCCAGCAGCAAATCGGGATAGTGATCCACCGGGCGGATTCGCTGTGCTGCAAACAATTCGGGGAATAAGCGCATCATCATTTTGCGATTTTCCAGCAGATACGAAACGCCGGAGGGTGTGCGCAAATTATCTTCAAGCACATAGTATTCGCCGTCTGAATCCTTCACCAGATCAATGCCCGCAACGTGTGCATAAATACCGCCGGGCACATCCACGCCGATCATTTCAGGGCGAAACTGGGAATTATCGATCACCTTATCAGCCGGCACCTTGCCCGCCCTGAGAATTTTTTGATCGTGATATACATCGTGCAAAAAAGCGTTTAACGCGGTCACGCGCTGGGTCAGTCCTGCCGAAATTTTGTCCCACTGCGCCGCCGGAATCACATGCGGCACGATATCAAACGGAATCAGTCGCTCCGTACCGGTAGCCTCTCCATACACGGCGAAAGTAATACCAACGCGATGAAAAAGTAAATCTGCTGCCTGCCGGTTCTGGGTAATTTTCTCGGGCGGGGTGTTTTTCAGCCAATCTTCGAAAGCACCGTAATGCGGGCGTGCGGTCCCGTCATCTTCGAACATTTCATTAAAAAAGGTGTTTGGCTTCATGGATGCGCGCAGGGCCTACTTTTATGGTTTGTCTTGAATAATGCTTTTGAAGCAAACGCTATGCCGTGTTCGTTTGTCCAATATACCGCTGTTTGTGGGCGCGGTGCGTATAGGCGCAAATTACCGATACATTCACCATGCCCTAAAATACAAGCTTGCAATAACGAATGACACTAAAGAATCATCATGCCTGACTCCCCTCAAAACGTTAAACCCGCTAAAGCAATAGAAGCCATTGAAGATTTGCAGTCGGCGTTGGCCAATTTACGCATTCGGCTGGGCCGTGGACTCGTTGATGATGCCGCCAAGGTCGACACTTCCCATAACGCAAACGATGCAAACATTACGGAAATGGCGAACGGTCAGGCAGGTCACGCTTTGATTGCACCGCGTACGCTGGATTTTGTAGCGAAGGTAAACGCCGGCAGTGAACGTATCGCGGCATTACGCAATGCAATGCAGATCGCGGACGTGCTACTCAATATCGAAGCAGACGACGAAACCGTTGCCGCTGCGCTAATCGTCGGCGCAATGCTAAAAAAGGACATTGACCCCGTTGCCATTCGTGAAACGTTTGGCGAGGACGTGGCGGCATTGGTGACCGGCTTCGTCCGCGCGGGCAAGATTGAATCTGTAGCCACCAATGGCGAGGGCGCAGATGCGCAAAGCATCGAGGTGCTCCGCAAAATGCTGCTCGCGATGGCCGATGATGTCCGCGTGGTGCTGATAAAGCTCGCCGAGCGCGTCGTGACGATGCGCTCAATCACACAAGCCGATGAGGCCATACGCGTCAGCGCCGCCCGCCATACGCGAAGCCTGTTTGTACCGCTGGCGAATCGGCTCGGTATATTCGCGATCAAATGGGAGTTGGAAGATTTGTCGTTCCGGTTTCTAGAGCCGGATGTTTACAAAAATATCGCCACCTTGCTGGATGGCAAACGCATTGAGCGTGAGGCATATATCGAGCGCGTACTGAATACGCTGCGAGAAGATTTAAGCAGGCTCAATATTAAAGCGGAGATCGCCGGACGGCCCAAGCACATATGGTCGATTCATCGCAAGATGCAGTCCAAAAATCTCGCTTTTGACGGGCTTTACGATATTCGCGCGGTAAGGATATTGGTCGATAACATCGATGACTGCTACGCCGTCCTGGCGCTGATTCACAATGAATGGCAGCCCATTACCGGCGAGTTTGACGATTACATTGCGCAACCCAAAGCAAACAATTACCAGTCTCTTCACACCGCAGTGATCGGGCCGGAAGGCAAGACCCTCGAGGTGCAAATCCGCACCCACGACATGCATATCGCCTCTGAGCACGGCGTCGCTGCGCACTGGCGATACAAAGAAGGCGCCGGGCATAAAACTGCAGCTGATAAACGTTTCGAATCCAAAATCGCGTGGCTCCGGCAAGTGCTCGACTGGAAACGCGAGCTGGCGGATGAATCGGGTTTCTCGGAGCAGGTTAAGCAGGGATTGTTCAACGACACCGTGTATGTTTTCACGCCACAAGGCAAGGTGATTGATTTGACCGCCGGCTCAACGCCCGTTGATTTCGCGTATCACGTCCACACGGATCTCGGCCATCGCTGTCGCGGCGCGAAGCTGGACGGCCAGATTGTGCCGCTCAACACCAAACTCCAAAACGCGCAGCGCGTTGAAATACTGGCGGCAAAACAAGGTGGACCATCACGCGACTGGCTGAATCCGCAGCTCGGTTTTTTGGCCAGCCCGCGGGCAATGGCCAAAGTCCGCAACTGGTTCCGGCAGGAATATTTTGAAGTCGATATGGCGCATGGACGCCAGACCCTTGATCGCGAATTAGCCCGAAATTCTGCGTCCGCGATAGCGCTTGAGAAAATTTCTGCCGCGTTAAATCATAAAGACCTGAACGAATGTCTGGCCGAAATTGGACGCGGCGAAATTACCGCACATCAGATTGAAATTGCGCTTCGCAGCCTGATGCAAGATGCCTCGATCCCCCCACCAGTGCTAGGAATTGAGGCATTACCTACAGTCGCGGACGCACTAAAAAGTGAACATAAGTCTGCCGGCGGCGTTCTGATGCTGGGCGTGAACAATATCGCTACTCTGGTCGCCAAATGCTGCAAACCCATGCCGCCGGACGCCATCGTCGGCTTCGTCACCAAAACGCGCGGCGTGATGGTGCATCGGCTCGATTGCGCCAATATTGTCAGCCTGAATACTGAGCAGCGTGACCGTCTGATGCCCGCACAATGGAGCGCTGGAATGGGCGAAGGTAATGGTCAAAATACCGGCCAAAAATTTGCGGCAGATATTGAAGTCGTCGCCAATGATCGTCAAGGATTGCTGCGCGATATTTCCGAAGCGCTGTCGCGTGAACGTATCAACGTCACAGCGGTGAATACGATCTCAAAAGCAAATATGGCGTCAATGCGCTTTACGGTAGAGATTCAGCGGACGGAGCAATTGCAGCGTGTCCTGCGAGCATTGAGTGAAGTTGAGGGAGTAGAGAGCGTTAAGCGGCGATGATGCTTGGCTTCAAGGCCGTTCAAGGCCGTTCAAGGCCGTCCAAGTCCGTTCAATCCCCCGCGGCGCCCGCCACCGGCAAATCAGTCCAGTATCGACTCCGCTCCAGTCGGTATGACTTCACCTCGATTTTCTTATCGGGCGAGACACCGAGTTTTATAGTCATCGCCCCTGATTCATCGGTTCGATAAACCTTGATGCCGCGCTCCGCATAACGCGCCAGGACGTCGGGATTGGGGTGGCGAAAGCGGTTTCGATAGCCAACCGGAATGAGCGCAACTTCAGGCTTTACGGCATCCAGAAACGCTTCGGTGGACGATGTTTTGCTGCCGTGGTGGGGCATTACCAGCACGTCTGCTTTTAATGCGGCTGGGTCATCCATATTGCGCTCGATTAACTCCGCTTCACTCTTCTTTTCGATATCAGCGGTCATCAGCACAGTGCCGCCGGGCGCAATGATTTTGAGCACACAGCCGAGATCGTTGGTCTTGCGATCTTCCTCGGCATAGTCGTCTTTGGACGGATGCAAAATATCGAAATCGATGCCATCCCAATGCCAATTGTCACGGGTATCGCAGCGGATTATTTCCGGCGCATTTTTGAGTGTCTCGATATTTTTTTCATTTGTCCGATCCATCGAGGTCAGGACCCATTTTGGAGCGCGTGCATCAATGATCGATTTGGCTCCGCCAGAATGATCTTCATCCGCGTGGGTGACAATCAAAGCATCCAGCGCGCGGATGCCCTCGCCTCTGAGGTACGGCACGACAATACGATTGCCAGAATCAGCATCCGGGTTATAGCGGGGTCCGGTATCGTAGACCAGAGTGTGATCGGCGGTACGCACCACCGTCGCCAAGCCCTGACCCACGTCGAGCAATGTGATCCAGACTTCTCCTAGCTTGGGCGTTGCTGGCAGTATAAGAAACATCGGCAACACAAAAACGGCACCCAGCCAGCGCGGCGCGGCTCCGCGAGGTAGCAGCATCCATGCGCAGCCCATCAGCGCCAATAATATCGTCCACGGCTGCGGCGCGTGGCTCTGCCACACCGCACTTGGTGTCCCCGCCAACCACGCCAGCGCCGCATAGCACCACGCCATGATTTCGTGCGCCAGTATTAAAAGAAAATCGAACGGCAAAACAGCACCCGCCAGCGTAATCGGCACCACGATCAAACTCACCAGCGGAATCGCAAACGCATTCGCAATCGGTGAGACCAGCGAGACCTCCTGAAACAACGCAAGCGTCATCGGCAGCAACCCGAGCGTGACGGCAACTTGGGTGAGCAGCGCGCCTTTAATCGATGAAAGTTGGCCGGCACGATGCGCCGTTACATAAAAAATTGAGGCGACCGCGCCAAAACTCAGCCAAAACCCCGGCGCCAGTACAGCCCACGGATCAAACAGCAGCACAGCCAACAGCGCCCACGACAATATTCGCGTTGCCGAGGTGGCGCGCCCAATCCATAGCGCGATTGCGACAGTGGACAGCATGAATAACGTGCGCTGGGTGGGCACCGAAAAACCTGCAACCAGCGAATACGATAACGCCGCGAATGCGCCCGCAACCACGGCGGCACGCTGCGCTGGTAAACGTAGCGCGAGTAACGGAATGCGAGCCCACACCCGGAACGAAAGCACATAAACCATACTCGCCACCATCGTAATATGCAGCCCGGAGATGGAAATTAAATGTCCCACGCCCGTCCGCCAAAACACTTTCCATTGTTCCGCTGGGATCGCATTTTGCTCTCCAATGGCCAGGGCGACCAGCACGCCGCGATAGGGCTTGTCTTTAAGCGCTAAATTCATCCGATCGCGGATTTGATAGCGCAAACGGTTTACCCCCGCACTGAATCCCCCTGCAAAATCGTCCCGCTTGCGATTCGCTTCGGGTGCGGCTTTTTGCACGCGAATGTAGCCGGTTGCACGAATATTTTGCTCAAGCGCCGATGCTTCAAAATCGTAACCATGCGGATTAAAAGTGCCGTGCGGCCGCCTCAACCGCACATCAAGCTCCCAACGCTCACCCGGCTTGATTTCAGGAGGCAACACCGCTTCAATCCCTTTGCGAGGGCGCTCGGCGTACCAGTTAAGCGAGATGTGCTTTGGCAAACGAGCTCCTTCAACCACAATGCGTTCTATATCAAATTCAAAACGCGTGCCACGATCATTGACCACCGGCAAACTTGCGATTACGCCCACCACGCCAACATCGCGGCCCTCCCACTCCCGCGGCAACTCATCGTTCATTCGCGTTTCAGCACGTCCATCCGCATACCCAAACCCAATAATCGCACCGCAAATAATCAGCAGCGCCGCAACGACGATGCTGGCTAGCCGGCTCAGAATGCGCGTAGCAATCTGGTTGGTCACAGGGGTAGTGCCGCCCGAACGGAGAGGACGCGAGGACACCCATAGCAATAGCGCCGCGCACGCCAGCGGGATCATCCACCACGATACGGGTGAATCATTCGCCAAGCGCGGCAGCTGCGACATATTTTGCAAAGCAAACGTGCCCAGCAAAAAACCAAGGATTAAGAGCCTCACGCTAAGCTAGTTTTCAATATTGACGCTCGTTTTGGGTTGCGCGTTGCTTTGCGTTTTTCAGCTAATACTCGATGCGCTGAACACTTTTCTTTATTTTTTGTCTCATACTCATTATCGAATCATTTAAAACACTCTGCAGCATTTCCGCCAGTATTCAGACCTAACAAATATGGCGAACATACTTTATCCGCAGACCAAAGCACTTTTATCCGAGACCCGTTAAATGAAGCGCTACCTGCGCAGCAAGCTGCCGCGGCCCGAAAGCATCACCGAAAACAAATATTTAAAATGGTTAAGCCCCTGGCTGGGACATCCACGCCTGTGGCATTTGCATCGGCGCAGTGTGGCGCTGGGCGTAGCAATTGGAATGGTCACGGGCTTGATTCCAGGTCCGGTGCAGATGTTGCTTGCAATCCTGATCGCGATTCCGTTGCGGGCCAACATCTTGGCAGCCGCTTTTGCGACCTTCTACACGAATCCTTTTACGTTTATTCCGCTGTATATTTTGGCCTACAGCATTGGTACGTTGGTCACGGGCGAGAGCATGGCGAGTATTTCACCGCCTGATCTTCACTTTTCCATCATCCAATTTTGGAGGGTCATACCCGATATGTTTACGTGGTTTGTATCGCTGGGCCCGACTCTACTCATCGGCCTCGCCGTGCAATCGACTGTATTCGCAATCGTGGGCTATGTCGGCACCATGCTGCTGTGGCGCTGCACCGTATCGACCATGTGGAAACGCCGCCAGCGTGCCCGTCAATAAACGAGATAGACACGTGAACGACTTCGATAAAAGCTTCCCGACCAGATAGCATTCCGCGCCAACTTGGTCAAACGCTTCTTTCCATTGCGCTCAAAACCTTTTCCATTCTTGCCAGCTTGAGATCCCCTGCTTTTGGCATCCACAACTCCGGGCTCACCGGGAACTCACTTATCTTGCCGGTGCGAACATAGCCGCGGCGTTCGTAAAACGCAACCAGTTCATGCCGCACTGAAATCACATCCATCAATATTTTTTTTGCCTGCCATTGCTGTTGAACCACTATTTCCGCTTGCGACATCATCGCCTTGCCCACGCCAACCGCCTGGCCGGTTGGATTGACCGCGAACATGCCCAAAAAAACCGCGTCCGAAACCAACTGCAGATGCATTGACGCAATAATTTCATCCTTCATCAGCCCCAGTAAAATAAGTGAAGATGGGGTTTGAATCAACGCGCTAATTTCATCTGAATGCGTGCGAACACCGTCAAGTAACTCTGCCTCTGTCGTCCAACCGGCACGGCTTGATTCACCCCGATACGCACTATTCACCAGCGTGGTAATTTGCGGAGCATCCGCTATTTGGGCGTGGCGGAAAGTGAGAGGCTTGATGTTCATATAAAAAATAAATTAGTGGTTAGAAAACGCACCTATGAATTTATGCAAAATTAATCTTTGCGGAGGCCGGTGTTTATGATTGCAGCAATTAGCAATTAGCAATTAGCAATTGAGCTGGGTGTATATCGACGCTAGCCTAGCTTTTGAACCAACTGCGTTTCACGCAGTGCCGCCCGCTGTTCTTCCTGACGCGCCTCAATTTTCGCGCGCTAAACAATTACCGCAGCCCCTGCGCATCAACCGCCGCTGAGAAAATTGAAGGTGACGCGTCTCACACGAGCTTATCGAGGCACACCGACTGGGTAACAAGCTGAGCCTATAACTTGCTAACGAACGGTCGCCAAATACAACGGTGCCCGCCGATGTTTACTCGCCTGCTCATAAGCGAAGGCTAGCTTGATCAAGGTCGCCTCAGAATACGCAGCGCCCACAAACGATAGGCCAACCGGCAGCCCAGAAACAAAGCCCGCAGGCACCGTAATGTGTGGATACCCGGCCACCGCAGCCGGCGAGCTAAAGCTGGCGCCGGAATTATCGCCATTTACTAGGTCCGTTATCCATGCGGGTGAGCCCGTGGGTGCGATCAGTGCGTCGAGCTTATTCGCCCGCATGACTTTGTCGATACCCTCCTCACGCGAATAACGAAGGTTGTTCGCCAACGCATCAAGATAGGCTTTGCTATCCAAACCGCCTTTAGCCTCAGCACGAATAAACAGCTCTTGGCTGAAATACGGCATCACCTCAAGCTTGTTTTTCTCATTAAATGCGATCACGTCCGCCAATGTTTTAACTGATCCTGCGTTGGCGAATTCGGCAAGATATTTATTGAGATCAGCCTTAAGTTCAAAGAGCAGCACTTCAAGCTCGCTCTCGCCATACTTCTCAGCGTTCGGCAGCTCAACATCCACCAGAATTGCACCTTTACTTTTCAGCAACGCGAGTTCGCCTTCAATCACGGCCTGAATGCGATCATTGCCGCCGAAAAAATTCCGCGTCACGCCAATGCGCGCGCCCGCCAGGCCGTTCGCATCGAGGAAACTTGTGTAGTCCAGCGCCTTGCCTTTGCTGCCTGCTGTGGCTGGATCGCGTGCATCCACGCCGCTCATCGCCGTGAGCAGAGCCGCTGCATCGGCGACGGTTCGTGCCATCGGCCCCGCGGTATCCTGCGAATGCGAGATCGGCACAATGCCATCACGGCTTACCAGACCAACTGTAGGTTTGATTCCCACCAAGCCGTTAATCGATGCGGGGGAGGTAATCGAACCATCGGTTTCAGTACCCACCGCAACGGCCGCCAGACTGGCTGCCACTGCGGCACCTGATCCTGAGCTGGAGCCGCTGGTATTTCGATCAAGCGCGTAGGGATTTTTGGTCAGGCCGCCGCGCGAACTCCAACCCGATGTAGACCGTGTCGAGCGGATATTTGCCCACTCGCTCAAATTGGTTTTTCCCAAAATCACCGCACCGGCCGCGCGAAGATTAGCAACGATGAACGCATCGCGTGGTGGTTTCACATTGGCGAGCGCAATTGATCCAGCGCTGGTGCTCATTCGGTCTGCGGTGGCAATGTTATCTTTTAGCAAAATAGGAATGCCGTGCAGCGGCCCGCGCGGACCCTTTTTCTTCCGCTCATCGTCGAGCGCGGCGGCCACGGATAGAGCATCAGGATTGAGTTCAATTACGGCGTTCAAGCGAACGCCTGATTTATCGATGGCTTTGATTCGGGCGAGGTAGAGTTCGGCACATTTTTTCGCGGTAAGTTTGCCCGAAGTCATGGCCGCTTGAAGCTCTGCAACGGTTGCTTCAACGACCGTAAAGGCACCTGATTTTTCAGCCGCAACTGGTTTAGCCATTACATTTTCCTCCACCACCAAAGTTGCTGCCGCGACGCTACCCAGCTGAATAAATTTTCGACGATTCATCAAAACCACTCCAGAAAAATATTTAACGATGAGACAACGCAGAACAAACACCCCGACGGCCCAAAAAATAGACATCACGGCCAGCGTCGCTGCGCGCAATGATAGCAACGATTTCGTCGAAACTCTCAGCTTAAAATTTGCATGCGAAAATACTTTAAATCTTCGTTAACTCGCTCGCCAAGTTCAACCCAGAGGTTACACTGCACGCATATTGCATTCGTATATTTCAGCCCTGAATGTCTCAAACCCTAACACCAGAACGTTATTTTGAGCGGTGTTTGAGCCAAAAATGGCTGAAATTCCGCCCCAGATATAGGCTTAACGATCCCGGCTGTTCGGCATTTTTTCTTCGGAGCCAGTTACTTTGACCACGCAGTCGTTCACACAAATCATTCCCGCCCCAGTTTGGGCCCCGAAAGTCGCCCCCGCTGAGCCGCGCGATCTGTGTACCGACTGCGGCATTTCGCGATCCAGCAATCCCAAGCGCTGTGGACAGGCGTGCCAATTTATCAAACCCGATTACGCCGGGCTGGAAACACAAGTGCATGGACGAGCGCGCGATATACAAAAGCCGGATGAGCTTTTCTTCGGCCCACATCAACAAATGTTGCGCGCCGCGCTCACCCAGCCACTTGAGGGTGCGCAGTGGACCGGCATCACCACTCGCATCGCCGAGCGCCTGTTGGAGACTGACGCTGTGGACGCGGTACTGGCGATGGCACCGGACCCGAACGACAAATGGAAACCGATGCCGGTGCTGGTGACCAGAGCCGCCGACATGGCGCAATGTCGCGGCATGCGCATGGGCTATGCGCCGCTGCTTGCGCTGCTTGAGCCTGCGCTTCAGGCTGGCTATAAACGCCTCGCCGTGATTGGTATTCCATGCCAGATCTATGCACTGCGGGCGCTCGAAAAAGAACTGGGATTTGAAAAACTTTACGTCATCGGCACACCCTGTTCGGATAACACCACGACCGAGAATTTTCATAAATTTTTGAGCTTGTTATCCGAAGATCCCGCTACGATCACTTACCTTGAATTCCGCGCCGATTATCATGTCGAGTTGCGCTTCGCGGATGGCCGCAAAAAAGAAATCCCATTTTTGCAGTTACCGCTTTCCACCTTGCCGAATGATTTTTTCCCGCTGACTTGCCGCACCTGTGTCGACTACACCAATGTGCTCGCCGACATCACCGTTGGCTACATGGGCGGCCAGGGCGAGCAATGGCTATTGGTGCGCAACGATCGCGGCGCAGAACTATTGAAACTACTCGGCAACGAAATCCGCACTAATGCTCCCGGCAGCAAAGGCAAGCGCCACGGCCCTGTCAGCGGCTATCTGAAAAACGTCCAACTTGCCGCCGGTGGATTGCCGCTGCGCCGCATGCCCGATTGGGCGCGCGTCATCGTCGGTTGGCTGATGCCGCGCATTGGGCCGCGCGGTCTAGAATTTGCACGTGCACGGGTCGATATGAAAGCGGTTGAGACGATTGTTCATCTGCGACGTGAGCAACCGCGGCGAATGAAATCGATGATTCCCAAGCATGTGTGGGAACTGGTGAAGCCTTACGGGTTGACGGCTGAGAAAGATGAAACGCTTTGATTGGCGGGGCGCTTCTCTGCCGTGTGAATTTTTATTTGATGAAAATTTCAAACTCGGGCCAAGATGGAATTACTTCTCCACTAAATTTTTTGCTTACTGCGCGGGCAGATACTTCATGGGGTCCACCGGTTTGCCGAGTTTGCGAATTTCGAAATGCAATTTGACGGTATCGGCATCGCTTGATCCCATCTCGGCAATTTTCTGGCCCTGCTTAATTTCCTGATCTTTTTGAACCAGTATTTTCTCATTGTGAGCATAGGCAGACAGCCATTGCTCGTTATGTTTGATGATGATCATCCTACCGTAACCACGCAGCCCTGCTTCGCTATAAATAACTTTGCCCGCCGCTGCCGCGACTATGGCTTTACCGCGGGTTCCAGCAATATCAATCCCCTTGGTCGTCTCCGTAAAGTTGGTGGTGACTTTACCTTTTACCGGCCATGCCCAAGCAATTGAATCAGCACTAGTTGCAGCGGGCGGCGGCAAAGTGGCAGTCGCCGGGGTGGCTGCAGTAGCCGCCTGCGATGCGGGCGGCAGAGACGAGATAGGCGGCGTAGGCAAATTAGAGATTGCACTGGAATTTGGGGCGGTAGCGGATAGGGCTGCAGCATTACTGTCGGCCAGCACTTTGGCATAAGCCTGATCCGAATAAGGAAGCTTGGCTGCCTTTGGCTCTACCTTAAACGTTGCGCTGTTTATCAGCGGTTTTTCTGCCGCGATCGGTGGCGTCAATACCAACGGCGTCGTCGTAACTTCGCCAGACGTGAGCGGCACAGTACTGTTGGTGCTCGGTGTAGGTTGGTTGAAATTATCAGACGCGAGTGCGCCGGTTCCGCCGGTATCAGGTCGCGTCAAACGCAAGGTATCGCCAAGGCGGATGGCGGTCGGATTAACCATGTTATTCCATGCTGCAAGCTCTCGATAATCCAGCCCGTATTGCTTTGCGATCGAAAACATCGTGTCGCCGCGCTGGATAATATGAACCTTCGAAGGATCAGCCGGTTTGACTGGCACAGCAGGCAGCGTTATCGAGCTTTGAACCGAGCCGGGCTGCTGCGCGGCTGGCGTTTTCAGCTCAACCGGCGGGCGCGCATCACTGACCGGAGCGGGATTGCGCGCTGCGCAAGCAGCCAACATTAAAACCAATGCGGCGGCGGGTAATTTCACTGAAAATATTTGCAAATTTGATACTGTTTTTGATTCAGTCATCACGCAGTTCCAGATACGATTCCAGCGACGAGGGGCACGAAGCGAACATCGTGCACAATTTTTTCAGTGAAGCCATCGGCGGTTCGGTCAATTACATATAGGCTTTGACGTTCATCCGGCTTTGGGCCTTCGTCCAGTTTTGAGTTCACACCCGCATTCATAACGGGCAACACCATCCGGCCGCCGATAGCGAGTTGCTGTTTTAATTCGGGCGGCACGTGGCTTGCGGCAGCCGCCATCAAAATAGCGTCATACGGCGCAGCGTCTGCATATCCGAAATGCCCGTCTGCGTGCTTGAAAATAATATTAAAAAATCGTAAATCGCGCAGGGTACGGCGAGCTTTATCCATCAACGGAGCGATACGTTCAACGGTAACCACTTCGCGTGCAATTTTCGCCAGAACCGCCGTCTGATAGCCGCAGCCGGTGCCGATTTCCAGCACTTTTTTGGGCGCTCCACCCGGTATCATGGCTTCAAACGGTGCGCACACCAGCTCAGTCATGATGGCAACAATTTCCGGTGTTGAAATCGTTTGACCAAACCCGATCGGCAACGCTTTATCGAGTTCATAAGCCCTTGCCTCAAGCGCTTCCTCCACGAACACGTGCCGTGGGATCGCCGACATGATCGCCAACACGCGCTCGTTCTTCACACCCTTCGCCCGCAAGCCTTCAATCATGCGCGCTCGGGTGCGGTCAGAAGTCATACCAGAACCCTGAAATTTAGCGTTCATATTCAGTATTCAACACCAAGTCAAACACTGCGCGATGAGTGTTGAGCGGATCACGCCGTAATCCACTCGGCGACCGATTTCATGTGTTGAAAATGCGTCAAATCCATTTGCAGCGGCGTAATCGATACGCGGTTATTTTGGGTGGCATAGAAATCGGTGCCCGGACCGGCGTCCGCAGCTGCGCCCGCAGCGCCGATCCAGTACACCGTGTCGCCACGCGGATTGGTTGTTTTAACCACCGGCTCCGCCTTATGCCGCTTGCCCAACCGGGTAATTTCAAAACCTTGCAATGCCTCCTGCGGTACATCAGGCACGTTTACATTTAACAACGATGGCACTGAAAGCGGTGATTTTTGCTGGCGTATGACGAGCTCCGCCGCAACCTGCGCCGCCGTTGCGAAATGCTTGCCCGATTTGCTCACAAGCGACACCGCGATCGACGGGATGCCCAACAAAAAACCTTCGGTGGCTGCGGCTACCGTACCCGAATAAATTGTGTCGTCGCCCATGTTGGAGCCATGATTGATGCCCGAAACCACCATGTCTGGTATCCAGTCCAGCATGCCGGTGACGGCCATATGAACGCAATCGGTAGGCGTACCATTCAGGAAGAAAAAGCCGTTTGGCGCTTTGCGGATCGATAGCGGGCGATCCAGCGTGAGCGAGTTTGATGCGCCACTTTTATCGCGTTCAGGTGCCACCACTGTAATCTCGGCGATCGGCGAGAGTGCTTCGTATAACGCGGCCAGGCCAGGGGCAAAATAACCGTCGTCGTTGGATAGAAGAATGCGCATAACTTATCTTTCAATTTCAATCGCAAATTATGCCACACGCGGGTCTTGCTTCCGGTGCGATTCAATGCGCTGGCCGAGAATATCCTAATCAAAATCAGACAGTTCAGGTCAGGCCCATCATCGTGAATGGCTCAAGACGGATTCAGATCAAAGCTCGGAATCGAACACGCTGACGATGCGCTGAAAACGCGTTCACGGTGTAATATCCCCAATAGGTGTGCTCACGTCATGTCGTCAAATCGCGTTGTTGCGGCGCACCAAAAATTCACAAAAAATAAATTAACTTGGAGGAAACCAGAACATGACCTACTTCGTCACGGGCGCAACCGGTTTTGTCGGCAAATTTTTAGTCAAGAACTTGCTGAAACGCGAAGGCACAATTTACGTGTTGGTGCGCAAGGCCTCGCTCAAAAAGCTCGAGGCGATTTATCCGTGGTGGGGTATCGATCCCAAGGACGTAAAAGCGCAAAAGCGCATCGTGCCAATCGTCGGTGACCTCGCGAAGCCCGCTCTCGGCATTGCGCCGGCTGACATCACCAAGCTCAAAGGCAAAGTCAAACACCTTTTCCATCTAGCTGCGATTTACGATATGTCTGCCGATGCAGCATCACAGTCGATTGCCAATATCGACGGCACGCGCCATACGGTAGAACTGGCACACGCGGTGAAAGCCGGCATCTTTCATCACACCTCATCGATCGCGGCCGCGGGCTTGTACGACGGCACCTTTCGCGAGGATATGTTCGAAGAGGCCGAGGAACTCGATCACCCCTACTTCCGCACCAAGCACGACTCCGAAGCGATCGTGCGCAATGAATGCAAGCTGCCGTGGCGGGTGTATCGCCCCGGCATGGTGGTGGGTCATTCACAAACCGGCGAGATCGATAAAATTGATGGCCCGTATTATTTTTTCAAGCTAATTCAAAAAATGCGCGAAACCCTGCCGCAGTGGATGCCGACGATTGGTATCGAAGGCGGCAAAATCAATGTGGTGCCGGTCGATTATGTGGTCGACGCGATGGATCACATCGCGCACAAAAAAGGCCTTGATGGCGGTTGTTTTCACCTGACGGATCCAGAGCCAATGCGGATTGGTGAAATTTTGAATCTGTTCGCCAAAGCCGCGCATGCCCCACAAATGACGATGCGCGTGAACGCAAAAATGTTCAGCTTCCTGCCCAGCTATGTGGTGCAAGGCTTAATGTCGGTGGGACCCGTGCGCAAAGCCCGCAACCAGATTTTGCAGGATTTGGGCATCCCCAAAGACGTGTTCAGCTTCATCAGCTATCCCACAAAATTCGATAGTCGCGAGGCCGTAAAGGCACTCAAAGGCACCAGCATCACCGTGCCCAAACTCGACACTTACGCGTGGCGTTTGTGGGATTACTGGGAACGTCACCTCGACCCTGATTTATTCATTGACCGCACCCTGCGCGGCAAGGTTGAAGGGAAAGTTGTGGTGGTCACGGGCGGCACATCCGGTATTGGCGAGGCTACCGCAATCAAAATGGCGGAGGCAGGTGCTAAGGTTGTCATCGTCGCGCGCGACCCTGAAAAAGCCAAGGAAACGCTTGCCAAGATCAAGGCCACTGGCGGCCACGCAAAATTTTATTCATGCGATTTGGCTGAACTCGAGAGCTGCGACAAGTTGGTCGCCGCCGTGCTGAAAGATTATGGTACGTGCCACTATTTGGTGAACAACGCAGGCCGCTCGATCCGCCGCGGTATCGCCAATAGCTATGAGCGTTTCCATGATTTTGAACGCACCATGCAGCTCAATTATTTCGGCTCACTGCGCCTCATCATGGGTTTCCTGCCATCGATGACGAATCAGCATGCCGGCCAGATCATCAACATTTCCTCGATTGGCGTACTCACCCAAGCACCTCGCTTTTCAGCTTATGTGGCTTCCAAAGCCGCCCTTGATGCCTTCGCTGGCTGCGCCGCATCCGAATTCCACGACGACAACATCAGTTTCACCACCATTAACATGCCGCTGGTTCGCACGCCGATGATCGCGCCGACCAAAATGTACAACAGCGTGCCGACCTTGTCTCCCGAGCAAGCCGCAGATTTAGTCGTGGAAGCGATTGTCTATAAGCCTGTCCGCATCGCGACACGCCTTGGTATCGCCGGTGCCATTTTGCACGCGGTGTCACCAAAATTAACGCAGATTATTTTGAACACCGCGTTCAAAATGTTCCCCGACTCCAACGCCGCGCAGGGGAAAAAAGGTGAAGTGGCGAAAGACGTTGAAATGACAGCAGAAGCAATGGCGTTTGCGCAGATTACGCAGGGGGTGCATTGGTAAAGCTGCGAGGCATAAGAGGAGGGGCCCCGCCGGGGATCCGATAGGCCGAGTCAGCGCACTACGGAGTAATGAAGAGCATGAAAGAAAAATCCGAATCCCTCAAAACTAAGATGCAATCGTGGATTGGTGCCATCGCAATCGTAGCGTTACTCATCTGGATGCCACCATGGACTATGGTAATTGCCTTAAGTGGAGCGATTTTGCTAATCTTTTTTCCGGACGCAAGCATCGCGGATCCTGACGATATAGCGTTTGGCTTTAAAGCCGTATGCTTAGGCTTGGTACTGTTATGCGCTGTGGCGCTATTTTGGTTCTTCTTTGGTAACAAAACCGAAATGACACTACGCGATGTATTGATTCCACATCGCGGGATGCCTTTTGATTTTCGCTTTACGTTGCTTGGTTGGTTGTCGATATTTTTGGGTTTGCTACAATGCGGTCGATTTATTTTTCGAGCTACTTTTATCAAACAATAAAAAACTACCCCGAAAAAACTTCGCTCCTTCTGGCTTCCTTGTCAAGCCATCACCGATGTCGGAACACGTTTCACTCGTTCCGACCTACCCCATCGAAAGCACGATATGACTAAACTAAACACCGGCCCCAAAGTTGGGGATAGCGCCCCCGATTTCACCGCGAAAACGACTGACGGTGCCACCGTGAGTCTCAAAGATTATCGCGGCAAAAAACTCATACTGTATTTTTACCCGATGGACGATACGCCGGGCTGCACGGCGCAAGCTTGTTCGCTGCGCGATGCGAATAAAGATATCGTGGCGAAAGGCGCTGCAGTGCTGGGCGTGTCGACGCAAGATGAATCTTCACACCAAAAATTTACCGCTAAATATAAATTAAACTTTCCGCTACTCGCCGACACGGACCGCGCGATAGGCAAGGCTTACGGAACGATAACGACCGGCGGGCTCCTAGCTGCAGCAAAAGCGATGATGGGCATCTCGGATCGGGTGACTTTCATCATCGATGAAAAAGGCAAAATCACGCATGTGATCAATTCACCCGAGACGAAAAATCATGCAGAAGAAGTGTTGGCGCTTTTGTGAAACAGCAAAATTCGCCGTCAAATTGGCTCGCTAGCTTAATTTAAACTCTAGCACCAGCGAGGTTTATCAGGCAAAAATGCCTTATAACCTCCGTCTAGCCTAGACTTTTATAGATTTTTTTCCTCTTAATTGCAACACGCAACACGTGGGCTCAATGTGCTGATCCCGCATCGCTGGGCGCAGCCGCTGCTCCGCTTTTTTGCGCTATTTTCTCAGGCCGAGACAACCACACCACCGCGATCAAGACGACAAAACCGATCGCGGACATATAAAAAATATCGTTTGCCGCGAGCATAAAGGCCTGCTGGTCTATAAAGCGGGTAATCTGACCATAAGCTTGTTCCAAACTCATGCCTTGCGCCTGCAAACCGGTTATTGCCTGTGTTGAGGTCGGATTCATGACGTTGATGTTTTCGCTCAACTGCGCGTGGTGCAGAATCGCGCGATTTTCCCATAGCGTGGTGGAAACCGATGCACCGATCCCGCCGGCCATGATCCGCATAAAATTTGATAGCCCTGATGCGGCGGGTATCCGGGACGCGGGCAAGCCCGACAACGTGACTGTCACGAGTGGAATGAAGAAAAACGCCATCGCAATGCCCTGCACAATGGTCGGAATCATGATGGTGGTGAAGTCCGCTTGTGTGTTGAATCGAGAACGCATCCACAGCACCAGCGCGAAGACTAAAAATGCAATCGTCGACAGCCAGCGAGTGTCAGTCGTGCCGACTTTTTTTCCCACCAACGGCGACAGTAGAATGGCAAAAATGCCGATTGGCGCGAGGATGATACCCGCTTGTGTCGCGGTGTAGCCCATCCATTGTTGGAGCCAAAGCGGCAGCAACACGACGTTGCCAAAAAACAGCCCGTAAGCAAGCGACATGGCCAGCGCGCCTGTCCAAAAATTGCGTCGCTTGAATAAACTCAAATCCACGACCGGGTGCTCATCGGTCAATTCCCACGCGATAAATAAAGCGAGCCCCACCACGGCAATCACGCCCAGCAGCACAATCTGGGTGGATTGAAACCAGTCGAGTTCCTTGCCCTTGTCCAACAGCACTTGCAGTGAGCCTACCCATATCACCAGTAGAGCCAAGCCGACTTTATCAATCGGTAATTTTTTTGTCGGCGTCTCGCGTGTTTTCAATAAATTCCAGGTCAAAAATGCGGCTGCAAACCCTACTGGAATATTGATGTAAAAGATCCACGGCCACGAGATGTAATCTGTGATCCAGCCGCCCAACAACGGCCCCAAGATCGGCGCAACCAATGTCGTGATACTCCACAGTGCCAACGCGGTACCCGCCCTGGCCTTGGGGTAGATCGATAACAGCAGCGCTTGCGAGAGCGGAATCATCGGCCCCGCCACCGCCCCCTGCACGATACGGAAAAAAATCAGGGCTTCAATGCTCGGTGAGAGACCGCAAAGCAATGAGGCCAGCACAAACAATGAAACACTCGTGGTGAACAGACGCACCTGACCAAACCGCTGCGTTAGCCAACCGGTGAGCGGAACGGCAATCGCGTTTGACACGGCAAACGAGGTGATAACCCAAATACCCTGGGTTGAACTAACGCCAAGATCGCCAGATATCGCCGGAATAGAAACATTGGCAATTGATGTATCCAACACGTTCATAAACGTTGCGGCACTGAGCGCCACCGTGGCCATGACCAGCGGCGCGCCTGACAGCGGCGCTAGTGGTACCGGTGCCGCGGCTGAAGATGGCCCAATTTTGGGATCGGGTTTTGATGCCGGATCCGGCTCGGACGAAGTTGTTGCCATGTTCTAGCGCGCAATCTTTGTTTTGGGTTTGTTTTGGGTTTGTTTTGGGTTTGTATTGACTTAATTGAGAACTGGTTTCGAGGTTTGCATCGAACCGGCGCGCGCCGAGGCGGCTATTTTGGATTTACCAATATTGGCCGCAACGATCTTATTGACGCGCTCGTCGGCTTCAGCGTCGAGCTGTGCGAATACTTTCGTTTCACTGGTCGCGGCGGGAATATTCGCATCGCCGAGGCTTTTACCGCTCTGGTCTTTTACGTCAACCTCCGCCTCCATCGACAAACCGACTCGCAACGGATGTTCGGCCACTTGCTTGGCATCGAGTGCAATACGCACCGGTACCCGCTGCACCACCTTGATCCAGTTGCCGGTCGCGTTTTGCGCAGGCAACAAGGCAAACGCCGCGCCAGTTCCCGCTCCCAAACCAGCGACCTTGCCGTCGTATTCGACTTTACCGCCATAAATGTCGGCCACTAATTTGACCGGCTGGCCGATCCGCATATTGCGCAACTGCACTTCCTTAAAATTCGCGTCAACCCACACCTCGCCCAGCGGAATGATCGCCATCAGCGGCACCCCCGGCTGGATGCGTTGCCCAACCTGAACGCTGCGCTTGGCAATAAAACCGGATACCGGCGCGGGCAGGTCAGCACGTTTGTACGCAAGATAAGCTTCACGCAATTTGCCGGCAGCGCGCAACACATTGGGGTGCTCGCTGGCCTTCACGCCGTCGGTCAAAGATCTATTCACCGCCAATTGGTCGCGGGCCGCTTCCACGTTTGCGCGCACCACCGCTTGGGCACTTTTCGCCGACGCCAGTGTGGTGAGGGCATGTTGCCATTCCTCGCCGGAAACGCCGCCTGTCGACACCAGTGGCTGGCGACGCGCTACGTCATCCTCGGCACGCTTGACGTCACTTGCCGCACGCGCCAGATCGGCCTTGCGCACATTTACGTTAGCCCCCAGACTGGCGTTGGTTGCGTACACCGTCCGCACCTCACGCACAGTCGCGGCGAGCTGAGCTTCGGCTTGGTCGAGGGCGACCTTCGCATCTGCCGGATCAAGCTTGATCAACGACTGCCCTGCCTTCACAAAATCGGTATCCTGCGCGTTGATCGCCACCACCGTACCGGCGATCTGCGGCGTAATCTGCACAATATTGGCCTGCACATACGCGTTATCAGTGGTTTCAAAATGCCGCAAATACAGGAACCAGTAAACGCCGAAAATAATGGCCAAAACCACAAAAATAATCGCTAAACCAATCAGGATTTTTTTTCGCGGCTTGGCGGGTGGCGCCGCGGTAGCGGATGATGCGATCGGTGTGGTGGGAGCGGAGGAACTCATGATGATTTCTTTCGTTTAAAACTTGTAAATAATTTATATTGAACATTCAAGACTGCGATGCGTGATTAACGACTTGCAGCCTGTGCTACCGGTATAGGGGGCTCAATGGGACTGGCAAATCCGCCACCCAGCGCCCGATTCAAATTGACGTTTAAATCCAGCGCCTTCGCCTTCAGATCAGTCGCCTGCCGACGCTGCGTTAACACTGCGTTTTCAGCGGCCACCACCACCAAATAATTGGTGAGGCCCGCTTGGTAGCGCTGCTGCGCGAGCGCATAAGCGGCTTCAAACGTTAACTGGGTATCGCGCTGCTGTTTCATCTGGGCAATGACCGATTGAGCCGACGAAATTTGATCTGCCACATCACGCACCGCATCAAGCAGCACCTGGTTATAGCTTTCAACTGCAGCATCGTAATCAGCGGTATTTCCTGCTAATACCGAGCGCAGGCGACCCCCTGCGAAAATAGGAATCGTCACCGCCGGGCCGATGCCATATTGCGCACTGTCCGCGTCAAGCCAACGCGATAGTCCAATGCTGCTCAATCCCGCAAACGCAATCAAATTAATGTTCGGATAGAACGCCGCTTTAGTCGCCGCAATATTACGCGCGGATGCTTCCACTCTTATGCGAGCGGCAACGATATCGGCGCGGCGACCCAACAAATCTGCCGGGATGGCGGACGGCAAACCTTGATCGCTAGTAAGAGCGATTTGGGGTGAGATGTTTTTTGTGACATCAGGTGCTGCGCCAATCAACGCCGCCAACTGGTTTCGCCCTAACGCGATTTGCTCGTCCAGCTGGGCGATTTCCAGACGCGTACCGGGAAGATTTCCCTCCGCCTGCCGCAATTCGACATTAGTGTCTAAGCCATTCGTCACGCGCTGTTGCACCAGATTCCGGGTTTGCTCGCGCAGGCCCAGCGCGTCGGTCGCCAGGCCGCGCTGCGCTAACAACCGGGCAAGGTTGAAATAGGTTCGGGCCACACTCGCCGCGAGGATGACGCGCGCCGATTGTGCATCCGCTTTGGTTGCCTCGACCTGACCCATTGCGGCATCAAGCAACGAGCGATTGCGTCCAAAAAAATCGAGCGCGATGCTGACATTCAGGTTTGCATTATTCAACGATTGGCTGGTACCCCCGAACGGCGGCGGCACGATACCGGTTTTCGAGAAGCGCTCGTAGGTGGAGTCAATCGCGCCGCCTACCTGCAACTTGGACTGCGACGCAACCGAGCCCGCGTCAGCGGTGGCGCGCCGAATCCGCGCCTCGGCGATTTTTAAACTGGGGGCCGCGACTAGCGCTTGTTCAATCAAGTTATCCAGCGTCGGATCAGCGTAACGCTGCCACCAGCGATCAGTAGGCCAGATAACGCTTGCCCCGGCTAAACCCACGGCGGGTGCCGAAGTAAGTGTTGATTGGGGCTCAATATGGCCGAAGCTGGCGCAACCGCCCAGCCCAATGGCAACCACGCTGATCAATAAAAATATCTGCGCCAATTTGAAGAACGAAATTTGACGCGACAGCTCCGGGTTCGCGAAGGAATTTAACAAAGGTGTTCTCATGGTTTTTTTTTCGCACTCAATTTTTTCGGTTTCTGTTGGGGGCTTTGTGCGGTGTGCGCCCTGTCCTCCCGCTTGTCGTCCCACTTTGCCGCGTGCTCAATCGAGCCGACATTCAGCAACGGATCACTGCCGTTTTCCAGCATGCGGCGCAGATTCGCACTGATCTGCTGGACGTCTTTATGTGCAAACCCGCGCAAATGATGATTGAGCACTGCCGCAATTGCGTCCGGGACGCGACGAGTGACCGCAAGCCCCTGTGCGGTCAATTCAAGATTTGCCACGCGCCGGTCATCAGCGCTCCAAATCCTATTCAGCATACCCTTGGCTTCGAGCCGATCAATCATTCGCGTCATCGCGCCCGCGTCAAGATCAAGCTCCCGCGCCAGCATTCCGCTGGTATCGCCTTTGCCATTGGCAATTAGCAACAGTGGCCCCCATTGCGAATCCGTTAACCCACACGGGAGCATTTGGCTGTCCATATGCCGGTGCAGTGAGTTTTTTAACTTCCGAATCAGAAAGCCAATCGATTCATCGATATTCCAATGATCGCCGCCTTTGTAGAAAGGCGATTCCGCTGACGAGCCGGCACTGTCTGCATGCGCTGCGACCACTGACGGCGCAACTTTGCTCTTGCTCGCCACGGAATGCGCGGATAGAAGCGGCGTTATCGGGATGCGGGGCTTTTTAGAAGACTTTTCAATCATGCCGCAATTTAACTTGCCTAGGCAACTATTGTCAAGGCACAGATTGGAAAAAGCACTAGCCAAGATCCCTACATCGCGAAGCAGCAATATAGACGGGTGATTTCAGGTGTGCATGCCTGAGAGCCAGCTAAACAGCGCTGTTCAAGCCATATGCCTTTTAGAAGCCCACCCAGCAACGGGTTTCGGGCTGGATGTCTCGATTTACTTTACGTCAGCAACGATTTGAGTAGCGACGCGCTCGGCAATCTTTTTTGAAAATAGCAGTCCGACGTGCCCAATCCCAGCGACCGGCACATTCTCTGCCCATGCCAGCCGAGCATTTTCGGGTGGGTAAACAAGATCGTCATTCAGTGTGTAAATCGACAGGGTGGGAGGATGCGGAATATCGCTCTCTGCGCGTTCCAGCGCCGCGAGCCACGCACTCCCAACCCGCATTTCACTGACGCATTTGCCAACCCCATAGCTCGACATCTGCGTGCCGCCATGGGGCGAGCCGAGCGTGACCAAACGAGCGACACGGTTGGCAACGACGGGGTCAGCCATATAAGCGCGCGTCAAAAGCCCGCCCATGCTGTGTGCCACCACCACGCACTGCTGATGGCCGGTTTCATGGCAAATCGCAGCGATTTTTGTGCCGAGGCGAGCCACCATTTCATCCATCCCGCCCCACAATGGCTCCAGCGAAACCGTATAAATCGGGCCCAGCCGTGAATGAACATCGGCCGCGATTAAATGACGACGAAACCGCCACCAAATGCCGCGATTCGAGAAATAGCCGTGAACGAGCAGAATCGGCATACCTGTCCGCGCACCTACGCTCTCCCGGCGCATCAGCAATTGATGAAACGGTTCCGCAAAACTCAATGACACGGCGCGCGCATCAATCTCTTTCGCCAAAGCGTAGAGCGCATTACCCCACGGTTGTTGCTGGTGGTCGCGAATCCGAAAGGCACCCGACAGCAGGAACGAAGGTACTGCCATCAGCAAACGCAGTGATACGGCAATCACCCCAATCGCCGGCAAGATCACCAGCCAGTCCACCCCCCGGCTACGAAAATGATTTCCCAGCGCCCAATAAGCGAGGATTTCAAAAACGATGGCGGCAAGGAGAATGAGTTGGAGCATTTCTATTTTTTAGGCTGTCGATGGTGTTTTAGATCGTGTTCGAAACAGAATGTATTTAAAAAGGTCGCAGCCATTGCAGAAGCCACAAGGCAATCATGCCCACAGTAAGTGTGGCAAACAAATGGCGCGTCCGCCACGCAACCAGTAAGGCTAACACCGCAGCGATGATTCGATAGTAATTCACTATGTCGCCCGGCGGAGTGCCGCGAAACAAAACTTCCGGCATAACCAGCGCAGGCAATACGGCGGCCGCCACAAACCGCAGGGATCGGGTAAACCAATGCGGTACAGATAGCTTGGAATGCCAGATCACAAACGAAGCCCGCAATAGTAGCGTTGCCACCCCGCATGCCAGAATGGTTAACACCGTGACCCAATCATTGCTAATCGTCATTTAGTCGCTCCACCATGCGCAGCCTGCTTTTCTCGGCGCACGTCGAGCAACGTCCCCACCACCCCCACCGCCGCCGCGGTAATCAAGCCCAGTTTTAACGGCATTGACTGCGTAAAAATGGCCACCATACTGGCGGCCCCTGCGGCCAACCAGTGGGCGCGGGTCGTGAGTGAGGGCAACACCAAGGCTAAAAATACCAGTGGAATCGTAAAATCGAGCGACCAGCTCGGCGGTACCCGGGTGCCGACCAAAATCCCCAGCACCGTGCAAATCTGCCATGCCACCCACATCGGAAAAGTCAGTCCGCTGTAATAGCCTGCGATCAATTCTGGCGCCGCGTCAGACTTGTATTTCGCGGTCAGCAGTGCAAACCCATGATCGGTGATGAGATACGAAAAAAGCCATTTCCTCGGCATCGTAAATTTCGCAAAATACGGTGCCAGTGCCGCGCTATACATCACAAAACGCAAATTGACCACCATTGCGGTGATGACCACAACCGGCAGCGGCACGTGCTGCGCCATCAGCGACACCGCCGCCAGCTGGGCTGCACCGGCGAAAATAATCACATTCATCGCCAGTGCCAGCCACGGATCCATACCTGATGCGACCGGAGCCGCGCCTGCAATCATGCCAAACGGAATCATGCCGAGAATAATCGGCGCTTGGTCGCGCATGCCAGCATAGAACGCAGATCGGGAGGGTTGCATCGAGTTAAACGAAAATATTTTCAGACAATTGTTGACGGTGGATTTTATACGGGTATCGCGCTTCAAACCACGTCAGGCCTCTTCAAAAAATAACAAATCCCGTGAGAGAATCAGCACATGATCATCTACGCGCTCACTATTTTCGTCTCAGCTTTTCTGCTGTTTCTGATTCAGCCCATTATTGCCAAACAAATTCTGCCCTGGTTTGGCGGCACCGCAGCGGTATGGACCACTTGTTTGGTGTTTTTCCAATTCGCGCTGCTGGCAGGCTATTTTTACTCCGACTGGCTGACGCGCAAGGTTACGCCAAAGCGCCAGGCCGTCATTCATATCGCGTTGGTCGCCGTGGCGATCTTGTTACTGCCGATTATTCCCGATGTGGGCTGGAAGCCGAAAGGTGATGAAAGCCCCTCATTGCGTATTCTGGCGCTGATGGCAGCCACCATCGGTTTACCCTACTTTTTACTCGCCACCACCAGTCCGCTGGTGCAGGCCTGGTTTACGCGCTCATATCCTGACACCAGCCCGTACCGGCTGTTCGCGCTATCGAATTTTGCATCGATGCTGGCGCTTCTGGGATATCCGTTTTTGTTTGAACCTTGGTTCAGCACCCGGGTTCAGGCGATCAGCTGGTCGGCGGGCTTCGCGCTGTTCGCATTATTAATTTTGGCCGCGGCGTGGCGCGGGCTCACCAATCTGCATGAACTGATTGAAGTCAATACCGACACCGTGGAAGTGCAGCCACCTTCGGTAAAAATCAAGCTGACCTGGGTTGCGCTGGCGGGTCTTGGCTCGGTGTTGCTGCTCGCCATCTCGAATCACCTGACGCAGAATATTTCTTCCATCCCGCTTATGTGGGTGGTGCCACTGGCAATTTATTTGCTCACGTTTATTTTGTGTTTCGACGGCAAAGGCTGGTATCAACGCAAGCTGTTTTTGCCGCTGCTGGCGGTGGCACTGCTGGCGATGGCGTGGATGCTGGCAGATGCGCGCATGCACTTTATGTTGTACTGGCAGATCGGCGTGTTCTCGGCAGGGCTGTTTATTGCCTGTATGTTTTGTCACGGCGAATTGGTCGCATTAAAACCGCATCCCAAACACCTCACCACGTTTTATTTGATGGTCTCGGTGGGCGGCGCAGCGGGCTCGGTATTGGTCGGATTAATTGCTCCGATCACCCTACCCGCATATTTTGAATTAGAAATCGCGCTGGTGCTGCTGGCCGCGCTGGCGACCGCTCTGCTATGGGGGAAAATCCACGTCGCTGCCGTATATACGTCGATCGCCATCACCATCGCCACCGCCGTCGCTGCCGGCGTCACGATCTATCAATTCAAAGAAGATGTGGTCGTGATGACGCGTAATTTCTACGGCACCTTGCGCGTCAAAGAGTACAACAAGCCGGATGTAGAAAATCGCCGTCGCTCACTGGTGCACGGCGCGATTTTGCACGGCGATCAATACATGGACCCGCCCTACAATCGATCGGCCACCACCTACTACAAATTAAAATCCGGTATCGGCAGATCAATACTGCTCAAGCAACAACTCGTCGGTGGCCCGATCAAGGTGGGCGTGATTGGCCTGGGCACCGGAACAATTGCGACCTACGGCAATAAGGGCGACACATACCGCTATTACGATATCAATCCTGAGGTCGTGACCATCGCGAATCGTGATTTCACCTACCTCAAGGACACGGAAGCAAAAATTGAAATCGCTTTAGGTGATGCAAGATTAAATCTCGAACGCGAAGCCCCCCAAAATTTTGATGTGTTGGCCATTGATGCGTTTTCCAGTGATTCGATTCCGGTGCATTTGATTACGCTCGAAGCGGTGGAAATTTATGAGAAGCACATGAAGCCAGACGGCGTTATCGCGTTTCACGTCTCCAACCGGTTTCTGGATCTAAAACCTGTGGTGCAGCAAATTGCCCAACAGCGTGGCTTATATGTAGCATGGGTGCACGACACCTATGAGGACGGCGGCACCAGCAGCGATTGGGTTTTGCTCACAAAAGATAAAAAATTTCTGCTGAAGCCTGAAATTGTGGAGGCGACCGAGGTGATCGTACCGCATCCTGAATGGCGGTTATGGACTGACGACTTTAATAATCTGTTGCAGGTATTAAAGTGAAAGTCGCGGTGCTCGGTGCTCGCGTGCCCGGCATCAGCGTCACCGACAGCAAATTCAAAGTGGTTTATGAGTGGTTGGGCGACGAGCTGCGGGTGGCAGGCATGACTGATATTGCGGGGCATGATCGATCATTAGAGCCTGACAGGATGGCCCTGCTGGTCGCGCAGGCGAGGGTAACTTTTCCGGACGCCCCACATTTTGAAAATGATGACTTTTCCAGCTTAAAACCTCCGGCGGGGTTACGTCCCGCCACACGCAAAGGCACGCCAATCATTAGCGCATCCCATCATAAGAATTTATTCCTCAACACCGGCCACGACGCGCTGGGTGGGACACTGGCCTGCGCCTGCGTGACGGTGGACACCGATTTAATAAGTGGTCAACCCGGCGCGATATCACTGCAAGGCTTGACCTTAAATGGATAATGTAAGATCGTTCATTGTTAATCAATTGCCAATTCCCATGCGCAAAAAAACGCAGCCTTCACAGATTTTCGCCGCCGTCATCATCAGCGTTTTAGTGATTACTTTGGGACTGCAGCTGGCTTGGTGGGGCTGGCATTTTTTGACGCCTGCGCCGACTGGCATAGATCTAAACCCCAGCACTGGCGCGGCGTTTGACGATATCGCCATGGCGCGGCGATTGTTTGGCGGTGGCGAGGTTGCGCAGGCAACGGAAGCTGTGGCAAGTGATATTCGGCTGAAGGGCGTGTACGCTGTAGATGGCGTGACTTTATCCGCCGCAGTGGTGAATTGGGCCGGCAAAGATCAGGCCGTGCGCATGGGTCAGGAGCTGATGAAAGGCGCAACGCTGGCGGAGGTTCATGCAGATTACATTGTCGTCGCGCGCAACGGCGCGAGGGAACGAATTGATCTCGATAAATTTCGCGTCACCTCTGCGACCGCAAATTCAACCGCGAAAAGCGCAGCAACAAGTGGCGCTTTCCGCCTGAACGTCACTGCGTCAGGCGGCGGCTACAGTCTGTCGCGCCAAGAATTAAACGGGGTATTGCAAGACCCCAGGCAGATGGAATTTTTAGGCGCCATCGGCGTGGCACCCGGCGGCGGTGTGCGCATTGACGGCGCGGCGGCCAACACGCTGGCCGGTAAATTAGGACTTCAGTCGGGCGACGTTATTTCGTCTATCAACGGCCAGCCAGTGAATTCTGCCGGCGATCTAGCGCGCTTTTACTCGCAATTCGCCACTCTTTCCGCCGTGCGCTTGGAAGTGAGGCGCGCAGGGTCACCCACGGTCCTGAATTACACGATTCAAAACTGATTTTGCATCAGTCAAAAATAAGCCTCCTCCATCTGCAACACGCTATCGGCCCCCGTCACAATCGCATCCGCAAAACCGCTCGACAACGTAATGATGTGGTCGCCATAAAAGCGCGTTGTAATGATCTTAGCCTTCAAGAAATCAGCATCGCCCTCTCCTGCGGCCAACTGCTTGGCGGCAATCAATGCGGCGCGTCCCATCATCCAACCACCGCTGACGGTGCCGGCGAGTTTCAAATAATGAACTGAGCCCGCGTTCACCGCGCCCTGATTGGTCGGGAAGGTGAGTGCAATCCATTCGGTTGCGCGCTTAAAATCTTTCAGGCCGTTGGCGAAGGCTTTGCTAAACGCTTTAAGATTTACGTCGTTGGCGGCGTCCAGCATCGGCACTAATTTTTCCATTTCCTTGATGAAAGCAAAGGCAGTTTGACCGCCCTCGCGACCGACTTTACGGCCCACCAAGTCATTAGCTTGGATGCCGGTGGTGCCTTCGTAAATGGTGGAAATGCGCGAATCGCGGTAGTACTGGGCGGCGCCGGTCTCTTCTACGAAACCCATGCCGCCATGGATTTGCACGCCGAGGGATGCGACCTCAATCCCGGCTTCGGTGCTCCAGCCTTTGACAATCGGAATCATCAAATCGACCAGCGATTGGTGCATCTGTTTTTCAGTTTCGTTGGTCGAGCGCTCGGCGATGTCGAGGCAACTGGCCGTCCAGTAAATCAATGCGCGACAGGCTTCGGCATAAGCGCGCATGGTGAGCAGCATGCGTTTTACATCCGGGTGAAAAATGATCGGTACTGATTTTGGTCGCTCGCCAAACGAAGCAGGCACCGGCGTGCTGGGACGGCCCTGCACACGCTCGCGCGCCCACACGAGCGCGTGCTGGTAGGCGCGCTCGGCGATGGAGACGCCTTCGAGGCCCACCCCCAAACGCGCGGCATTCATCATCACAAACATGTACTCCAGCCCGCGATTAGGCTCGCCGACCACATAACCGGTCGCGCCGCCCGCGTCGCCATATACCATCACGCAAGTCGGGCTCGCGTGGATGCCGAGCTTGTGTTCAATCGATACACATTTCACGTCGTTGCGTGCGCCCACAGAACCATCCACATTCACCATATTTTTCGGGACCACGAATAACGAAATACCTTTCACGCCTTCGGGCGCGCCTTCAATACGGGCCAGCACCAGATGAATAATATTTTCGGTGTAGTCGTGTTCACCAAACGTAATGAAAATTTTCTGGCCAGAAATTTTGTAGGTCCCGTCAGCTTGCGGGACTGCTTTGCTGCGCACCAGCGCTAGGTCAGAACCGGCCTGCGGCTCGGTCAAATTCATGGTGCCCGACCACTGGCCAGCGACCATTTTCGGCAGAAATTTTTCTTTGATTTCTTGAGATGCGTGCTCCATCAGCGCATCTACCGCGCCATTGGTTAACAAGGGACACAGCTTGAATGCCATATTGGCGCTACCGATTACTTCGCTGACAGGAATGCCGACGCTGTGCGGTAAGCCCTGGCCGCCGAATTCCACAGGCCCCGATAGCGCGCTCCAACCGCCTTCTGCATATTGCCAATAGGCGTCTTTAAAACCTGCGGGCGTTGTCACCACGCCATTGTTCCATTTAGCCCCCTCTTTATCGCCGGAGCGATTGATCGGCGAAAGCACATTAGTGGCGAGTTTGCCCGCCTCCTCCATGATCGCGCTGACCAAATCCTCGGTCACCTCTTCGCAGCCGGGCAGCTTGCCGATTTGCTCAATGCCGACGACATGCTTTAGTAAAAAGCTGATGTCTTTTAGGGGGGCAACGTATTCGCTCATAGGATTTCCTGACAGGGTTTCGTTGGTGATGGGTGATGTTTTTTTGAGGCTGATTCCGCGCCCACTATTACTGGGCTTGGAATAACAATCGCTTGTTATAGCGCCGCAGTTAATTCAGGGACCAACGTGAAAAGATCGCCGACCAATCCATAATCCGCCACTTGAAAAATCGGCGCTTCCGGGTCTTTATTAATCGCGACAATCACTTTGCTTTCTTTCATTCCGGCCAGATGCTGAATCGCACCAGAAATGCCGACGGCGATGTAAAGCTCGGGCGCCACAATTTTGCCGGTCTGGCCGACCTGATAATCGTTTGGCACGAACCCCGCATCCACGGCCGCTCTTGAGGCACCGAGCGCTGCACCGAGTTTGTCAGCAAGCGGCTCCAAGACCGAACGATATTTATCGCCATCGCCCATGCCCCGTCCACCGGAAACAATGCGCTTTGCCGCCGCTAATTCAGGTCGATCCGACTTGGTAAGCTCTTGTTTCACCACGCGTGAATTGCCAGCGTCAGCACCGGCGCTGATATTTTCGATTGTTCCGGTTCCACCGCCGGGGGCGGCATCAAAGCCGGTTGATCGCACCGTGATGACCTTGATTGCATCGCTGGATTGCACCGTCGCAAATGCGTTTCCGGCGTAGATCGGACGCACAAACGTGTCGGGTGATTCCACGGCCACGATGTCTGAAATTTGCATTACGTCCATCAACGCAGCAACGCGTGGCAACACATTTTTGCCATATGCGCTAGCACTAGAGAGCACATGCGAATACGCTGGCGCGAGGCCGACAATCAGCGGGGCCAAATTCTCCGCAACAGCAGTAGCATAACTGGGCGAATCCACCACCAAAACTTTGGTCACACCTGATACCGCAGCGGCGGCGGCCGCGGCACCTGAACAGCCGGCGCCTGCCACCAATACATGAATGTCGCCGCCAATTTTATGGGCGGCCGCGATTGCGTTGGTTACGCCAGGCTTGAGTGCTGCGTTGTCGTGTTCTGCAATTACTAGCGTTGCCATAATTAGGATTTCCTTTGAGTCACTGTGAATCCCGGTGTCAACCCAAGCGACTCGCTCGGGGTACCGAGATAATTTGATTTCGCCGCATCAATGACGGCACGCAACATCAAATCACCTTTGCTTCGTTTTTAAGTTTGTCGATTAACGCCGCGATGTCTGCGACCATTACGCCACCTTTACGTTTGGCGGGCTCAACGACTTTCAGCGTCTTAAGGCGCGGCGTGACATCAATACCCAAAGCTTCGGGCGTGATGATGTCCATCTGCTTTTTCTTGGCTTTCATGATATTCGGCAACGTCGCATAACGTGGTGTATTCAGACGCAAATCGGTGGTGATAATTGCAGGCAATTTGATGGCGACGGTTTCCATGCCGCCATCAATCTCGCGCATCACTTCCGCTTCACCGTTGGCGATCGTGACCTTTGACGCGAAAGTCGCTTGCGGCCAGTTGAGCAGCGCTGCCAACATTTGCCCAGTCTGGTTTGAGTCATCATCAATGGCTTGCTTGCCCAAAATGACGAGCTGCGGTGCTTCTTTATCTACTATCGATTTAAGTAATTTAGCCACCGCCAGCGGCTGAATCTCGGCCGCTGTCTCAATTAAAATCGCGCGATCCGCACCCATGGCGAGCGCGGTGCGCAGGGTTTCCTGACATTGCGTCACACCGATTGAAACCGCGATGATTTCTGTTGCCACCCCTGCTTCTTTGAGTTTTACCGCCTCTTCAATCGAGATTTCGTCGAAGGGGTTCATGGACATTTTGACGTTGGCGGTTTCGACGCCGGTTTGATCTGCTTTAACGCGAACTTTGACGTTGTAATCAATAACACGCTTTACAGGAACAAGAATTTTCATGGGGTGTGAACCTTAATATGTTGAATCTTTGCAGACGCTTTTGCGTCCTGCTTTAACGACGAGTTGGTGCTAAACACACACCAGAACTTGACTTTGAATGGGCCTAAAAAAGAAACAGCGCAAAATTAAAACGAGCGTTTGAATTCATGATTATAGACGAGACGAGTCTGTTTGAAACTGGCTGAATTCAATCTTTTCAATCCTGCCCCGAGACCAGAGTTGGTCTCGGTGACCCCCTGCGACCGGATTTATGGTTTTGCGGTTGGGCAAGCTTCGGCCAGCGCTGGCAAGGGTCGGTAAGGATTGGCAAATAGATCGCGTGCAATCGGGTTTATTCAGCAAACCCGTGGGACTGGTTACTTTTTAAGCCGATGCGCAATCTCGCCCACGATGCCACGCCTGAAGGCCAACACGCAAACGACAAAGATAATGCCCATGATGATGGTCACCCAAGAGCCCAAGCTGGCCAGATAGTTCTGCATCGTGACAATACCGGCAGCGCCGACCACGGGCCCAAGGATGGTGCCCATCCCGCCCAACAAGGTCATCAGCACGACCTCCCCGGACATTTGCCAGGTGACGTCGGTTAAGGTCGCCAATCCCAACGAAAGCGACTTCAACGCACCAGCCATTCCCGCAAGCCCTGCCGAAATGACAAAAGCCACGAGCTTGTATTTATCAACATCATAGCCAAGCGACAACGCACGCGGCTCATTTTCGCGAATCGATTTGAGTACCTGACCAAACGGCGAATGAATAGTGCGATAAATCAGCCAAAAACCAAAGATGAAAACCGCGAGCACAAAATAATACATGGTGGTGTCGTTCGCCAGGCTAACCAATCCGAACAACTTGCCACGCGGCACATTTTGCAGGCCGTCCTCAGCGCCGGTAAACGGCGCTTGCACGCAGATGAAATAGACCATTTGCGACAGTGCCAACGACACCATTGCAAAATAAATCCCTTGACGTCGTACCGCCAACCAGCCTACAAAATAACCGAGAATTGCGGCACCGACGGTGCCAAATAACACCGCCAACTCCGGCGTCAGCCCCCACGCTTTTGCGGCATATCCACATAGATACGCTGCGCCACCAAAAAACATGGCGTGCCCGAATGAGAGCAGACCGGTGAAGCCAATCAATAAATTGAACGCACAAGCAAACAGCGCAAAGCTCAATACTTTCATCAGAAAAATGGGATAGCCGATGAATGGCGCGACAAGCGCACCCAACAGCAACACCGTATAAAGAATTTTGCTTGATTTGGACATTATTTTTCCCGTCCAAACAAGCCCGCAGGACGGATCAGCAACACGATAGCCATGATGATGAACACCACCGTCGCCGAGGCCTCAGGATAAAAAACTTTGGTCAAACCCTCGATCAGCCCAAGCGCAATGCCAGTCAGAATCGCCCCCAATATGGAACCCATGCCGCCAATAACGACCACCGCAAACACCACGATTACGATGTTCGAGCCCATCAGCGGATTGACCTGATACACAGGTGCGGCGAGCACCCCGGCAAGCCCCGCGAGGCCGACGCCGAATGCATACGTCAGTGTCACCATCAAAGGCACATTGATACCGAACGCCTGCACCAATTTTGGGTTTTCTGTACCCGCGCGTAGATAAGATCCGAGGCGGGTTCTCTCAATCACGAACCAGGTTGCAAAACATATTGTCAGGCATGCCACGATCACCCAAGCGCGATATTTGGGCAGCATCATGAACCCCAGATCAAATGCGCCTTTAAAAATTTCGGGCAAGTCATACGGCTGGCCGGAGACGCCGTACTGATCGCGGAAAAAACCTTCAATAATCAGCGCAATGCCAAAAGTCAGCAGCAAGCCGTAAAGATGATCTAGCTGGTAAAGCCAGCGCAACATCGTCTTTTCAATAACGATGCCCACCAGCGCGACGCCAATCGGTGCCAACAGCAGTGACCACCAGTAGCCAATGCCAAGAAGATTCAGCAGCATCCACGAAAAAAATGCGCCCATCATATAAAACGCGCCGTGGGCGAAATTCACGACGTTCAGCATGCCGAATATCACCGCAAGCCCCAGCGACAACATCGCGTAGAACGAGCCGTTCACCAGACCAATCATGAGCTGCCCCCAAAGCGCTTGGGTCGGGACACCAAAAATTTCTGTCATTGAATTTGTGCGCTTACCGTATCAAGTTGTGCGATTTCTTGTTGCGTTGATTCGGCGACAACGTTTGCCTTTCAACCGACTTGGTCATTCTGAGGGCACTGAAAAATCAGCTCTGTGCGCGTCTGCCTTAATCAGCCAGACAAGAAAAGAGATTCTCCAGCAAACGCACCTCAGAATGACAGCATCACTTTACGACCGCCTTACTTTTTCAGTGCCGGGCAACGCGATAAAGCCAGTGACTGGAACGCATCATCGCCCTTTACCGTCCCCTTTAGCGTGTAGTAATCCCACGGTGATTTGGATTCTGCCGGCTTTTTCACCTGGAACAAATACATGTCGTGCACCATGCGGCCATCTTCACGAATCTTGCCGCCTTTGGCGAACATGTCGTTGATCGGCGTTTCTTTCATTTTCTTCATGACCGCAGCCGTGTCATCGGTACCCGCAGCTTTAACCGCGTTCAAATAATGCAAAACTGAAGAATAAACAGCGGCGTGGTTGGAGTTCGGCTTTCTCTTCATCTTTTCTTCATAACGCTTCGCCCAAGCGCGGGATTCTGGATTCAAGTCCCAGTACCAGCCCTCGGTCAAATACAAGCCTTGCGCAGTGTTCAAGCCTACCGCATGCACATCAGTAATCAGCATGAGCAGCGCAGCCAAATTCTGATTTTTGGTGATGCCAAACTCAGAAGCGGCTTTAATACTGTTCACGGTATCACCACCCGCATTGGCCAGACCGACAATCTTAGCTTTTGACGCCTGCGCCTGTAGCAGGAAAGACGAGAAGTCACTGGTCCCAAGTGGATGGCGCACCGCACCGAGAACTTTGCCGCCCGCCGCTTTCACAACTTCGCCCGTGTCTTTTTCCAACGAATGACCAAACGCATAATCAGCGGTCAGAAAGAACCAGCTATCGCCGCCATCTTTTACAATCGCTTTGCCGACCACGTTGCCGAGCGCAATGGTGTCCATCAAATAATGAACTGCCGTATTGGGCGAGCAATCTTCGTTGGTAATGCGTGATGACGCCGCGCCTGTTATTACGGTAATTTTATTTTTTTCTTTGCCCAAACCTTCGACCGCCAGCGCGACCGCCGAATTCAGATTCTCGAAAGTGGCATCGACCTTATCGCGGTCAAACCATTGCTGGGTAACGTTTTTGGCAACGTCAGCTTTGTTTTGATGATCTGCGCTCACGATCTCAATGGTCTTGCCAAACATCTTGCCGCCAAAATCGTCGATGGCCATTTTTGCCGCGGTTACGGCACCTTGTCCACCGTAATCTGCATACACGCCGGACATATCCGTCAACACGCCAATTTTTACGACATCATCAGATGCCTTACCCGCCGCGGCGGCTTGTGCGAATGCGGCGCCTGCACCGCAAGATAGCGTTGCTGCAACCAGACCTGCTAAAAATTTACGTTTCATTATGATTACTCCTCGTTATAAGTTTGTGCACCAAACCAAAATTAAAATCGTATTTCCCTGCCTAAACAATCGGATCATGAGATCCGTCTACAACTTTAAACGCCTAAAAACTCATGAAGCATATCTGTCTTCGCCGCCAGCTCATGTTTCTCGACGATCGCGGCGATCTTGCCATGTTCCATCACGTAATGTCTGTCCGCCAAGGGCGCTGCAAAACGGAAATTTTGCTCGACCATGATGATCGTAAAACCTTTTTCTTTCAACGCGCGAATGACCCGTCCCAGGGTCTGCACGATCACCGGGGCGAGACCTTCAGTGATTTCATCCAGTAAAAGAATATCCGCACCGGTCCTTAAAATTCGTGCCATGGCGAGCATTTGCTGTTCGCCGCCGGACAGCCTCGTGCCTTGGCTTAATCTTCGCTCTTTCAAGTTTGGAAACATTGCATAAAGTTCATCAACACTCATGCCATTTTTGCCCACCACTGGCAGCAGCATTAAGTTTTCTTCGCAGCTCAAGCTCGAAAAAATACCGCGCTCTTCGGGGCAATAACCAATGCCAAGTCGGGCAATTTTGTGCGGTGCCAGCCCGATTGCTTCAAGGTTGTTGATTTTTATTGAGCCGGACCGTTTGCCGGTCAAGCCAAGGATCGCTTTTAGGGTGGTCGTGCGCCCGGCACCGTTACGGCCCAGCAGGGTAATCAGCTCACCACGTTTAACCTCAAACGATACCCCATGCAAAATATGTGACTCACCATAGTAGGCATGCAGATCCGTCACTTGCAGTGCAGAAGCGGCTTGCGCTTTTGGCGCTGCTCGATCAGCAGCAAGTGCCGCGATTGCGTTCATGCAGCCTCAGCTTCGGTGCTGCCCACATAGGCTTCGAGCACCAGCGGGTTTTTTGAAACCTCTTCGTACGGACCCTCGGCTAATACAGTGCCGCGCGCGAGCACCGTAATTTGATCGGACAGATTCGAAATGACGCTCATATTGTGTTCGACCATTAACACCGTCCGATTTTTGGCTACTTTGCGAATCAGTTCAACCACGCGACCGACATCTTCATGGCCCATGCCTTGGGTGGGCTCATCAAGCAACATCAGCTCAGGATCCACCGCCAGCGTAGTGGCGATTTCCAGCGCACGCTTGCGCCCATACGGCAGCTCGATGGTCTCAATATCCGCAAAACTTTCGAGATCAACTTCCGCCAGCAGCGCCATCGCGCGCTCATTGAGATGATTTAGCGTGCGGTCTGATTTCCAGAAATGAAAGCTGGTGCCGAGCTTTCGCTGCAACGCAACGCGCACGTTTTCCATGACGGTGAGATGCGGGAACACGGCCGAAATCTGGAATGAGCGGATAACCCCTCTACGCGCAATTTGAGCCGGCCTTTCCCGAGTGATGTCGTGGCCGTTGTAAACAATGCTGCCCGAGGTCGGCGGCAGGAATTTCGTCAGCAGATTAAAGAAGGTGGTCTTGCCCGCACCGTTGGGACCGATCAACGCATGGATGCTGCCACGTCGCACACTGATGCTCACCTTGTCGACCGCGGTGAAGCCGCGAAATTGCTTGGTGAGATCACGCGTTTCGAGAATATAGTCCGTAGTCATTGGCCGATTTTATTCCACACAGTTATGTCGTCAATGCCAAAGTGTAGCACTGCTGGTGGTTCTATCTCGCCACGATTCATAGCGATAAATGCCCGACATTTTTGCATAACGGTATCAAAGGTAATCGGAGCTTTAAATGCAGTACACGCTACTTTCGCAAATGCAGAAAAACTAAAACCCTAGCAAGGGCGGGCGTTTACGAGCAAAAATGCTTCGAGACCCGCCCCTATGCTAGGGCTTCAATTTAATAATTATTTTGATTGCCGACTTGATTCACAAGCTTCACGAAAATCTCGCCGAAAAACTTTTAACGGTTATTGATCAACTTTCTTGTCCAGCGC
>JBBRZG010000016.1:0-37508 GCA_038236905.1 Burkholderiales bacterium
ATCGCAATGCCATGCAACCCCAGCTCCAGAATGTCCTGCACGCCGGTCGGGTACAAAACCGGGATCATCGCCGCATCAAAAATATGTTCCGATTGATGTGGCAGGGTTGATGATTTACAAGCGTGATCGTCACCCGCCACCAGCAATACGCCGCCATGCTTGGAGGTACCGAACGCATTCGCATGTTTGAATACATCGCCCGAACGATCTACGCCGGGTCCTTTGCCATACCAGATGCCGAATACGCCGTCGTATTTCGCGCCTTCAAACAGGCCCACTTGCTGCGAACCCCAGACAGCAGTGGCGGCTAATTCTTCATTCACGCCGGGGGTGAAGAAGACATGATTTTCTTTAAGGAATTTTTTTGCCTTCCATAGCGCCTGATCATACGCACCCAGAGGCGAGCCACGATAGCCGGAAATAAAGCCCGCCGTATTCAGGCCAGCGGCCAGATCGCGCTGCCGCTGAATCATGGGAAGCCGCACCAGTGCTTGCGTTCCAGTCATAAACGCGCGCCCGTGCTCGAGCAGATATTTATCGTCGAGGGAGATTTCTGGCAGTGCGTGAGGGGATGCAGGAACGAGAGATTGCGACAATACAGCAGACATTCAAAACTCCTCAAAATCGTGTTTTGGGGCCCGTTTGGGCGATGCATGCATTCATTATGAAGCACGCGAGCGGCATAATCCTTGTGGAATTTTGTTCCCCTTGGATGGCGCGCGCAAGTGTACCGGAAAAGCAGCTTTTCAGGGTGTAGGATAGTGAAAAATTTAGGGATTCAGGCGCAATTCTGTCGTTTCGATCTACGCATCCAATTTGCTTACACCGTAATGGAGGACAACTATAAAAAACAGGCGTCGCCAGTCGTGCAGGCGTTGACTCTCCCGACCTTTGCGCTAGAGAAGATTCAGGACACCAATGCTCACCCGGAATGGAAAGCAGTCTTGCAACTTTAGAACCAACAATAGTTCCATCTGGCCAACGACCAAAACACCAATACTGGCGGACAGTTCGGCCGACTTTTGCTCGGAACGGCAATCCCAGCTTTGGATAGAGCTAGGCCATCTCGTAATCAGAGAACCACCATCAAGCCTTCTCCACCCCAATGACATTATCCTTAGGCCGCCGATCAATCAGCTTACTGAGCGGATCAATACCGGCCTTCGCGGGTTTTTTATCTACGGTCAGCACAAATACACTTTCTTCTTTTTCAATCTTGCGTTTCTCGATAAACAGTGGCGTGCCTTTTTCGTCCAGCACGCCGATATCAATCCAATCATTGAGCGGGGCATCGGTTTCTTTGCCAAGATCATCGGATTTGCGCTTCTTTGCCGTGACCGCCACCGTCACCTCAAATTTCCCGTTCGGCAGTTGTTTGTAGGTTGCCTTGGTTGCGCGGTTATCAAAGATGATGATGGATTCAAATAAATCGTCAATCACATACTGCAAGTGGGGCGGTGTTACCTCGCGAATACGCTGAATTAGCATGCCCGCATTGGGATAGGGCGGGCCTTTATAAGCGGTTTCATCGCGGAACGCTTTGATGGCGCGGTTGAGGTTGTCTTCGCCGATGTAGTCTTGCAGCGCGTACATCACCAAGCTACCCTTCTGGTAGTGAATGTATTGCTGGTTTTCGACGCGCCCCAGCGGCACTTCTTTTTTCTGCTCAAACGCCCTGCCCTTGAGATAGCCATCAAGCTCGTAGTTTAAGAATCTCTGCATCCTGGCTTCACCAAATTTGCGCTTCATCACCATCAACGCCGAGTATTGGGCGAGTGATTCCGACAACATTGTCGCGCCCTGAACATTACCGCCGATCACTTGATGGGCCCACCATTGGTGCGCCGCCTCGTGGGCAGTAATGTAGTAAGGATAGTCGATATCCTTCTCATCACTGGGATCAACCCGGGCGATAAACCCAACCCCTTCCGAATAAGGAATCGTGTTGGGAAGGGCTTGCGCAAATTCCTGATAACGTGGAAATTCAATGATCCGGAATTGCCGGTGCTGATAGGGCCCGAACGCTTTGCTGTAGTAATCCAGCGAGGCCTTGGAGGACGCAATCATGCTGTCAAGATTGAAGGTATGCCCGGGATGGTAATAAACCTCAATCGACACATCACCGTCGGGGCCTTTCCAGACGTCCTTTTTCACCTCGTAGCGGGCAGATTGGAACGCGAAGAAATTCAGCACGGGCGCATCCATTTTAAAATTAAAGTAGCGCCGCCCGCCCTCGGTCCATTCGCGCTGCAAGTATCCGGGCGCAATCGCAATCTGATCTTCCTCGGTACTGACCGTCGCTTCGAAATCAATCCAATCCGCAAAGTTCGTGAGGTAATTTACTTTCAGACCCTCGGGATCGTCGCGATCAAGCATCCGCTCTTTCGGTTTTAGGCCATACTTTTTGCGATCTTTGTCCTGGAAAAGTTCCGCCGTATCCTGATAACCAATAACGGGCAAAACCTGGCGTGCATTTATAAAGGTGCCGTTGCTCACGACGCTGGTATTGGCGCCGCTGTTCGAAAACCCGCGCGTCGGCAAACTTAAGTCAAAATTCAGTAAAAGTTTGCCGCCCGGCGCAAGCGGCATTTTGAGTTTGTAATTGCGTAAGCCCATTGCTTCGTTGTTGCTCGCCAGCTCGGTCGCTTGATCAAATTCCAACTGGTCATATTGCAGCTCCCGGGCCGAGAGGAAGGCAAGTCGTACGTTCGCGACCGGCACATTGTTCTTATTCTCAAGCCGGTACGTGCCGTTCATGCGCACACGCTGTGTGCTCGGAAATAACTCGACATTTACTTTCACTCCCACCACTTTTGGCTGCGGTTCCAGACGGGTGGCCTTGTATTGCTTCTCGTAATCAGCCTGCTGCCCATCGCGTTCCGCGCTGGTTTGATACAGATTTAGAATATTGGTGTTGTAAAAGATATATCCGCCCAAGCCCACGAATAACAGGGTAAATATCGCGACGGCTTTCCAGACACGTTCACTGAACCGGGCGCGCGCGATCACCACCCGTTCGTGCCAGCTGGTGGACGTGCCTCGGCTCCAGAACAAGTAAGCCGCGACGACCAGCAGCGCCGCCGCCGCCGTCCAATAAAGCATGAAGATGCCCTCTCTAAACACATATTGGCCAAAGCCATTCATGTCGGAATAGCGTTCACTCGGTGCCGCGCCGTATTTGTAAAGGTTATGTTCAAACCCCAACAGGCCTGAAAAGCTGATCGCGATGTAGTAAGCAATCATCACAAAATGGCCAACATATTTATTGTTCACCAAGCTGTGGACGGCGATCGCGAGAGCGCAAATTAGCCATGAACCTAACAAGTTGTAACCAAACAAACTCTTTAGATACACGCCAAATTCAAAGTTGTAATAGCCTTTGAATATCTGCATACCGATACCGCAGGCGAGCAAAAACACCTGCAGTAAAAGCGGCACCAGCATCAGCGCCAATAGCTTGGCGGTAATCGGCAGCCAGGTCGGCGCAGGCATGGCATCAACGATCTGGTCGATGCGCTGGTCGCGCTCGCGCCACACCATCTCGCCCGCGTAAAGGGTAATGATGATGAGCATGAAAAGCCCAAATCCACCCGTGACGATCTCCACCACCTGATAGGTCACGGGCCAAGTGGCGGTGCCATAAATTTTGCCAATCGCGGTGCCGGCGAGAATCATGAATAGCCCCCCCGCAAACACCAGCACCCCGAAATAAACACTTTTTATGGTCTCGGTAAAATTGAGCCACACCATTCGCGGCAACATGGCAAAACCACGCGGCTCATCGGGGCTGATCACCAACCGTGAATTGGCAGCCTGATTTTGGCCAATCCCCAGAGCAGCCATCCGCGCCAGCTCGGCGGCGGTTTCTGCAGGCGGTGGGCTGGAGGTTTTACGCGACATCCCTTCTGCTGCAAATTGCGCAAAACTAAATCGCCAGAAACAAAGCACGATGGCAATGATCCCCACACCCGACCAAAGTAGGCGATTCCATAAAAAGACCCCCTCCAGCGGGATCAGCTTGACGTTACGTTCCGCGACCGTCCAATATTCGGTCACCCGGCCCATTGCGATGGTGCCAAATGGATCGAGCATTGACGCGAAAACTTTATTGTCCATATCGCGGACAAGTTGCAGCGCGATCAAATACCCCAGCAACAATAGGACGCTGCCGACATAAACCGGCAGCATCTTTCTAGTGAGTGTGGCAATCATAAAAAACACGCCACCAATCAAAAGCACGTTGGGAAATAGAATAAGCACATACGGCCACAAATAGGCCACGAATCGATTCGGGCCCATCCGGTCTGCATCCATGCCGGGCAGCAAGGTGGCCAACACCGCACCGATACCCATACTCGAAAAAATCCCCAGCACGATTGCCAGGGCGCCGAGAAAGCGGCCACCCAGATATTGCGTTTTTGTGATCGGTGCAGTGAATAAAAAATGATGCGTGCGGTATTCAAAATCGGACTGCACCGCACGGCCCATGATCGTGGCCACAATGATGAGGCCAAACATACCCAGCACCGAGATCGTGGTGGCCAGCGCAAACGGAGAATTTACAAACACCTTGCCCGAGCCGAAGGTGACATTCGCCTCTTTAAAAAGCCCGCCCGCGGCCGCGATCCATAAAAATGAGATCAGCAGGAACAGGCCAAAATATACCCAAGTCGAGATTCTCGATAGGCGGGTTTTGATTTCAAATAACGCAATAGCTTTGAACATGCTGAAGCCCTATTCCGCAGCTTGCGGGATGCGGTTTTGCTGCGGCTCAAGAAAGCCGCCAATCGCGGCAAAATAGGTATCTTCCAAGGTCGGCGTGATGGCCTCGAAGCTGGGGCCGGGCGCGGAATCACTGATGACATGAATCAGCGTTTGTCCGCCAATTAGGCGCGTCGAAATGACCGGGAATTTTCTCTTGGCTTCTTCCAAATCGGATCGCGGCACCGAGGCAGACCAAGTACGGCCTTTGAGGCCGGCAATCAACTCATTTGGGCGGCCAGTAAGCAGTACTTCACCCTTGTTGATGATGGCCATATTGGGACATAAATCACTGACGTCAGAAACAATGTGGGTCGATAAAATGACCACCACATCATCACCAATCTCGGCCAGTAGATTATGAAAACGCACCCGCTCTTCAGGATCAAGGCCGGCCGTGGGCTCGTCAACGATAATCAGTCGCGGATCGCCCAGCAGCGCTTGCGCGATACCGAAACGCTGGCGCATGCCGCCTGAAAAGCCGCCCAGTGCTTTGAAGCGCACATTAAATAAATTGGTTTGATGCAGCAAACCAATCACCACATCCTGACGCTCGCCGCGATTATTGAGCCCTTTCAATTCTGCAAGATGATTGAGCAGATCCCACGCCGTCACTTTGGGATAGACCCCAAAATCCTGCGGCAGATAACCCAAAATTCGGCGCACCCCGTCTTTGTCCTTGAGCACATCAAGGTTACCCATCACCGCCGAACCCCGGTCGGCGTCCTGCAAGGTCGCCAACGTGCGCATCAGCGTGGATTTGCCCGCGCCGTTTGGGCCCAACAGCCCAAACATTCCTGCTGGAATCGATAAAGTCACGTTTTTAAGGGCCTCCACGCCGTTTGGATAAGTCTTGGAGAGGCCGCGGATAGTGAGTTCCATATTGATGCTCCGGCTGGGAATTGTAGAATTATTTAAAAATGGATGCGACGAAAAGTCTGGCCCATTTGAGGTCTAGCATCAGGTGAAAAAGTTTTAAGCGACTAAATGATGGTCACACATGCACTTTTTAGTCGCGCTCACAATGCGACGAAACCCACGAATTATGGGGTGAAGCATGTGCCGCCGCCAAAATCAACGTGTAAACTTTTTACTTCTATTCAATATTCGTTAGAAAAACATTTATGCGCGCTTCCTACCGTCCCCGCCCTTCCCGACTTACTGGCTTGATCCTACCCCTTTTGGTAATCGCGACCGCCCTGTCCGGCTGCGCGTTGGTTGATCCTCACAACATTATCGGCCGTATTTATGTCGCCCCGCCGCTGGCCGACAGCCCGGTGCCGACCGTAGGCGGCGATAGTTGGAAGCGCGAAGCGCTTACCTATGTCTGGCGCACGATTAACGAAAAGTATTACGACCCCAAGTTAAATGGTATCGATTGGCAGGCCGTGCGCGCTAAATATGAGCCGCTACTTTTAGCCACAAAAACTGATGACGACTATTGGGAGTTGCTCGACAAAATGACCGGCGAGCTCAAGGATTCGCACACCCGTGTGCAATCGCCCAAACAGGTCGCCCAGCAACGCGCCAACGAATCGCATTCGCTCGGATTTACATTTCAGGAATTGGATGGAGGGTTGACGGTGACCGGCGTTAACGTCGAGTCGGACGCCTATTGGGCCGGCGTGCGGGCGGGCATGGTGATAAAAACAATCAATGGTGAGCCCGCGCTGACCCTTTATCAGCGTCTGATTTCCGAAGCCCGTGATTCGTCCACCGCATGGGCGCGCAGCCGTGGCGCGCTGCGCAAAATTTCTGCCGGTGAAATTGATACCACAGTCGACATGACCTTCGTTCGCGCCGATGGTGGCGACAGCCGCGAGGCCAACAAAGCCGGTGAAATCAACGCAACACTGAAGCGCCGGGCATTTAAAACGTCGCCCGAGTTTGTACAGCGTGTATTGCCCTCCGGCTTTGGGTATATCCGTTTTTCAAATTTCATTGGCTCGCTGGAGGGGGAAATTTTGAAAGCCGTCGATAAAATGAAAAACACACCGGGCATGATTATCGATTTGCGCAATAACGGCGGCGGATCGCTAGCCATGTCCGAGGACTTAATCACCAAGTTTTTGAGCGACAAAACCAAAGGCAGCAAAATCCTTACCCGCACCGGTAAAGCGCCAAGCTTGTTCTTCATCGAGACCACTAAACTTGAGCCCGAATTTAACGGTTCCAAGGCGAGCGCCTATACCCAGCCACTGGTGATCTTGACGAACCAGAATAGCGCATCGGCCTCAGAAGTATTCAGCGCAACCTTGCAAGATTTGGGCCGCGCGACGATCATCGGCGCGCGCAGCTGTGGCTGTTTATTGGGCTATATGGGTTATGCCGATGTACCGGGTGGCGGACAGCTGGCCTATAGTGAAATGGGATTTGTCACGCCAAAAGGCAAACGCGTGGAGGGCGAAGGGGTGAACCCTGATGTGGAATTGCCGCTGGCAAAAGCTGACATCATGTTGAACCGGGACCGCGCTCTCGAAGCCGCCGTCGCGTTTTTACAAACTAAAACGACTGCGCCAAAATTAGCCACCTTGTCGACTGACGGGGCGAAATGATTGACGCGATGGCACCAGCCAAATCCAAGCTGAAGATTCTCGTACTCGGTGCCGGCGGTACCGGCGGCTATTTTGGGGGTCGCTTGCACGAGGCAGGCGCTGACGTCACGTTTCTGGTTCGCGAGCGACGGTCCGCGCAAATTGCCGAACATGGACTACAGCTCGAAACGCAGGGCGGCAACTCGTCGCTGGCAGTCAAAACTGCCATTGCCTCAGATTTTGAAGGTTCGACCAAGCCTCGATTTGACGTCATCATTCTTGCCTGCAAGGCTTACGATCTCGATACTAGCATCGCCGCCATCGCGCCGGTCATGGCGGCGCATACCGTGGTCGTACCGCTACTAAATGGCATGGCGCACCTTGATAGTCTTGACCGCGCGTTCGGCAAGGCGCGCGTGATGGGCGGGAGCTGCCAAATCTCGGCCACTCTCACCAGCGGAGGCATTGTCAAAATCATGGGGCCGACCCATAACATCGTGTGGGGAGCTCGCGACCCTGAGCAGCAGGCGGTTGCGGAGGCGCTCGGCGACGCCTTTGCGAGCACCGTCGTCGACTGGCGTGTCTCTGAAAACATCATGCTCGACATGTGGGAAAAAGTTGCTTTTCTTTCCACGCTTGCGGGCATTACCTGCCTGATGCGCGCGACCGTGGGCGAAGTGTTGGCCACTCCGGGCGGAAAATTATTGATGCGCCAGTTCTCCGATTGCGCCATTGAAATTGCGCGCCGCGAAGGCTATCCGCCACGCGACGCGGTGCTGGTCCGTTTTGACAACGTGCTCAATTCAAGCGGCTCAACCTTGACGGCCTCAATGCTGCGCGATCTTGAGGCGGGCAATGACGTGGAGGCCGATCATATTGTGGGCTACATGCTGACCAAAGCCCGCGAACATGGGCTTGACTGCACGATCATCAATGTCGCTTACACACATCTGAAAGCGTATCAAAATCGTCGCGCCAGCGGACGAGACGCGCGCTAACGCTAGCCTCGGTCATCTTACCCGCGTCCATTTTGCAATCGTGCATTTCAGCCGCCAAACAGGATCGACATCACCACGCCGAAAATAATCGCGCCCCACATCGCCATCATCAGCGCATACAAAGAAGCTTTACCGCCAATGGCAGGTGCTGACCGGTCGAAAGTGCGGGCAACAGAATTAACAGAGTTGGCAGTTTCGGCGCTTCTAAATTCATCTGCGTATCGTTGATAGGTGTCGTCCTCGCTTAAACCATAACCCTCGGCTATCGGGTGCTCAAATTGCTTGATGACAGTGTTCATGTTTTATCCTTCTTGTGACGTGAGGAACAGATTGTTGGTGATTTATACAAATGACGATCTACAAAAATCATCGACCCATTACTGCCGCGATTACGATCCCGACAAAAATCGCAGCCCAAATGAAGGTAATCACGACAATCTTTTTTGCGCTTTCGTTAACTTTTTGTTGCCGCAAGCGTATTTCGCCGAGCTCGCGCTTATCGGGTCCAGCGAACACCACGTCGCGGTGCCGCGACTCTTGAGATGAAGACTGAACGCTGCCTTCGCCGATGCCTTGAAAAAATTTGTCCAGATTCGGGTTCATACGCGCTCCTGATGTCGTCGATTGATCGAAGCCCGAACCGCAAAAAATCAGGGCTTACTAGTGAAAACGCTATTGCGGCGCGAATTCAGACAAACGAACACACTTTATTTTTGATTCCGCAATTCAAACCTGCACAGAAAAGTGCAAGCCCCGCCTAGCGTTCGAGGCATAAATGGCCTGAAGTGGTTGACAGTGCTAGGGTTTTCTCGGTTTAAATCACAACATTTTTGAACTTCACCCAATCCCGCAATTGGGGGATTGCGCCGTATTTTCATGCTGCTATGCTGATCGCTTGGTTGAAAAAAAACAAAACAGCAACGCGCATTCTTTAACCTGCCATCAGCATTTGTTCAGCGATTAAAGAGACGAACTATGAACCGCGCCACCACCGTTTTTCCCGCCGCACACGGCGCGCAACCCGCCTTGCATGCGCACAACCAGCAAATGCCGGTGGATGAGTTGTTTGCGTCCTTCTATGATGATTTGCGCCGATTGGCGCATGCGCGCTTGCGACGCTCAAACGATCTAACCGTACTCGACACTACCGGTCTGGTGCACGAATCCTATTTTCGATTTATCAGCGCGGCAAACTTCGTTCTCAAAGACCGGCCAGGGTTTTTGTCATACGCATCGCGAGTAATGCGATCCATTGTCGTGGACATGGTTCGACAAAAGTTGACGCTAAAACACGGTGGCGATGCGGTTGACGCCACACTGAACACCAACATTGTCGAATCAGTGTGCGCGCCGGAAAATGAAGTGATGCGTATTCATGACGCGTTGCAGGAATTGGCGGCGATCGATGAGCGATTAGCACTCGTTGTGGAAATGCGTTATTTCGGCGGTCTGAATGAACAACAAATCGCTGAGGCGCTCGGTCTTAGCACCCGCACCGTAGAGCGCGATTGGGAAAAAGCCAAGCTTTTCCTCCATCACAATCTCCAGTAACACCTCGTAACTCCAACTTGCGCTTGGGCGCTAATCGGGCAGCGGGATCAGCAGCACCTCCTGTCAAACTGCGCGGCCACATTGCTCGCGTATGATCGTGCGCATGAGTTCCGCCTTAAATGAAGGTGTCAAAAAGCGCGAGGTTTTCGCGTGGGCGATGTATGACTTCGCCAACTCCGGCTACACCACGGTGGTACTGACAGCGGTCTTCAATGCCTATTTCGTATCTGTAATTGCGGGTGGTGCTGATTGGGCCACGTTTGCATGGACGGCAACGCTGGCGGTTTCGTATGTCGCGGTGATGGTGGCAGGACCATTGCTGGGCGCTTATGCCGATGCGCATGCCGCCAAAAAGCGCGTGCTGTTTTTTGCAACAGCGGGCTGCGTGGCGAGTACCGCCCTGCTCTACTTTGCGGGGCCGGGTGCCATTTATCTCGCGGTCACGATGATTGTTATCTCCAATTTTTGCTACGCAGTGGGCGAGAATATTACCGCTGCGTTTTTGCCCGAATTGGCGAAACCAGACGCACTCGGCAAAGTCTCGGGGTGGGGATGGAGCTGGGGCTACGTCGGCGGCCTGGTGGCGTTAGGGCTTAGCCTGATGTGGATCATGGGTGCCGAATCGCGAGGGCAAAAAACCACCGATGCTATAGCGCTCACCATGTTGATCACCGCTGCTGTGTATGCGGCAGGCGCGTCGATTACCTTTATTTTTTTGAAGGAACGTGCGCTTCCCGCACTGGAAAGCAGCGCGCGCGAAAGTGCATGGACTCGACTGATGCAGTCCGCGCGCGAAGCGTCCCGCTATCATGACTTGATTCTGGTGTTTGCCTGCGGCACCTGTTATCAGGCCGGGGTTTCGACCGTGGTGACCCTCGCCGCGATTTACGCGCAAGAGGTTATGAGCTTCACAACCCAAGACACCCTAGTACTGGTGTTGATTGTGAATGTCACGGCCTGCGTGGGCGCGTTCGGATTCGGTTATTTGCAGGACCTGATTGGGAAAAAGCGGGCGTTAGCGATTACCTTGGTCGGCTGGATACTAATGGTGGTGTTCGCGTGGTTTGCGACCACCCGCGAACTATTTTGGGTGGCGGCTAATCTAGCCGGCATTTGCATGGGATCCAGCCAATCCGCCGGGCGCGCCCTGGTGGCATATTTTTCACCGGCCGACCGCGCGGCGGAGTTTTTCGGGCTGTGGGGCGTGGCTACCCGACTCGCCGCAGTATTGGGCCCGCTCACCTACGGGGCGGTGACGTGGATCACCAACAACAACCACCGACTGGCGATGTTGATAACGGGTGTGTTTTTTTTAGCCGCGCTTTTGGTGCTGGCTCGAGTAGATGAAAAACGCGGCAGGCTGGCGGTAACAGGCACAGCGGCTAAGGTGAAATAGGGCAAAGCGACATTTCAAACGCGACTTCAGACTCTGCTTCAACTGCAGGTTTCGGCACAGTTTTGTCGAGGCAGGCGAAAGCAGAGGAGCGCAGTAACCCATACTTCTAGGCGATAATCAAAATTCTTTACGCACACTGAACTTTAATATGTCGAATGGCACCAGCTCCAAACCTTCTGAGCCCCTCAAAGCCGCTCTAAGCAGCAACTTTATCCGCAATATTATTGATGCTGATTTAACTGCGGGAAAATACGCAGATCGCACCTGGAGCGGCGCACCCGGACCGGCTGAGCTGCAGGCGAACGCCGCACTTGACCCCGCCAAAATCCGCACCCGCTTTCCACCCGAGCCAAATGGCTATTTGCATTTCGGTCATACGAAATCGATTTTGCTGAATTTCGGTTTGGCCGAGGACTACGCGGGCGTTTGCCATCTGCGTTTTGACGATACCAATCCAGAAAAAGAAGATCAGGAATATGTAGATTCAATTATCGAGTCCGTTCACTGGCTGGGCTGCAGCTACGACAAAAACGGCGCGTCGCATCTTTATTTCGCGAGCGATTATTTCGACCATTTTTATGCCTTCGCCGAAACCCTGATCGAACACGGTTTAGCTTATGTTGATTCGCAATCGGCGGAGGACATGCGCGCGACCCGTGGCTCACTCACCGAAGCGGGTATAAATTCACCGTTTCGCAATCGCAGCATCGCTGAGAATTTGAGTTTGTTCCGTGAAATGCGCGACGGAAAACACGCCGAAGGCACCCACATCCTGCGCACTAAAATTGATATGGCGTCGCCGAATATCAACCTGCGCGACCCGGCGATTTATCGGATCAAACACGCTCATCACCATCGCACCGGCGATAAATGGTGTATCTACCCGATGTACACCTATGCGCATCCGATTGAAGATGCGTTGGAAAACATTACGCATTCGCTTTGCACGCTGGAATTTGAAGATCAGCGCCCGTTCTATGATTGGCTGCTGGAGAAACTGGCGGCGTTTGGCGCGCTGAATATACCGCTGCCACAACAGATCGAATTCTCGCGGCTGAACCTCACTTACATCGTTCTGAGCAAGCGCTATTTGCGTCAGCTGGTGGAACAGAATCACGTCGAGGGCTGGGATGACCCGCGTATGCCGACGCTAGTGGGCGCGCGTCGTCGCGGCTTTACGGCGGACGGCTTCAAACTATTCGCGCAACGTATTGGCGTTTCAAAATCTGATTCTTGGATTGAAATGAGCGTGCTTGAAGATTGTCAGCGCGAAGTATTGAATGAAGAATGTCTGCGCAAGGTCGCCGTACTCAATCCGCTCAAGCTGATTATTGATAATTATCCGGCGGGTCAGACTGAAGAATGCTTCGCACCCGATCATCCGCAGAAGCCTGAACTGGGCAAACGCGCCATGCCGTTTTCGAGTGAGTTGTGGATTGAGCGTGAGGATTTTGAAGCCACGCCACCCAAAGGTTTTTTCCGGCTGTTCCCGGGCAATATGGTGAGGCTGCGCTATGGATTTGTCATCAAATGCATCGGCGCGGACAAAGACGCGACGGGCAATATTACGGCAGTGCATTGCGAATACATGGCGGACTCCAAATCTGGCACACCGGGCTCGGACACCTACAAGGTGAAAGGCAATATTCATTGGTTGTCGGCCGCGCATGCGGTGCAGGCAGAAGTCAGATTGTTTGACCGTCTGTTTTCTGCACCGCACCCCGGTCGCGGCACTGAAAATTTCCTTGACGACCTGAATCCGAAATCCAAACAGGTGATCACGGCGTATCTTGAACCATCGCTCAACGATGTTGCCGCCGAAGCGCGTTTTCAGTTCGAGCGGCATGGTTATTTTGTGGCGGATCGGGTGGATTCAAAACCTGGCACGCCAGTTTTTAACCGCGCGGTCACATTGCGCGATTCATGGGCGGCAGGAAGCTAATGGTTATGTGCTTTTCAATTACCAGGATTCGAAACCCTAGCAAGGACGGGCAGTTCAAGCAAGTTTGTGCTATTAAACCGCGCCAGTGCTAGGGTTTAAAACTGAATCTTGAAACCGTCTTACCCACATGTGGCGCCATGGATTAGGGCGCGAATTTCGAACAAAATGCAGGTCAAGTTGGATTAAGAAACAATGCCAAAAGCGAACATTTTTTAAGGACAGCTATGCGTTTTAATATTTCACGCCTCATTCTAAATTCAATGAATGCTCGCGCTAAGCTGGGCCTGATGTTGACATTAGGCACGCTATTGATAGCGTCGGCAGCGAGCTTATCGACTGCGCCTGCCCATGCGCAATCACCGTCGCTATCATCCTCGCTCTCACCGGAATCCATTTCAAGTATTGATACCGCCGACGGCAAAATGCATCGTGGTTTGCTCGATGGCGTGCCCGTCAAATTTACGATCATTAACGGTTACGCGATCACCGAAGGCGATATTTTGCTGGGGTCCGCCAGCGCGGTGCTTGAGCGGATGCGCGCCGAGGCTCCCGATGGCAAGTTTCCATCGCCACGTTCCACCTCATTAGCCAAAGGTCACACCTACGGCGGCGCAAACCGCCTGTGGCCGCGTAATGCACAAGGCTTTGTCGAAGTGCCCTACGTGATCACCCTTGATCCGAATAACAATGTCCCCGCCGCGATCGCCGCCGCGAATGCGCAACTTGCACCTTTCATGCAGTGGGTGCCGCGCTCGGGGCAAGGCGATTACGTTTCATTCAACCTGAGTGAAGACGAAAATTACGGTTCGTGTTTTTCCAGTGTCGGCCGGGTGGGTGGCTCACAGAATATCGGCGGCAGCAAAATCTGTAGCGCGGGTGTGCTGGTTCACGAAATGGGCCATGCGGTCGGGCTTTATCACGAACAACAGCGCGCAGACCGCGGCACCTGGCTGGGGATTGATCTTGCCAATATCGACCCGTCATACATCGGCGCAAATTACGAGCCGCCGTCCAATCAGCGTGATATCGGCGGCTATGACTATGGTTCGATCATGCACTATTCAGCATTCAGTTTCGTCAAAGTTTTTAAACCGAGCTTGAATACGATCCCGGCAGGGATTCCGATCGGCGCGCGCGATCGCTATTCGTATGGCGATCTTGAGGCGATTCGCCGACTGTACGATTTTGTCGAATCCACGATCACGATTGATTCATTCCCCAGCGGGCAAAAGGTGCTGATCGACGGCGTGCTTAGCGCAACACCGGCCGTATTTAACTGGCCAATCGGCTCCAGCCATACGCTCAGCGTGCCCGCAGGCGTATCGAATTCGGGCGGAACACTGGTGACCTTCGCGCGCTGGAACAATGATCGCGCGGCTACTTTAAATCCATCTCAAACCATCACCGTGGTGGCGGGCGATGGAAGTCTCGGCCAGCCGAGTAATCGTCCCAGCGTCAGCACCTACACCGCGCACTTTTCGCAAGTCGTGGAAGTCAGATCTTTTTCAAACGTGGCTGGCGGTACCGCCACGCTTACACCCGCGCCGCAGCCACTCGCGGGAGCATCCGGCGTCTACTACCGCGCGAATACGCCGATGACGGCAAACGCGGTGGCGCCAAGCGGATTCCAGTTTGGGCTGTGGGGACCTTCCACTGGATTGTTTCACTTCCCGTCCGCCTCGAATCGTTCATCCAACCCGCACAACGGCCCGGTTTCGGTCGGCTCAGATTTCGTGCTCGCGGAATGGAGCGCGAATTTTACCGATGCCGCGCTGGTTCGGATCAAGGCTGAACATACCGGGGGAGAGTTCACCGGAGCGATTACCAAACGCGTGGATGGCAGCAATAATATTGATCAAAATTTACCCGCAACCAGCTATTTATGGGCGGCGGGTGAATCGCGTGAATTTGAAGCAAAAGCGATTTTTCGTGGCCTCACTACTAATGTTCGCTACAAGTTTATCGCTTGGGAAGGAGGGCCGACCTCGACCGTGCCAGAGCGCGTGATTGTGACCAAGCCGATGGGCGACCTGAACAGTAATGTGGTCTATACCGCTCGCTACATCAAGCAATTCAAAGCCTATACCGTCATTGATAACAGCTCAACATCGTGTGGCAGTGTTTCACTTGACCGCGCCGGGCCCGACGAAGGTTTTTACAACTTTGGTGACGCGCTCACGGCCACTTATAACCCGCCTGCAGGTATGCGAATTACCCGCTGGAATGGCAACTTTGTAGGCAGCGGAAATCAGGCAACCTTTATTGTTAACGATATTCCTTACGCTGCACCTGAAATCAATACTGTCGACGAACCACTGCGCATAACGTCTTTGAGCAAGACGCAATTCGATTTCAACTCACCCATCGAATTCGATATCTTTGGCACCGGTTTCACCGCCGCGAGTGAAGTCTATGTCGCCAACGTGCGGCGCACCGCCGTGCTGATCGCGGCCAATCAAATTCGGGTGACGATTCCTGCCGCAGAAACACCGGTACTGGGGAAGGCGGTCGTATCACTAGCCAATCGTGTCGGCGCATGCTCGGCCTTGGACGCCTCAGCGATCGACATTAAATCAGGCAGTGCCCTACCCGCTGGGAACACGCCGCGTACCGGTTGGTGGTGGAATGCTGCAGAAAGCGGACGTGGTTTCTTTATCGAAAAGCGCGGCGATTCGTTGTTCATAGCGGGCTACTACTATGAAGCGGATGGACGCTCAACCTGGTTTACCTCGTCTGGATCATTCACCAGCAACGTTTTCACGGGACGCGCCACCACCCTCAAGAATGGTCAAACCTTGGAGGGAAATTACGTTGCGCCACAACCCGGTGTCGACTTGGGCGGTATCACGCTGACATTTACCGATGCATCCACGGCGACCATGGTGTGGCCGGGCGGCACCACACCGATAACTACCTTTGTCTTCGGTGGCAATGGTGGCGGTACCGGCGAAAATGGCTGGTGGTGGAATGCGGGCGAAAGCGGGCGCGGCTACTCGATTGAGGTGCAGGGCAATTCGCTCTTCATGGTGGGCTTTATGTATGATGCGGGCGGCAATCCGGTGTGGTATCTGAGCTCCGGGCCGATGCAGACACCTGCCAAATACACGGGAGCATTGTTGGTGGTACGCGGTGGCCAAACGCTGACCGGCCCCTACAAGCCACCGGCAGGAAACACCACTATCGGTAACATCAGCATTGATTTCACCGCCGCGGATCAAGCCAATATGGTGCTACCGAGCGGTAAAAATGTTGCGATCACACGGTTTCGTTTTTAAGTCCCATCTGATTTTTATCAATTTTCTGAATCACCACTCCATAGGGGCATTTTGATGTCGTTAACGATGTTGTCTTTGCTGTCACGCTTATGTTCTTGGGTTTCGTCTAGTAGCTTAATTCAGCCCGGTGTTCAGTTTGGTGAACTCGCCGATGCAAACCGTGTAGTGGGCCCAGTTAAAAACCGCGCGTCGACGCCGGGAAGTGGAATTTTTGAGCGAAAAAGTGGTGGGCTGTCACGGTCTTTGCTCGTCGTAACATTACTGCTCGCTGCTCCCTACACTGCCTACTCGCAGCCTAAACCTGATGGCCCGCCGCCTTACGGCATCAAGGAAAATTACACAAAATACGAATACCGCATTCCGATGCGAGATGGTAAAAAATTGTTCACCACGGTATACGCACCGAAAGATTCCGCCAAGCCGGCACCGTTCCTGATGGTGCGCACGCCCTATAGCGTGGCGCCCTACGGCGTGGATCAATATCGTGACTCGCTGGGGCCATCAACAGAATTTGATCGCGCGGGCTACATTTTTGTGTTTCAGGATGTACGGGGACGCTACATGTCGGAAGGCGCTTTTATCGACATGACGCCGCATAAGGCGAAAAAATCAGGCACCGATGTTGATGAAAGCACCGACATGTTTGATTCGGCGGAATGGTTGCTCAAGAATATCCCCCACAATAACGGCCGCATTGGTCTATGGGGAATTTCCTATCCCGGGTTTTACGTGTCGGCCAGCATCATCGACTCACATCCGGCGATCAAGGCGGCGTCTCCGCAAGCGCCGGTCACCGATATGTACATGAACGACGATTCCTATCACAACGGCGCGTTTATGCTCGCCGCCAATTTCGGTTTCTACACCGGCTTTAAGCGTCAGGAAAACCCCACTGTAAAGCCCAACAAATGGGACCCGTATGAGTACGGCACAAAGGATGGTTATGAGTATTTTCTGGAACTGGGTACGCTCGCCAATCTGAACAGCAAGATCGACAAGCCGGAATACGTGATGTGGAAAGACAACATCACCAACGATACCTACAACGATTTCTGGCAATCACGCAATATCGCGGCCCATCTCAAAAATATTAAAGCCTCCGTGCTCACGGTTGGTGGCTGGTTTGACGCCGAAGACCCGCAAGGCCCGCTCACCACTTATCGCAGCATCAAGGCGAGTAATCCGGGTATCTACAACGGCTTGGTAATGGGCCCGTGGGTGCATGGCGGCTGGGCGCGCAATGACGGTGAACGCATCGGCATGGTGAGCTTCGCTGCGAAGACCAGCGAGTATTATCAAAAGAAAATCGTGTTTCCTTTTTTCGAGAAAAACCTGCGCCCGGCCGCAGCAAATGATCCCAAATTGCCTGGTGCAAAACCGGCAGAACCATTCGCAGAGGCGCATGTATTCGAAACCGGCACAAACATATGGCGGCAATATCCTCAGTGGCCCCCCGCTGAAGCGAAGCCCAAAATGCTTTACTTTGGCGCGCAAGGAAAATTGACATGGACACAACCGGGCAGCCCTCAAGGCGGGGCGCAAGGCAACGCCTCGACCTACGACGAATACGTGAGCGATCCAGCTAAGCCAGTTCCCTTTATTGCCTACACAGCGACGGGCGTGCCGCAGGAATACATGGTCGGTGATCAGCGTTTTGCGTCTACCCGCACCGATGTGCTGACGTATTCCACCGACGTCTTGGAAGAGGACATTACGATCGCCGGCCCGATTATGCCAAAGCTTTTTGTTTCAACCAGTGGCACCGATAGCGATTGGGTGGTGAAATTGATTGACGTTTATCCCGCTGAGCTGCCTGACGAAAAGCCTGACAATGCCGCCCGACCAAAAGACGCGCCGGGCCCCAAGATTCAGTTAAGCGGTTATCAGCAATTGGTTCGGGGAGAGCCGTTTCGCGGAAAATTTCGAAACGGTTTCGTTACGCCGCAACCCTTCACACCCGGAAAAGTTGAGGCCGTGAATTTCACGATGCCTGATGTACTGCACACCTTCCGGCGCGGCCATCGCATCATGGTTCAGATGCAAAGCTCATGGTTCCCGCTAGTGGATCGCAATCCACAGGTTTATATGCGTATTCCCGATGCAAAACCAGAAGATTTCAAGACCGCTACACAGCGCATCTATCGCTCGGGCGCAACGTTTTCGGGGATTAGTCTAGGCGTGATGGCTAGCAGTCATGCTTCTACGATGACAGAAAGCCGTGCTAGTCAAAGCGCAAAATAATTGAAGCAAAAAAAGGCGCATTTGAGATGCGCCTTTTTCTTTCACACGTTACAGCTTGAAGATTTATTTTGGCAGCAATACGGTATCGATAACGTGAATCACGCCGTTGCTGGCCACAACGTCGGTCGACGTAACGGTCGCGTCGTTGACCATGACTTTACCGCCCGCTGTGGTAATTTTGATCGACTGACCATTGACCGTTTTCACGTCGCCAGCCTTTACATCTTTGGCCATCACTGTTGCCGGTACCACGTGATACGTCAAAATGCCGGCCAATTTAGCTTTGTCCTTCAACAGTGCTTCCAAGGTGCCCGCTGGCAATTTCGCAAACGCTGCGTCTGTCGGCGCGAACACGGTGAATGGGCCTTTACCTTTAAGTGTGTCAACCAGGCCTGCGCTCTGGATTGCGGTGACCAGCGTTTTGAACGAGCCCGCAGCCACGGCAGTATCGACAATATCCTTGGCAGCCGCGGAAGCGCCCGCAGCAATGAACATGGATGAGGCAACCGCGATAGAAGCCAGGGTGGAGCGGGTAATTGATTTAAGTGCAAATTTCATTTGAATCTCCTAGGGGTTGGTGTGTCTACAAAAGTGTCTATAAAACGTAACTATGAAACTATCTACAAATCGATATGACTAAAAACTGTGCAGTTAATGTCGCAAAGAAGAGTGCCGTAAAAATGCAAAAAAGTGAGTTCTGGAAGCGGATTTACCGAAACGCTATGACAACTTAGCGCATTCCACTAAACCAAATAAGGCAAAAACAACCATGAGCGGATACAATCAATTCACGAGTCTTTGAAGCATTTATTACCGATAAGTTCAAAAATTTTACTTATGCGTATTGTTGACAAAATTACCTTTAAAGAACAAACATTTAGGCTGCGGGAGGATGCGATCCTAGATGCCGCACATCGCCTGCTGGCGCAAAAAGGCTTTGATTTGATGACCATGGACGAGGTCGCCGCCGATGTCGGCATCGCCAAGCCGAGTCTCTACAAGCACTTTGTTTCCAAGGAGCAGCTGGTGGGCGCGGCGATGATTCGGCTCATCGAGGGCGCGCTGGATTTTATCGATACTCTTCCCGCGACCGAATCACCGCTGGTCAAAATGAAATCTATTCTTGCCTGGTCGCTGCGGGTAAGGCTCGGCGGCGGGCTGCCCTACTTACCAGCAACCAGCCCGCTGGTGCGCGAAATGCTCCTCAAGAATATTCGTTATGTCACCAAAGTGTTGAAACTTAATTTGCAGGTCTCCGCCATGGTGAAACGCGCCAGACAAACCGGCGAGCTGCGCAGCGACCTCCCCGATGACGTGATTTTGTTCAGCTTCTATGCACGCTCATGCGACCCGGCAGTCGATTTTTTAAGGCTTTACTCTAAGCTCGATAGCGAAGCCATCATCGCCCATATGATTAGCAGCTGCTTCGATGGACTCGCCCAGCCTTCCGCAATTGGTGAGAAAGGTGGTGTAGGCTTGAGCGCGTCTAGTCACGCACAAGCAGCAGCGTCGACCCGCACGCCAACAGGTCAGTCATGAACGCGGCCACTCCGCTGCTAGCGCCGCGAAGCAGACGCCGGCAATTTGCGTTTACCCTGATCGAAATTATGGTGGTGGTCGCGATCATCGCGATTCTGGCCGCAATGGCCGTTCCTTCTCTTTACCGAACCGTGATTCGCCAGCAGATTGCCGACAGCATGCCATTGGCCGATCTGGCGCGAAATGGCGTCGCCGCGTTTTATCGGCGCGAGGGCAAAATGCCGGCTGATAACGAGGCCGCTGGCGCACCGCCTGCTAAAAAGATCATCGGCAATTTTGTATACAGTGTGTCGGTCAGCGAAGGCGCAGTGACAATGACCTTCGGTAACAGCGCCTACACCTCAATCAAGGGCAAACAGCTCACTTGGCGGCCCGCGGTTGTAGTGGATGCGCCCACCGTGCCGATTGCATGGGTGTGTGCCGGCAAGAAACCGCCGGAGGGTATGACCGCACAGGGTCGCGATGAAACCACCCTTCCCGTTAACGTGCTGCCGGGTGGATGTGGTTAATCTGCCGGTAAATATTTTTTGAATCTGGATGAAATGAAATATTCGTCACTGGGCAAGTCCGCGCTCTCGGTCTCCCGCCTCTGCCTGGGCACCATGATGTTTGGTGATCAAACCGATATGTTGGAGGCCGGCAATATCGTTGCCCACGCGCGTGAGCATGGCGTGAATTTTATTGATACCGCCGATGTTTATTCGCTCGGCAAATCAGAATCGATGGTCGGCGAATTACTGAAACATGACCGCGACCATTGGGTGCTGGCGACCAAAGTCGGCAACAAGATGAGCGAGCGGCCGAACGAGTCAAAATACGCTCGCTCATGGGTGCTGCGGGAATGCGAGTCAAGCTTAAAACGTCTGGCGTCTGACACGATCGATATTTATTACATGCATCGCGATTTTAACGGAATGGATTTAGAAGAGGCCGTGCGTGCCATCGAACAACTATTGCGCGACGGTAAAATTCGCAGTTGGGGTATCTCAAATTTTCGCGGTTGGCGCATTGCGGAAATGGTGCATCTGGCCGCGCAACTCAACATGCCAGGCCCGGTGGTATGCCAGCCGTATTACAACCTCCTTAACCGGCAGCCAGAAGTCGAAGTGCTCCCGGCGTGTTTGCACTATGGTATCGGCGTGGTGCCTTACAGCCCGATTGCGCGCGGCGTTTTGACTGGCAAATATGCCCCGGGCAACCTATCCATAGATCCGAGCAGTCGGGTTGGTCGCGGCGACAAGCGCGTGATGGAAACCGAATTTCGCGAGGAATCACTGGCGATTGCGCAGACGCTAAAAACATATTGCGAAAAAGACAACCGGCAATTGGCCCATGTCGCCACCGCGTGGGTGCTTGCGAACAAGGCCGTGAGCGCGGTGATTGCCGGACCGCGAACGCTCGCCCAGTGGCAAGATTATTTCGCCTCAATAGACACGGTGATTTCGAGCGACGATGAAGCGTTTATTGATTCGCTGGTGTCGCCGGGACATCCTTCAACGCCCGGTTTTAACGATCCAGTCTATCCGCTGAATGGCCGCATTGTTGGGTAGAAGTTGCAAGTTACGAGGCATGTATGAGCTGGTAGCTGCTCGCCCCTGATAGAATTCGCCCGCTATGCGCCCGGCCCGTGAAACGTGTTAACTAGCGAGCCAATTCCATCAATTACCACTTCGACCGTCGCGTCTGGCTTGAGTGAGCCGACGCCTACCGAGGTGCCACAGGCGATGACATCACCAGCGCGCAGGCGCAGGTCACGCGAAATATGCGACACGATCTGGCGTGGTGTAAAAATCATATCTGCACAGGGATAATTTTGTCTTTCTACACCATTCACCAAGGTGCGCACCACCAACATGCCGGGATCAAGACCGGTGGCGATGACCGGGCCGAAAACACCAAACGTGGGAAAGCTTTTTGCCCGGGTCCATTGAGCGAACGTCGCATCGCGGGCAACGATATCGATTGCGGTGACATCGTTGATACAGGTATAGCCAAAAATCGAACGCTCGGCTTCTATCTCATCAGCGTTGTAGGTTTCGCGCCCGATCACGATACCAAGCTCGCCTTCAAATACCACCTTACCCGAGTAATGTGCCGGTGACAGAATCGCCTCGCCCGTGGCCAAAATCGAACTCGCGGCCTTGATAAAGTAAAGCGGCTCGGACGGAATAGCAATCTTTAATTTAACAGCGAGGGCATGATAGTTGTTCCAAAGCGCCAGAAATGATGACGGCACCGTTGGCACATTAATCGTAACGGTCGACAAAGAAACCTGCTCACCCGTGGCCTCCGGTTGATCGAATATATCGCCAATGTGTACATGGATAAAATCGCCTTCTAGTGTGCCGAATTTATGATCTCCGCCGTGTGTAAACCGTAACCACTTTGTCATTATTTACGTCCTTTTTTATCAAACCCTGAAGCAGTCCCTAATTTTAGCGCTTATCTATTCAATGCCTTCCGATGTTGACTATCACTTCCACGCATCATCATAGAAGCCTCAACACGGCATCATCCTGACTCGCCTATTAGACTGCCTCAAGCGCGCGAAATGGCCTGAACACACCGCCGATGCTGGGGTTTGCTAAACATCAGCTGACCTGCACAATGACCGAAGCCTCAGATAAGGGTTTTCGAGGCCGTAAATACACTTTGCACGTTCGCACTCTTCGTATTTATACTAATCAAAATCTAAGGTAACTAATGAAGCAATCCGTTCGAGCTAAAAAATTTGACGCCGCTATCAGGCCGTACACTGGCCAGAACGGTCGGCCGAATGGTCTGATACGATGAAGCCAAACTATCATCTTCTAATGGTCGAGGACTCACTTGACGATGTTGAGCTTTTACAACATTGCCTGCGTGATGCGCCATTTACGTTTACTTCAAGCCACGTCGAAACCGAAGCCGATTACAACACGGTACTCAGCAAGCACCTTCCTGATGTAGTGCTATGCGATTTTCATATGCCCTCCTTCAGCGCCGCGCGCGCGCTGCAAATTCTTGCCGAGCGGAATCTGGATATTCCGTTCATTGTTGTTTCCCACCATATCGGCGAAGATGCGGCCGTCAATGCCATGCGCAACGGGGCGAGCGATTATCTGCTGAAAAATCGTCTTGGTCGCCTGCCCAATGCAATCGAAGTCGCCATCGAGCGCCGTTTCTCTGCCAAACAAAAGGCGCTGGCTGAGTCAGCGCTACGCACCAGCGAAGCAATGAAACGTGGCATTCTCAATTCGCTCAGCACACGCATTGCGGTGCTGGATGGCATGGGCACCATTGTCGCAACTAACAAAGCATGGGAAGACTCGACTGATAACCGTGGCAGGCTACACAACTTCCCCGCAATTGTTGGCATCAACTACCTCAATCTACTCAGCGACGCGGCCGAGCGCGGCGAAGATTTGGCGACCCGACAATTAAAAGCGATTCGATCCGTCATCAGTCGCGAGGCAAATTTTGCGTCAGTGGAATATCAGCGTACCGGCGTCGGCGGAATGCGCTGGTTTCTGGCGCGCGCGATGCCGCTAGAAGACAGCACCGACGGCGCCGTGATATCGCACGAGGATGTGACGGACAGGATGCTCGCGCACCGAGCCCTGGCCAACGCCAACAAGCGGCTGCAAGAGATGTCAAAACGCGTCCTCAGTATTCAAGAAGATGAAAAACGCGCCATCTCAAGAGAATTACACGACGATATCGGGCAATCACTGACCGCGCTCAAGATCGGCCTGCATCGACTCGCCCAGCGCGTTGATACGCAGCACGAGGCCCTGCTTACGGAGTGTTTGAGTATTGCCGATACGACGCTCAACAAACTTCGCAATTTGTCCCTTGAATTACGCCCACCGCAGCTGGACCAGCTGGGACTTGAGGACGCGCTGGGTTGGCTGGCCAACCATCAACGGAACGCCACCGGTCTTGATGTCAGGTGCGAGTTTGTGGGCATGGCCGAGCGTCTGGCGCCTGATCTTGAAACGGCATGCTACCGGATCGTGCAGGAAGCACTTAACAACGCGACGCGCCATGCCAAGGCAGAACATATTGTTATTCGGGTTGAGCTCGCCGACCGGCTCCTGAATCTTGAAATCCGCGATGACGGCATGGGTTTCGAAATGAACACGGCACGCAAAAAAGCGAGCATGTCCGGAAGTCTTGGCATGCTGAGCATGGAAGAACGCGCTGAGCTGGCACGCGGCAGGCTTAAGATTCGCACCAAACTTGGCGCTGGTACTAGCGTTCAAGCCACATTCACGCTCGACACACCCGATCACGTCGCCTTAGAAACTAGCGACGAACAACGATTTTTAGAGGCCCAATGAGCTTGACTCGCATATTGCTTGCAGACGACCATGCGCTCGTATTGGCAGGCATCCGCGCGCTGGTTGAAGAACTTGGCGGCACGCAAATCGTTGCTGAAGCCAGCAATGGCCGTGAAGCCGTCGCACTCGCGAAACAGCACAAACCTGATTTAGTCATCATGGATATTTCCATGAAAGAACTTAACGGCATCGATGCCACCGCGCAAATCATGGCCGAGGTGCCGTCCACGCGGGTGTTGATTTTATCGATGCACACCACCGAGGATTTCGTCCGCCGGGCAATCAAGGCAGGCGCCTCCGGCTATCTGGTAAAAGACTCCGCGCCGCTGGATCTGAAGATGGCGATTTCAGTCGTGCTTCGCGACGAAGTTTACTTGTCGCCACGCGTGTCCAAACATATCGTCTCCGGCTTTCTGCAAGGTCAACAGCAACCGCAAGAATCGTCGATGGACGCACTCACTGCGCGTCAACGTGAAATCCTGCAACTCATCGCCGAGGGCAAAAGCACCAAGGAAATTGCGTATCAGTTAAACATCAGTGTCAAGACCGTAGAGACCCACCGCGCCACCCTGATGCAACGCCTCGACATCCACGATATCGCCGGCCTCGTGCTATTCGCCGTGCGCCAAGGACTGATCAGCGTGGATGGCGGCAATATCTAACACTAATACTGGCGGGGCATTTTCGCATTTTTTGCCCTGAGAAGCTCGCCGATACTAGGGTTAGAAATTTTCGTCTTTAGATAGCCGCTCATCGGAGCGATTATTGCCAGTCCGGCGACTCGTGCCAGCGATTCCGGGCATCAAGGCTTGCATGACGGCGCTGTCCGACTAGTTTCGCGGCAACGACAAACAAGTCAAGCCGCTAACAATCTTTGCCGGCCTGCCGACAAACAATAAATTAGGGTGGGGCGCTACGCGAACCATTGAGCCCAGCGCCGGTTTGAAGATCGGCAAACCCGCGGTAAATGGCACCACCCATGGCAATCAGGGTGTGCATTTCCAAGATATGACTCCGTTAATATGCAAAGCATACGTAAAAAATGCAGATATAGCATTCAAGAACTGGCGCTTCATGCCGATATCCTTAGATGCAGGACGGATAAGTGTTTGTACCTTTACGGCCATGCATTTTGTTAACAACATTCAGACCGTTGCGTGTATTACGGTTCCAGTTTCCCCGTTTTACCATTGTTGTTGAAATGACTGGATTAGAAAATGGCTCACGCCAACACCCGCCCTAACGTGCTGGTTATTGATGATGACGATGAAGGTCGCGTATTGACCGCACTCATCCTCGAAGAACGCGGATTTGACGTAAGCCAAGCCGATAGCGGCGAACAGGCGATTGCATCGGTTGAAGCAGGTTGCCCTGATATCGTGTTGCTCGATGCGTTGATGCCCGGCCTTGACGGCTTCGAAACCTGTCGCCGCATTCGCGCCTTGGGCGGCGCGGAGCACCTGCCTATCTTGATGCTGACGGGCCTCAATGATGATCGTTCAATCACCAGCGCCTATGCGGCGGGGGCAACCGATTTTTTTGTCAAATCTACGCACTGGACCCTGCTGACGCAGCGTATTGATTTTTTATTGCAGGCGAAGCGCATGCGCGACGAACTCACCACGAGCCGCGTAAAAGAAGCCCGCGCACAGCGCATTGCCGGCGTCGGTTATTGGGAATGGGACGTCGTCAACCAGCGGTTTACAGCATCAGAAGAATGTGTTCGATTGATTGGCCGCCCCGACCTGCCGGGTTCGTTTGATATCTCGGTGTGCGAGGTCGCCAATCTCTTTCAACACCTGCACGCCGCGGATTGCGCACGAGTCGAAGAAGTTGTTGCGCGAACATTACGTGACGGCGGCACCGCGCAATTTGAATGCGGTCTCACGCGAACTGATGGTTCAAACTGCGTGGTCCAACTTGAGATTGAGGTGGAACGCATACCTGATGGCACCATGTCGAGGGTGCACGGCGTGCTTCGGGATATCACCGAACGCAAACGCAGCGAAGAGCAAGTCCGACTTCTGGCCAATTTCGACAGTCTCACCGGGCTGCCCAATCGGCACCTATTCAAAGAGCTGCTGAGCGAGGCAATCAAAACTGCGCAGACCAATGCCGGGTTCGCCGCACTGATGATTGTCGATCTAGACAGGTTCAAACAAATCAACGACAACTTTGGCCACGCAGCCGGTGATGAGTTGCTCCAGGAGGTTGGTCTGCGGCTCAACAATTGGATTGACCTGCGCACTCATAACAGCGGGGCAAAGCATTTAGTGGGACGTCTGGGCGGCGACGAGTTCGCGGTGATGCTGATCAGGCTAGACAGCATTAGCGACGCCGACACCATGGCGCAGGAAATATTGGCGGCGCTGAGAAAACCTATTAACCTCGCCGGCCAAGAATGCATTATCAGCGCCTCTATCGGCGTCTCCGCATTTCCGCTCGATGGCAACGACAGCGAATCGCTGATGCGTTGCGCAGATATCGCCAAAAACACCGCGAAGGCAAACGGCAAAAACACCTTTCAGCTTTATCAATCCGGCCTAAACGCCGCCGCCAAGGAGCGGATGAATCTGGAGCAGGCGCTGCACAAGGCGCTTGAGCGCGATGAACTCGTCATGTACTACCAGCCACAAATTGATATGCGGCTAAATACGATTGTCGGAGCCGAAGCGCTGATGCGCTGGCGGCGTGATGACCGGCTGGTTCAGCCGGGAGATTTCATTTCAATCGCCGAGGACACGGGGCTGATTTATCCTTTCGGGGAGTGGGCAATCGACAATGTCCTGGCTCAAGACCGTGCGTGGATTGACGCCGGATTTCCGCCGCTGACGATTGCCGTGAATATTCCTGGCGGGCATTTTGAACGAAGCAATTTTATCGAGCTGGTCAAGCAAATATTGGTGCGCCATCGCCTAGATCCTGAACAGCTCGAGCTTGAAATCACCGAAACATCGCTAATACGAAATCTGGAATCCACTCTGCCGGTACTCGATGCATTAACGGCCACCGGCATCGGCCTGTCAGTAGACGACTTCGGGACGGGCTATTCGTCGTTGTCGTATTTGCGTCGGCTGCCGATTGATACGCTCAAAATTGACGCCTCATTTGTTCGGGAACTGACGAGCGGCTCGGAAAACGAGGCTATTGTTGCGGCCATCATCGCCATGGCCAAAAGCCTTAACCTTCGCATCATCGCGGAAGGTGTTGAAACTGCCGAGCAGATGACACTCCTGATTCAATATGGTTGCTATCTCATGCAAGGATATTATTTTTCTAGGCCGGTGCCTGCCGCCGATTTTGCGCGATTCCGTTTGCAGTACGCTGAAAAAAATGCGCCCTTGGATGTACCTGCGGTGGCAGGACCCGCGGACAGAAAAAGTGGCAGGGATGTCATGTCGAATGTCATGCCATACCAAGCCGCTGCTGGAACGCGTCATTAACTCGCGTTGCGGCTTGCGAACAAGTTCTACCGTCACCAACTCCGCTATTCAACGAGCCGATGAAGCATTGCATAGCGCATCAATTCCGCGTTAGTGCTCATGCCCATTTTTTCAAGAATCCGCGCACGATAAACACTCACCGTCTTTGGCGATAGCGCCAGCAGCAAGGCGATATCAGACAGCCGTTTGCCGGCCGCCATCAGACATAGCGTCTGGTACTCGCGATCCGATAATTTCGTATGTGGCAACTCGCCGCTTTCATGCGCCAGATTGTTCACCAGCGACTGGGCGATTTCCGGGGTGACATATTTGCGCCCCGCCATAATTTGTTCGACCGCCGAAAGCAGCTGCTCCGGTGCGCTTGCCTTATTGAGATACCCATAAGCGCCTGCCTTAAGCGCCCGCAGCGCGTATTGGTCTTCGGGATACATGGACAGCATCAGCACTTTGATCTGGGGATTTTGTTCGCGCAATGATTTCAGAATATCGATGCCATTTTTGCCCGGCAGATTAACGTCCAGCAGCAAAACATCAATCTGCACTTTACGCATTTTTCCCAGCAACTCGTTGTAGTCTGTGGCTTCGCCCACCACTTCGACACCCTCGCCGTCAGTGAGAATATCGCGGATCCCACGACGCAAGATAGCGTGATCATCAACAATAAAAACGCGAATCATTGGCTTCCCTTTGATGGCAGATTATTTTTTTGGTTTGATGGCTTTTTTCCCGTTGCCTGACCCGTCACCTGACTGGTCGACCGATCCGTGAGCTTGCCCGCCAGTGGCAACGACAACAGCACGGTGGTACCACGCCCCTCGCGCGAGGAAATATCCAGCGTACCGTTAAAATTCCGCGCCCTTTCATGCATGCTTGCCATACCAAGACGTACGCTGGCGTCTTCAGGCAGCACGAGTTCGCTCCCGTCATCGGTCACCTCAAGATGGATCTGGCCCTTGGTCACAAATAAATCGACATCAACACGCGTTGCATCAGGGCGGCGCGCCACATTGTTCAACGCCTCCTGACACACACGGTAAATTGCAATGCCGACATCCGGATCCGGGATGACCTCACGGTTGGCGTCAAACCGCATCTTCAAGCCAGAGTGCCGCGAGAATCGGGAGGTTAACCACTCAAGCGCAGGGGCGATGCCCTGGTCCAAAATCGCGGGCCGTAAATCACCCACGACGCGCTGCGCGCTCGCCGCCGCCTGCTCAATCATCGCAATAGCATTCGCTAGGCGCTCGCGGGCGTCCGGCAACAATACACAGTGGCGCTGAAGCCAGGCGAGTTCAAATTTAACCGCAGTCAATGCGCTGCCAATTTCCTCACCGATTTCGCTCGCAACCGCCGATCGCTCCGCCTCTTGCGAGGTTCCAATGTGTTTGGCTAATTCGTAGCCCTTGGCTTCCGACAGACGCAGTGAGACTTCGGCGTCTGAGCGCGCGTGGCGGATGGCGGCCGTTTGCAATGCGCGTTTTAGCGCCCGCGGCAGTCGATTGATGCGGCTTTTCATGAGGTAGTCGTCGGCACCCGCCAATAACGCTTCAACGGCAACCTCTTCGCCCAACTCCCCTGAAACCACAATGAAGGGCAGATCAATCCCGCTTTCCCGCAACGTTGCCAACGCACCACCTGAGGTAAAACTGGGCAGATTGTGATCCGAAATAACGGCATTCCAACTGCCATCGGCCAGCGCCAGCTGCATGCCGACAGCGTCTTCAACGCGCAGGCTTTCGATATTTGGCCAGCCTCTCGCGAGTACGGCCAGCATCAGCTGGTAATCGTCTTCTGAATCTTCAACGAACAGTACGCGAAAAGGCTTCAACGAGGACGCCGTCATGGGTTGGCCGGAGAATTGAGGAATTTTAATGCCGCTTTTTTCATTATCGCGTAAACGCCATGGTTGGAGAATGGGAGATTGAAAACAATTCTTGAAACAACCTTACGCAATTGCAACCCGCATTACTCCGGAATCGCTAAAGATTTACTGATCGGTGCCGTAAACAGTACTGATGCAGACAATTAGGCAAATGATCGCAATGGACGCGGCTCTTAAAGGACATCAAGTGGCGCCAGCGATGGCTTACCGAGCCCACTATTTTTGCAAAGACAACACACAACGACTGCCGCCATGACCTCAATAAACACAGTCAATGATAACGCCACCAAGCGAAAGAACATCAGCTGTCGCCATCCGTCGATAGCCAAGGCGGCGTCGCCCCATGTTTTGGCATAAGCACGCTTGGCTCACCGGCATCGCCCTGCCAGCAAGTATCCTGGTGCTCGGTTTATGCGCCGCCACGACGGCGCAATTTTGGCTGAAGCGCAATATTGACCAGCAAGCGGATGCTGAATTCGGGCGAAATGCAGAGCGTGTTGCGACCGAAATTACGCGACGCTTCCGTCAACCCATTTATGGCCTGAATGGCGCTCGCGGTGTGTACGCGACCAATCCACAGGTGAGCCGGGCGCAATTTCAAGCTTATGTGGAATCGCGCGACCTGCCTCGCGAATTTCCGGGGGTGCGCGGATTTGGCTTTATCCAACGCGTCGAGCGCCAAAGACTTGACGACTTTGTTACCGAAACGCGGGCGGATGGCGCTCCATCATTTGCGCTTCGCGAACTTGCCGACACCCACTTCGATGACTTGTATGTCATCAAATACATTTTCCCACTCGCCGATAATTTTTCGGCTTCGGGACTCGATATAGGTTCCGAGGCGCGTCGCCGTGAGGCCGCCGAGCGCGCTATCGATACCGGCCAGCCGACCCTAAGCGCGGCGGTCAAGCTCATTCAAGATAAAAACATGGCACAGGGCATGCTGCTGTATGTGCCGGTCTATCGCAACGGTTCAAATCCGACCACGGCCGCGCAACGACGTGATGCGCTTGTTGGCCTTCTATACTCGCCGATTGTGGTCGCCGAACTGCTTCGGGGTATGCCGGACGTATTGGCGGGACGGATAGACTTTCAGCTACTTGAACAAACCAACTCTAGCGCAGACAACCGCCCTATTTTTGATGCGGAAGACGCCGACGCATCGATAAGGCGCGCGCAAGATGCCGTAAAAAAAGGTCCATTTTCATCCCAGTTGCAACTATCGCTGCTCGGCCGACAGTTGGCTTTACACGTCAACGGCACAACAAAATTCGAGGCCGCCTACGCAAGCTCGCTGCCGTGGATGGTGTTCACCGGCAGCGTACTGGCCAGCATCCTTCTCGCCTTGCTGGTACGGCAGTTGGCTAGGGGTCAACGCCGCGCTGAAGTGCTCGCGCAGCACATGACAGATGACCTTGACCGATTAGCTGCAGTCGCACGCAGAACCTCAAACGCGGTCGTGATTTTAGACGCCCAGTGCCGCATTACGTGGGTCAACGACGGCTTTGAACGTATGTCTGGCTTCAGTGCTGCCGAAGCGATCGGGCAGACACCCGAATGGCTATTACATATCGAGGGCACTGACTCTGGCACGCTCGAACGCATGCATCAGGCGCTTGCCGCGGGTGAGACTTTTAATGGCTTGATGGTCAACCGCACCAAGCATGGCACTGCCTACTGGACTGAGCTTGAAATTCAGCCGCGTCGAAACGAAAGCGGCATTTTGACCGGCTATATGGCCATCGAATCTGATATTACGGCCAGCAAAAACACCGAGCGCGAGCTCGCACGCGAACGCAAGCGCCTCGACAACATTATTGAGGGCACCGACGTTGGCACCTGGGAGTGCAACGTCAACACTGGCGAGATGCAGGTCAACGAGCGTTTCACTCAGATTTTCGGCTACACGCGCAAAGAGCTCGGCCCTATTAGCAGCGATACCCTCAGCCGCCTTGCTCATCCGGAAGACCTGGCAGATTCTATGGTCATGCTCAAGCAACACTTCCGCGGTGAACGCTCTTTCTTTTCTTCCGAGATACGCCTGCGCCATAAAGCAGGTCACTGGGTTTGGATATTAAACCGGGGCAAGCTGTTTAGCCGCAGCGATGACGGACGTCCAGCGTGGATGGCAGGCACGTATATGGATATTAGTGAACGCAAGGGTGCGCAGGAGGCACTCCGCGAGAGCCAGGCGTTTCTCGACGAAACCGGACGCATTGCAGGTGTCGGCGGCTGGGAGGTAGATTTAATCTCAAATAGCGTGCAATGGAGTGCCCAGACTTGCCGTATTCATGAAGTCGAGCCGGGTCACCAGCCCACCCTGAATGAAGGATTAGGCTACTACGCACTGGAAGCGCAGCCGCTGATCAAACACGCCGTCGAGCAGAGCATCGCAACCGGCGCAGGGTTCGATCTGGAGCTGCCATTAGTGACAGCCAAGGGTCGCGCAGTTTGGGTGCGGGCGGTAGGACAGGTAGAGTTTAAAGAAAACAGACCATATAGGTTGGCCGGGGCTCTACAGGACGTCACCAATAGACGTGAGCTCGAAACTGCGATTCGCCGCCAGAATGAGTTAATGGCGACGGTGATGGAAAATCTTCCCTGCGGGCTGACCGTGTTTGATACGGACCTTAAACTGGTCGCGGCGAATGCCGAGTTTCGTCGACTGTTGGATTTGCCGGACGCCTTGTTTGAGGGACCGACTACGCGGTATGAAGACATCATTCGCTTCAACGCTGCGCGCGGCGAATACGGCGTCGATGTAAAAAGCGCGAATGCGGCGGAAAATATAGAAGCCTGCGTGAAGGCCACCATCGAACGCGCCAGACAGCTGGCAACGCCGTATCGAATTGAGCGAACACGCTCGGACGGCAAATTTTTGGAAATAAGTGGCGTCCCAATGCCCCGCGGCGGCTTCGTCACGACTTACACGGACATCACCAGCCGTCATGAGGCCGAGGCTGAGGTGCGCCGCAGCTCGGAACTTTTGCAAGGCGCGATTGAAACCGTTGATGAGGCATTTGTGCTGTTCGATCCCGACGACCGGCTGGTATTCTGCAATGAAAAATATCGAAAAATTTTTGCCGCCACCGCCGATCTCATCGTCCCGGGTGTCTCATTTGAAGAGCTTGTTCGCAAGAGTGTCCAGCGGGGGCAACACCCCGTCGCAGCTGGCGAAATCGATGAATGGGTCGCTGATTGGATGGCACGGCATCGCTCCGGCAACAGCATTGGTGTCCAACAGCTAGCAGACGGTCGTAGTTTACGTACCATCGAGCGCAGGATGGCCGATGGCCATACCGTGGGATTGCGAATCGATATTACCGAGCTGGTACGCGCGACCGAGACCGCCCAACAAGCCACCATGGCCGCCGAAGCCGCCACCAATGCCAAAAGCCAATTTCTGGCTAATACCAGCCACGAGATACGCACACCGATGAATGCAATCCTCGGCATGCTTGCGCTTTTGCAAAGAACAGACCTCACCTCACGTCAGGCCGACTACGTCAATAAAACCGAAGGCGCCGCCCGCTCTCTGCTAGGCCTACTCAACGATATCCTGGATTTTTCCAAAGTCGATGCCGGCAAAATGAGCCTGAATGCGGAACCATTCCGGCTCGACCGCCTGCTGCGCGACCTGTCGGTGATACTCTCGGCCAATATCGGCTCAAAACCTGTTGAGGTATTGTTTGATATCGACGCCACGCTGCCGCGCTATTTGATGGGCGATGCGATGCGCCTGCAACAGGTGCTCATCAACCTGAGCAGCAATGCGATCAAATTCACCAGCGAGGGTGAGGTGGTGGTCTCGATCGCCGTGCTTGCGCAGGATTCGTTTTCGGTTACGCTGGAGATTTCAGTTCGCGATACGGGCATCGGCATCGCGCCTGAAAATCAGGCGCGAATTTTCAATGCCTTCACTCAGGCCGAGGCCTCCACCACGAGGCGCTTTGGCGGCACTGGCCTCGGCGTGGCGATTAGCCAACGGCTGGTCGCGATGATGGGCGGGGATCTCAAACTTGAAAGCCGACTTGGCGAAGGCAGTCGCTTTAGCTTTTCGGTAACGCTGCCGGTGGTGGCCGAAACTACGGTTGATAAACCCGCGGTGACAAACTTCCATGCGTTGGTCGTTGACGACAACCCGATCGCACGCGAATTACTGGGTCGCATGTGTGAATCACTCGGTTGGACGGTGGATATTGCGGGCAGCGGCGAGGAAGCGCTTGAGCAGTTGCAAGCGCAAAATGCAGCGGGCAAGAACTATCAAGCCGTGTTTGTCGATTGGCAAATGCCCGGTCTGGACGGCTGGGAGACCAGTCGGCGAATTCGCGCCCTTAACGCCAATGATGCCGCGCCCGTGATCGTTATGGTGACCGCACATGGTCGCGAAAAGATGCTGGATCACAGCGATTTGGATCAGGCAATGCTGGACGGCTTTCTGGTCAAGCCTGTGACCGCGTCCATGCTGTTTGACGCGGTAGTGGATGCGCGCGTGGGTAATGGGCAATCTCTTCCTCTGCGTTTGAGCACCGTGACCGGTACCGAGCCAGACGTAATGCGCCTGGGGCTCCGGCTGGAAGGATTGAGGTTACTCATTGCCGAGGACAATCTCAATAATCAGCAAATCGCGCGCGAATTATTGGAGGCGGAAGGAGCCATCGTGACGATTGCCAATCATGGCCAGGAAGCGATTGATGCCATTTTCAATGCCAGCGCTGCCGCCGATATGAGCGACATGTTTGATGTGGTGTTGATGGATCTGCAAATGCCGGTGATGGATGGCTTCAGTGCCACCAGAAAGATTCGGGAAAATTATGCGTTAGCGTCGTTGCCGATCGTGGCCATGACCGCCAATGCAATGGCGTCCGACCGTGAAGACTGTCTGGCGGTGGGAATGAATGACCACGTTGGCAAACCATTCGACCTCAATCACCTGGTCAACGTGTTGAGAAAGCACGCCGGCTTAGATGCAGCACCTGCGCGCATTGATCAGACAATGATGGCGAAAGTCAGCGCAGATATTTCCGACGCAGCAACCGCCGCCAATGTTGAAATCGTGGTCGCAATCGACCGCATGGGCGGCAGCCTCGGCCTATACCAGCGCATGCTGCGCACATTTATTCGCGAGCTGGAGGTAATGCCCGCGCAGCTGGCCGATTGGGTTTCTACCGGAGATATAGCATCTGCATCGCGGCTGCTGCATACGCTGAAGGGCGTCGCGGCCACTATTGGTGCCACAGAGTTGGCGACGGCAGGCGCACAATTTGAGCAACAGCTTGCCGTCAATGCAGCATCCAACGGCGCAAATTCAACCGCTAACGCGATCACCACTATACAAAGCGCGGGGAATGCCATTCGTCACGCCGTTCCCAGCCTCATGACTTTGCTGCGAACCATCGAGCGGGAGGCCTCATCAGATCCCATTCCAGCACGGGCGCTGGATGTTGATGCATTGGTGATCGCGCTGCGCGCCATGACCGGTCAACTCGAAAACGCCGATATGGCCGCCACCGATGCGATGACGAATCTGCAACAACAGTTCGGCGCATTACAAGGTGCGCAGCTCGGGCCCATGGATGAAGCGATCCATTCACTCGATTTTCAGCGTGCCTTGCAGCTTTGCGATGAACTGATAAAGAGTCTTCTTCAGGGGCAACCGGCATGAATGCGCTGTTGTCCGCCAATTTGCTTGCCCCTGACCAAACCGATACGGGCATGGGCGTATCGAGCCATACACAGCGACGACCGCGTCTGCTGGTGGTCGATGACCAGCCGATCAATATTCAGGCGCTTTACCAGACATTCGCCAGCGACCATCAAGTGATGATGGCCACCAGCGGAGAGCAGGCATTAATCCTCTGCAAAACCCAGCAGCCCGATATTGTGCTGCTGGATGTGATGATGCCAGGCATGGATGGCCATGAAGTGTGCCGCAGGCTTAAAGCCGACTCCAGCACCCGCGACATCCCCGTCATATTCGTCACGGCGCATACCAATGAAGTCGCCGAAACATTCGGGCTCGAACTGGGTGCCGTCGATTTCATTTCCAAGCCAATCAATCCGAAGATTGTGCGCGCCCGCGTCAAAACCCACCTGACCATGAAGGCGCAGGCCGATGTGTTGCGGCAATGGGTTTATATCGACGGGCTTACCGGGGTCCATAACCGGCGCTATTTTGATGAACGCCTAGCCGCGGAATGGGGACGCTCGTCGCGCGGTAACGGTGCCTTTAGCGTAGTGCTGTTGGATGTGGATTTTTTCAAACGTTACAACGACCACTATGGACACCAAAAAGGCGATGATTGTCTTCGTCAGATCGCCACCGTTCTCAAAACAGGCTTGAGACGACCCACGGATTTGATCGCACGCTATGGGGGCGAAGAGTTCGTTTGCCTGCTGCCAGAGACACCGATCAGCGGCGCACTCAAGGTGGCTGAGAAACTCAGGCAGCGAGTACTGGATGCGCAAATAGCGCACGTCGATTCTGCCGTCGCGCCGGTGGTCACGGTAAGCCTCGGCGTTTCAAACAATCGGACAGGCTTAATTCGTTCGCCGGCCGACCTGCTGGGCGAAGCCGATGCTTGCCTTTATAAAGCCAAGGAGGGAGGACGAGATCGTGTTTGTGGAACGGAATAATACTGGTTGCGTTCACCCACATAACTTTCACGCGCCAAAGTTAATACTTTTTATGGATTTCGGTTGCAATCCGCACAAAGGCATCACAAAGTTGCTCCGCGCCGTTCGCTTTGAAGATTAGCTCGCGTATCCCGGCGCCGTCTGCTTGCTCGCGAAGCGTCTCATCAATAAATCCGGAAGCAACTACGACGGGCAAGTCCGGGCAAATAATGCGTACCTCGCGCGCCACTTCAAGCCCTGACATGCCGGGCATATTGTAGTCTGTCACCATCAAATCAAACTTGGCAGGATTGGCGCGCAAGACTGCAAGCGCCTCGCGTTGGTCACAGAAACCGGTGACCGCAATACCGCGCTTCGCCAACAAACGTTCGACCAGAAACACCAGTGATTCGTCGTCATCCAAATACATGATGCGGCGGGTGTCGCCCTGCCCCCTGTGTTGAGTAGCCGCCACGGCAGGTGGCGGGTTCAAACCAGGCAAATCAGGTTTAATGTCTGCGCTTTTAGCTTTATGCGCCCCGGAAGCGGCGCCGGTATCGTTGTCGGTATCATTGTCGCTGCCCGTGTCGCTATCAGTGCCTTGCTCCGCGATCGGCAGATAGATTGTGAAGGTAGTGCCCATGCCAGGCTGGCTGTCGACCGTAATCACACCCTCGTGTGCCGTCACGATACCGTGTACCACCGATAGACCCAGACCGGTGCCCTCGTTCAATTCCTTGGTCGTAAAGAATGGATCAAAAATCCTGGCGACGGTTGCCGCGTCCATCCCATGAGCGTCATCCGTTACCAGCAGCCGCAGCGCGCCAGGCGGATTTTTATCCTGCATCGCTTTCAACGCGGGATGGGTATCGATCAGAGTCCGGTCGAGCGTCACCCTATCCACACGGATTTCGATATTTCCCGGGCGATTGTCCATTGCCTGCATCGCGTTGGTGACGAGGTTGAGTACAACCTGCTCCATCTGCGTGGTATCAGCCAATACTCGCGG
>JBBRZG010000017.1:0-36909 GCA_038236905.1 Burkholderiales bacterium
AGCGCCGCGCCAACCGTTGGAAGCCATCAAATCATGCAGCGCATCACCAACGGTCACGGGCCTAGCCGCAAGCGGTTCGGGCCACTGGAAATCACCGGCAACATCTTTGCGAATTGCTACAAAAATCACGCGCGGGCGAAGCTGTGGCACACCAAAATCAGAAGCGCTCAACAAACGCCAGTCCGTTTCGTAGCCTAACTTCGCAATCTCGCCCGCGATGTATCGGCGGTAGTCTTCAAACACGCCATCCATTAAGCCGCGGACGTTTTCGAACATCACCGCGCGCGGGCGGATTTCATCTACCAAACGAATCGCTTCTGGAAATAAATTGCGCTCATCTTCCGCACCAAGCTGTTTACCCGCTTTGGAAAACGGTGGGCACGGCACGCCACCTGCGAGCAAATCAACTCCCGCATGCGGCGTGCCGCTGAAATGCGTGACATCACCATTCACGACATTCCAATGCGGGCGATTTAGTCGCAACGTCGAGCAAAAATCCTTTTCAATCTCGACTAAAGCGCGATGCTCAAAACCCGCCAAATCAAGTCCCAGCGCTTGGCCGCCAGCGCCAGCGCAAATTTCTACGGAGGTTAGTGACTGATGTTTTTTCATATTAAAGGTCTATGACTAGCGTGGCGTTTGGGGCTATTTGGGCTGGGAACCGGCTCTGGGTCTTAGGGTTAATGGTTTTTCGCTATAAGAATAATGGAGTCTGACCCCATTTATGGCAACCCCATTTATGGCAATGGAGTCTGCCCCATTTATGGCATGACCCCATTTATGGCAACCCATTTATGGCACACCTGCTACGATTGCTGGTCAAGCAAAAACTTGATGGCGTCATAAACGCCCTGAAACTCCTCCGGCTTAGCATTCACCGCGTGACGGCATATCGCTTGCTCAATATCACTGGCGGGCAGGTGAAGGCGGTGCGACAACTCACGCACTATATCGTGTGCATCATCTAAGCAAGCTACCTCGCCAAGTATGACTTCCAAATCATTTTTATCAAAACATCCGAGCGATACAACCAAGACACTTAAATCAGAATTTTGAACTACCCTGAGAACATACCTCTCAGGCGCCTCCGGCCCAGGCAAAGAAACTATACGACGTTCAATCCAATCTTTAACTTTTAGCTTTGTTTCTGAACCACTGAATTGCTTTAATACTTGCTGGCAAACGCTCGAAGCAGTAGCAGCGTTATCCCCGTCCAGAATAGCCACGCTTTCCGTATTCAGATGGCGTCGATAAGCTGCAGCTAACTGACCCGCAATCGCCGTGGCATTGCCGATTGAAATGATAGAAATTCTCGCGCGAATTTCCTTTGGCAAAGCAACCGTGAGTAATGTTTTCGCAAATTCGTCCTCCACGTAAACAACGAGTTCTCCGCTGTTTCTATCCGCCATTTTTCCAGTTGCATATTCCGACGTTATGCAACTTAACACGGTTGTTTTAGAAGCATTACGTTCTAAGTAGAACCTTCCTTCTGGTGGAAGCGAGCGAAGAATAGCCTGTGAATGTGTGGTACAGATAACCTGAATTTTGCGGTCTCTGCAGATTTCTTTTAGTACCTTCATCAGTTTAGATTGTGCCGATTCGTGCAGCCCAATTTCAATCTCGTCAATAACGAAAAGGCTTCCATCAGGGGCAGCGTGAATAGCAATAAAAATTTCAAAGAGCGCTTTTTCTCCTGCGCCCATGTTGAAACCGGAATAAATCACTCCTGCCGAAGTAACGACTGGTAATCGAAATTTGCCATGAGATTTAACCTTAAGTTCATCATAGGAAACTCCAAGAACACTTGCTACCGATTGCCGCGCCAATTCTTGGACTGAAGTAAGAGAAAGATCTTTTAACTTATGACGTACCGACCTGAAACTACTCTTTTCCGATGGAGGAACAATTCGGTCTATTCCCAAAAATATTACATTACGTTTTACCCTTAAATCGTAATCGTTCCACTTCCCTCCCCTATTTTTAGATCGAACTTGACTTGCTATCCCACGACCATCCGCTCGCTCCTCACTTTTCTTCCATTTATCGTGCGCTATTTGATAATAGATTTTGATGCCACCTAGTGGAATTTCGTCAAGCGTCTGGAAGAAAAAATCTGAAAATCGATAGTACGGCATTGCCCTATTAGCTGCATGTGATCCGTCCGCTGTATTGTGGAACGCGCAAGCCGCAAGAGCGAGCAGTGTACTTTTACCTGAGCCATTTTTTCCAGCAATTGCAGCAATCGGAAATTCGAAGTTAATTGAACAAGGCTTCAAACTGCGGATTTGGCCTTCAATAAAAATAATTGCTCGCAAACTCTGTCTAGTGTAGTCATTGACGAACCACTCTTTGTTGCTTTTATCGTCCTGAGAATAGCGGTAACTCATATTAGTTGCTATCCAGAAGTAGATAAAGCAGACGTCTGCCTACTCTTTGAGCATAACCATACTGGGCTCACTCCCAATTCAACGCCCCACCCGTCTGATACTCCGTCACTCTCGTCTCAAAGAAATTTTTCTCTTTCTTCAAGTCAATCAGCTCCGACATCCACGGGAATGGATTGGTGGCGCCGGGATAGAGCACATCCAAGCCGACTTGCTGCGCACGGCGGTTGGCGACGAAGCGGAGGTATTCTTTGAACATCGGGGCGTTTAGGCCCAGGACGCCGCGGGGCATGGTGTCTTCGGCATAGGCATACTCAAGCGCTACACCTTCGCGCATGAGGGCTTCGATTTCTTTTTTGAATTCGTTGGTCCAGAGTTGCGGGTTTTCGAGCTTGATGGTGTTGACTAAATCGATGCCGAAATTGCAGTGCATGGATTCGTCGCGCAGGATGTATTGGTACTGCTCGGCGGCACCGGTCATTTTGTTCTGACGGCCGAGTGCCAAAATTTGGACGAAGCCCACATAGAAGAACAAGCCTTCCATGATGCAGCTGAATACGATGAGCGACTTCAATAATTTTTGGTCGTTTTCAAACGTACCGGTTTTGAAATTAGGGTCAGACAGGGTATCGATAAACGGAATCAGGAAACGATCTTTATCGCGGATACATTTAACTTCGTTATAGGCGTTGAAAATTTCGGCCTCGTCGAGACCCAAGCTCTCGGCGATGTACTGGTAGGCGTGGGTGTGGATGGCTTCTTCAAACGCTTGGCGCAGTAGGTATTGGCGGCACTCGGGCGCGGTGATGTGGCGGTAGGTGCCGAGCACGATGTTGTTGGCGGCGAGTGAATCAGCGGTGACAAAAAAGCCTAAGTTACGCTTAATGAGTAAGCGCTCGTCATCGGTCAAACCGTTCGGGTCTTTCCAGGTGGCGATGTCGCGGTTCATGTTCACTTCTTGCGGCATCCAGTGATTCGCGCAGCCGGCCAAATATTTATCCCATGCCCATTTGTATTTGAATGGGACGAGCTGGTTCACGTCAGTTTTGGCGTTGATCACGCGTTTGTCTTCAGCGCGGACGCGGGCAAAGCGGTTGTCCATGTTGGCGGTTGCGGCGGTCATGTCCGCGGGCTTTTCCTGCGCGGGGGTTTGTCCACGCGGCTGACCATACTCACGCTCAAGGATGCCGGTAGCGGCATGGGCGCGGGCGGCTAACGCGACGTCAGCATTCGCGCGCGGTGGTTGTTTAGACCCACCCGCGTTAACCGCGGCGGAAGGAATGGCGGATGGGGTATCGTCCCAAGTGAGTGACATGAATGTGGCTCCTGATAATTATTGTGGGCGGCGGGTGAAGGTCGAATTAGGGAACTGAGCAGCAGAAAAAAATTTCTGCTACTTTCGACGCAGCACCCGCGCCGTTGTTGCTTTACAACTATTTCAACATTGAAAAAATGATCAAAATCTTAAAATTAGATCGGGGGAATCCGCAAAACCTGACCCGGATAAATCTTGTCGGGATGGGTCAACATCGGTTTGTTGGCTTCAAAAATAACCATGTATTTATTGGCATCGCCGTAGTTCGTTTTGGAGATTTTTGAAAGCGTGTCGCCGCTGACGACTTCGTAATACGTCGATTCATCAGACTCTTCCGCCGCTTCTTCAACTTCCATGCGGTCATTGACGGTGGCGACGCCGCTAACGTTGCCGCAGCAGAGCAAAATCTTTTCTTTTGTTTCCTGATCAGCAGCCACGCCATAAACATTCACCGTCGCCGTGGCCCCGTCGAACATCACGTCCAGCGCATTCGCGTCCAGGTTTTGTGCGTGGATGTAAGCAATGATGGCTGTCGCCGCAGCTTTGTTGGTCGCTTCGGCTTTGGCTTTCAGCGCAGCATCGTCGGGCGCGGCGGCGGCTTCAACGGCGGCGTGTTCTGCATCTTTGTGACCGAACAATTTTTGTCCGGCTTCTTTCATAAAACTCATGAGACCCATGGTATTTCCTTCCGAGTTGATTGACTGGCGGTAATTTAGCGGTGTGCGTTGGCGTCCCCACTACAGAACTTGATCCCACGCACATCCACTTTAAGTCTAGCGGGCCAATCTTGCAGCAAGTGTGACACTCACGTTTCTTGCTGATTTGTCTTACACGTGTTGTTTGGTCGACCTATCTCAATGCTTTCTAAAAAATCCCGGCATTTGCAACAGCTCGGTGTTCATCAAACTCGTAACGTTCTCCAGCACAATCGCCTGATCGGATGCCTTAACTGACGAAATCGCATCCAGGCAAGCATCTTTATCACGATAGCTTTCGCCAGAATCAGCGAGCTTTTTGCCATCGTCACCACTCAACTGCCAACGCCATTCGAGCCGGGTGTCCTGGAAGATATGAAATTGCATCTTTTTCCCTTTTCAGTTGTGGTTTTAATCGTGGTTTCAATCGTGCTGCGGATGAATCAAATTTAAGAATCTTACTGGCAAGCCTCGCATTCCGGATTATCAATCGAGCAAAATCCATTTGGATCGACCGCACCGTCACCGGCATACGCAGTCGCGCCGAACGCGTTGGCATTTGACCCCGCCGCGCTCATGGCACCCATACCGGTCGCGGCCATGCCACCGCTGACGGGAACGGCATTCAACTCACCGCCACGACCGGTTGATTTCTCGGCCGAGGTTGCGGCCAATGTGCGCAGGTAATAGGTTGTTTTCAAGCCGCGCAGCCACGCCAGTTTGTAGGTGTCGTCGAGCTTTTTGCCGGAGGCACCGGCCATGTAAATGTTCAAGCTCTGCGCTTGGTCGATCCACTTCTGACGACGTGATGCGGCCTCGATCACCCAGCTGGTATCGACTTCAAATGCGGTCGCATAGAGCTCGCGCAGATCAGCCGGAATGCGATCAATCTTGCCTAAGGAGCCATCAAAATATTTGATGTCGGCAATCATCACTTCATCCCACAAGCCGCGTGATTTCAGATCGCGAACCAGGTAATCATTGACCACCGTGAATTCACCAGACAGATTCGATTTCACGAACAGGTTTTGATAGGTCGGCTCGATACAGGCCGAGACACCGATGATGTTCGAGATGGTCGCGGTCGGGGCAATTGCCACGCAATTCGAATTGCGCATGCCGAACTCTTTAACGCGGGCACGCAGGCTGTCCCAATTCATGCTGCTGGACATATCGACTTCAACATATCCGCCGCGCTCTTCACGCAGCAAGGCGACGGAATCTTGCGGCAAAATGCCACGATCCCAGAGCGAGCCTTTGTAAGACGAATAACGGCCGCGCTCTTCAGCTAATTCGGTCGATGCCCAGTAAGCGTAATAACAAACCGCTTCCATCGATTGATCGGCAAATTCCACGGCGGGCTGCGACGCATACGGAATGCGCAACTCATGCAGGCAATCCTGAAAGCCCATGATGCCCAAGCCAACCGGACGATGGCGCAGATTGGAATCACGCGCTTTTTTGACCGCGTAATAATTAATATCAATCACGTTATCAAGCATCCGCATCGCGGTGGTGATGGTGGTTTTGAGCTTGGCATGATTGAGCGTCTTGACGCCGTTCGCGTCGGTGGTCATATGCTGCACCATGTTGACCGAGCCCAAGTTGCAGACGGCGATTTCGCTGTCGTTGGTGTTCAGCGTAATTTCGGTACACAGGTTTGACGAATGCACCACGCCCACATGGTTTTGCGGCGAGCGGATATTGCATGGGTCTTTAAACGTGATCCACGGATGACCGGTTTCAAACAGCATCGACAGCATCTTGCGCCACAGCGACAAGGCGGGCACGGTTTTAAATAACTTCATTTCGCCGCGCGCGGCTTTTTCTTCGTAGCGAACGTAGGCTTCTTCAAAGGCCTTGCCGAATTTATCATGCAAATCAATCGCGTCCGATGGCGAGAACAAGGTCCACTTGGCGCCTTCCATCACGCGGCGCATAAACAAATCAGGAATCCAGTTGGCGGTGTTCATGTCGTGCGTGCGACGGCGGTCATCACCGGTGTTTTTACGCAGCTCCAGAAATTCTTCAATATCCAAATGCCAGGTTTCGAGATACGCGCACACGGCACCTTTGCGCTTGCCGCCTTGATTGACCGCGACGGCGGTGTCGTTCACCACTTTCAAAAACGGCACCACGCCTTGCGATTTGCCGTTGGTACCTTTGATGCGACTGCCGAGCGCGCGAACCGGCGTCCAGTCGTTGCCGAGACCACCGGCGAATTTCGACAGCAGCGCGTTTTCTTTCAGCGCTTCGTAAATCCCGTCGAGATCATCGGCTACAGTGGTCAAATAGCAAGACGACAGCTGTGAGCGACGCGTGCCAGAGTTAAATAGGGTCGGCGTGGACGACATGAAATCAAAGGTCGACAACACGTTGTAGAACTCGATCGCCCGCGCTTCGCGGTTTACTTCATTTAAGGAAAGGCCCATCGCCACGCGCATGTAGAAAGCCTGCGGCAATTCGATGCGCTGCTCATCAATGTGCAAGAAATAACGGTCATACAGGGTCTGCAAACCAAGGTAGGTGAACTGACCGTCGCGCTCTGGATTCAACGCGGCACCGAGCTGTTTCAAGTCATATTGTGCGAGACGTTCGTCGAGCAATTCGGCCTCGATACCTTTTTTGATGAAGGTCGGGAAATATTCGGCGTAGCGGGTGGCCATATCGGCCTGCACGGTTTCCTCACCCAGCACTTCTTTACGAATCGTGTGCATCAGCAAACGCGACGTGACTTTGGTATACGCCGGATCTTTTTCGATCAGGGTACGCGCGGCGAGGGTCGCGGCTTTAAATACTTCATCGGCGGGCACACCGTCGTATAAATCTTTAAGAGTCGCTTCAAAAATACCATTTGGCTCGACGAATTCGCCGAGGCCTTCGCAGGCGGTCGTAATCACGCCCAACAAAAATGCCGTGTCCAGCGGCACGCGTTTACCTTCAACCGTGACGTTCAGCGCTGACGCTGGGGCGTCCGGCGACTTTGCTCTGGCCAGCGCGCGCTCAGAATTACGCTTTTCGCGATACAGCACATACGAGCGGGCCACTTCATGCGCACCGCCGCGCATCAGGGCTAACTCCACCTGATCCTGAATTTCTTCGATGTGATAGGTGCCGCCCGACGGTTTGAAACGGAGCAACGCCGCGACGACGGCCTGGGTAAGCTCGCGCACCTGATCGCGCATGCGTGCGCTGGCGGCCTCCGTGCCACCGTTGACGGCAATGAACGCTTTGGTCAGGGCAATGGCAATCTTATCCGGTGTAAACGGCGCAATGGAGCCGTTGCGGCGGATAATTTTGTAATCCGAGTATCGCGATTCGGCGGAATCGGTGCTACCTGCATTCTGGGTCAAATTGTTGCTGCTGAACGATGGATTCGCCGTCGCAATATCAGATTGAAGTTGCATAGTGTTGGTCTCCGTAAAAATTTTTTGGTTTTGGATTCAATTGCTTGAATCGTGATGACTTGCCGCTAACGAATGAATGGATGCTGCACCTTCAAAAAACACGCTGTATAAAACATGCCGCCACACATGCAACTGCTCAGCTGCTTTTTCTGGCGCCGGCCTGCGCTCTGGGCGCGGCCATCAAGCGCTGGTGGGAATCAGGCTTAAACCCCGTGTTACCGAGGCCTTTAGCCAAATATTTAAGCTGTTATCCACAACTTGTCCACCGCGCGTCCCAACCTTGTCTACAGCTTGGGAACAGAAATATCCACAGAAGACACCATATATAGTGGCGCTTCTGGTTGAGTCACACTATATCGTGCGCTTTTGTGAAAGCGCAACTGTAATTTATTTACTTGTAAAACTTCAATGAAAACAAGTACTTCAAGCGCTAAAAATGGGCCAAAAAGCGCATTGACGTTAAAGTGAAATATGAAGTACTAGAAGGGCGAGAAAGGGCGTGCTTTTTGAAGCAAAAAAGCGCCAAGATGCCCGTGGATGCTAGGGTTTGCGGATGCTCATAAGGTCGAATTGGCCGGTATTTACGGCTCAATTCGCGGCTTACAGGTTGATTTCCAGATGGCGTCGGACTTGCCCGTAGCCGGCGTGGATCAGCTTTTAACGTCCGGCCCGAGCAAATGGACTAGCGACTCGAGCGAATCTGCCTCTTCTGCGCGCTTGTCGGTGCGCATCCGCAACATGCGCGGGAAGCGCACCGCCACGCCAGATTTATGACGTTTTGAACGCTGAATTCCCTCGAAGCCCAGCTCAAATACCAGCTCCGGTTTCACGGTACGCACAGGCCCGAATTTTTCCAGCGTATTTTTCCGAATGAACGCATCAACCGTGGTGATTTCTTCGTTGGTCAGGCCGGAATAAGCTTTGGCGAATGACACCAGCTGACGAGTGTCGCCCGTCGTTTTCCAGATCGCAAACGTATAGTCAGAATACAAACTCGCGCGCTTGCCGTGGCCGCGTTGCGCATAGACCAGCACGGCATCAACCGTCATCGGCGCGAGTTTCCATTTCCACCAATCACCGCGCGTTCGCCCTACGCCATAGACCGACTCACGGCGCTTGAGCATCAAGCCTTCGCAGCCGCGCTCGCGGCTTTCCTCACGCGCGGTAGCCAGCGTCGCCCATGACGGCGCGCGAACGATATCGGAGAGTTGCAATAGATTGTGCTCGTCGCCCGCACGCGGCACGCTGTAAATGATTTCGTGGAGGCGATCACGGCGCTGATGGAGCGGCTGTTGGCGAATATCTTCGCCCGCTATTTCCAACACGTCATAGGTCAGAAAAATCACCGGCGCATCGCTCAAAATCTTCTTGGCCGGATTTTTGCGGCCCAGGCGTTTTTGCAACATCGCGAAGGGCATCACCTGGCCATCTTTATGCGGCAAAATTTCACCATCAAGCACGCAATCCGGCAGCACCTTTGCCGCCGCGATCAGCTCCGGGAATTGCGCCGATACCAGCTCCTCGCCGCGTGACCAAATAAACACTTCACCTTCGCGTTTTACCAGCTGTCCGCGAATACCGTCCCACTTCCATTCGGCCTGCCAATCGGCGCGATCGCCGAGCTGCGTTTCCAACGATTGCGCATCGTCGACGGGGTGCGCAAGAAAAAACGGATACGGTTTCGAGACGTCGAAATTTTGCGCATCAAGCGAAACCAGCGCCGCATAATTTTCGGGTGTGGGCTGCCAATCACCGGCGAGCCGATGCGAAATGAGTTTCGCATCCAGTCCCGTGACTTCTGCCAGCGCGCGAATCACCAGCAGCGATGAAACACCGACCCGAAACCCGCCAGTGATGAGCTTGTTGAACACGAATCGCTGATGCTGATCCAACTCGGCCCAATAGCGCAACAATGCCGCCTTTTGTTCAGCTTCATCAAGCTTGCGGAGCGTGCCCAGGCGATCGACAATCCAATGGTGCAAGGGCAACATTGACGCGGTTTCCGGCGGCGGCAGAATCAGCGCGATCGTTTCTGCCAAATCACCGACCGAATCGTACGCCTCCTCAAACAACCACAGCGGCAAGCCCGCTGCATCGGCCGCAATTTCATGCAGCTTTTTCGCGGGCACCGCCTGTCGCGGCCGATTTCCGGTCAAAAAATACACCGCCCAGCAGGCGTCTTCACGCGGGGCCACATTGAAATACGCCACCAGTGCAGCCGTTTTGTCGTTGGTGCGAGTGGAGGCATCGAGGGCGGTATAGAGATCGGCGAAGGCTTTCATGACGAGGAGCTGGGGTTGGGTTCATGGTGATCGACCAACCCGTCCGTGTCCTCCGCTCGCGAAGGGGAAACTGGCGACGGGGTTTCATCCATCGCCAAAACCTCAGCTTGTTCCGCTCCACCCTCACCTTCAAATTCGGTCTCTAATGCATCGGCCTCCAGCCCACGTTCGCGTAAATAACGCACCATCACCGGCACCTGACCATGGGTGACCAACACGCGGGAGGCATTACTCGATTCAATCGCGGTCAATAAGCCGGGCCAATCGGCGTGATCCGAAATCACAAAACCTCGATCCACATTACGCTGCTTCTTAGAGCCGCGAATCGCCATCCAGCCAGAGGCAAATGCATCCGAGTATTCACCGAATCGTTTAAGCCACGGCGTGCCTGAAGCAGAGGGTGGCGCGACCACCAAAGCACGTGAGTAATCGAATTTTTTATCCACGTCACTTATCATCTGCGTCGTAGGCAGCGACACGCCGGCCTCGCGATAGGCGCGGTTCAACACTTCCACAGCCCCATGGCAAAAAATCGGGCCGATATCCGCATCAACGCTTTTCAACATTCGCTGCGCTTTGCCGAATGCGTAGCCAAACAACACACTGCTGCGCCCCGCTGCAGCGTTCACCGCCCACCAATCATTAATTTCTGCGAACATTTCTGCGTGCGCCCGCCAGCGGTAAATCGGCAGGCCAAAAGTGGATTCCGTGACGAAGGTATCGCACTTCACCGATTCAAATTGATCGCAGGTCGGGTCAAAATCAAGCTTGTAATCGCCCGATACGACCCACACTTCGCCCCGATATTCAATCCGCACTTGCGCGCTGCCGAGCACGTGGCCCGCCGGGTGCAACGATATTCTTACGCCGTTGATATCGCGGATTTCGCCGTAGGCGAGCGTCTCAATTTGTGCTGCCGCGCCCAACCGTGTTTGCAACACGCCCAATGCGGGCGCGCTCGCCAAATAGGACTTATGCCCCGGTCGCGCGTGATCCGCATGGGCATGAGTGATGACAGCACGATCCACCGGACGCCACGGGTCGACGTAGAAATCCCCGACCGCGCAGTAAAGTCCGCGCGGTGTGTGAGTCAGAAGCTGGGTGTTGCCGCGCGTCACCGACTCACCTAACGTCAAACGCTTTCGTGGTTAGCGGTACTCGCCACTGACGCATTCGCCAGCGCGGCAGACGGGTTAACAACGGCTCCGGCTGATGGCAGATCAAGGGAATCAACAGGCGAGGCAGCAAAGCAATCAGCAGGCGATACCGCGAGCGCCACTCCGGCAATCGGCGGATCTGAAATACTTGCTCCGTTTACGGGAGCAGCGTCTAACGTGATCTCGTGCGAAGCCGCTTCGGGCCCGTGTTCATGCCCAGCCTCGTGCTGGCCATCGCGAGAACGGCGATGCCCGTTATCCAAGAACCGCACCAGCTGCTGCAGAGCCTGACGATAGACGTCGCGCTTGAATTCAATCACGCTGTCGAGCGGCACCCAGTAATCGTGCCAGCGCCACGCATCAAACTCGGGATGCGTGCTCGCGCGCAGCCGGATATCGTGGTCGCGACCGGTCAGCCGCAACAGATACCAGATTTGTTTTTGGCCTTTGTAAGTGCCGCGCCATTCACGCTTGATCCAGTGGTTAGGCACGTGATAATGCAGCCAACCCTTGGTGCGCCCCAAAATCTGCACGTGCTCCCGCTTCAAGCCCGTCTCTTCTTCCAGCTCCCGATACATTGCGTCTTCAGGGCTTTCGCCTAACTTAATACCGCCCTGCGGGAACTGCCAAGAATGCTCCTTGATGCGTTTGCCCCAAAACACCTCGTTCTTTACATTGCAAAGAACAATGGCGACATTCGGGCGATAACCATCACGATCAATCATGGTTGCCCTTCCAATTCAATAGTTAGCCTGATTCTTTCACAAAACTTGGATGCTGTGTAGGGCTATCTCATGGTTGGCATGTAAAATCGTGCAGTTGGCTGCTTGATTCGGCGAACATTTCTTTAACTTACTGAATATCCAAGACAAAATGCACGCCTCCCGGTTTTTTATTTCCACCCTGAAAGAAGCGCCTGCCGACGCTGACATCGTTTCGCAAAAGCTCATGCTGCGTGCCGGCATGATCCGCAAACTCGCCGCCGGCATCTACAACTATTTACCGATGGGCCTGCGCACGATTCGCAAGGTAGAGGCCATCATTCGCGAGGAAATGGATGCAGCGGGCGCGGTAGAGCTGCTCATGCCGGTCGTACAGCCCGCCGAGTTATGGCAGGAAACGGGCCGGTGGCAAAAATATGGCGCGGAATTAATGCGCATTAAAGATCGCCATGACCGCGATTTTATTGTGCAGCCAACCTCAGAAGAAGCGATTACGGATATCGCCCGAGCGGAGATCAAAAGTTATCGCCAATTGCCGGTCAATTTTTATCACATCCAAACCAAATTCCGCGATGAGCGCCGCCCGCGATTCGGCGTCATGCGGGGCCGCGAATTCACCATGAAAGACGCGTATTCGTTTGATCGTGACGAGGTCGCTGCCGGGATTAGCTACGACAAAATGTTCCGCGCTTATGAGAAGATTTTTACGCGTTTGGGGCTAACTTTCCGCGCAGTGAATGCAGATACCGGTGCGATCGGCGGCTCGCGTTCGCACGAGTTTCAGGTAATCGCCGATACCGGCGAGGATGCGATCGCGTATTGCAAAGATTCAAGTTTTGCGGCCAATATTGAGCTCGCTCAGGCACTGCCGCTGATTGCCGCCAGAGCGGTGCCCGTGCTGGCGTTAACCAAGGCCGCCACACCCGGCAAAGCGAAATGTGAAGAGGTGGCCGAACTTCTCAAATTGCCCCTCGCGCAAACCGTAAAATCGATTGTTCTGGCAACCGATCCGATGGATGAAAAAGGAAATCCACTGCCCTCGATCGTGTGGCTTTTGTTGCTGCGTGGCGACCATGATTTGAATGAAATCAAGGCGGGCAAGATAGAGGGTTTGAACAAAGGTTTCCGTTTCGCCACGGAGGCCGAAATTGTCGAACACTTCGGCTGCAAGCCGGGCTACTTGGGACCGATAAATCTGAAAAAGCCGGTACATATCGTTGCCGACCGCACGGTCGCCAACATGAGCGATTTTGTCTCCGGCGCGAATGAAATCGATTTCCATTTTACGGGGGTGAATTGGGAGCGCGATTTGCCTGAGCCGGCACTTGTGGCTGATATTCGCAATGTGGTCGAGGGCGATCCGTCGCCCGATGGCAAAGGCGTTTTGTCGATCCAGCGCGGCATCGAAGTCGGCCATGTCTTTTTCTTGGGCACGGTGTATTCAGCGCCTATGAAAGCGCATTTCCTTGACGAAGACGGCAAACCTAAACCCATGCAGATGGGTTGCTATGGCATCGGCGTGACGCGCTTACTCGGTGCCGCGATTGAGCAAAACCATGACGACAAGGGCATCATCTGGCCCGACGCGATGGCCCCATTTACGGTTGCGATTGCACCGATGGGGTATGAGCGTTCGGCGATGGTGAAAGCGGCTGCTGACAAGCTGCACGACGAGCTCGCGGCCGCGGGTATTGACGTGCTGCTGGATGATCGTGGCGAGCGCCCTGGTGCGATGCTGGCAGACCTGGAATTGATCGGCATCCCGCACCGCATCGTGGTCGGTGAGCGCGGCTTGAAAGAAGGCAATGTGGAATATCAACATCGACGTGACACCGCCGCAACGCCGGTCGCGCTCAGCGAAATCATTACACATTTAAAAAGCAAACTCTAGCACTGGAGAGGCTTTAAAAGCATTTATGCTTGTAAAGCTAGGCTGATAGCGGCGAGCCGTTTCCTTATAATACTTTGGCGCTAATGCGCGCCACAAACAACGCGGCCCCAGAATTTCTTCTGGGGCCGCGTTGTGTTGTGCTTCTCGATTTGCTACGGCGCTGCGGTACTTCTACTGCTACATCTACTACAACTACTTTTTTTAGCGACTTCTACAGCTACCCGTGTTAACGACCGGGCTTTAGAGGCGCGCTATGTTGCGCGTTGGCAAGAAATCTTTTTGTTGCTTCATGCTTACCTGCCTATGAGGCAGATTTGTCGTTCAAATTAATCAACCACTAAAACAAAATTCGATTTGGAACCTGCACAGCGCGCGGCTTGATCGCACTTGCCATGGCCTCCAGTTTGCCAAACGGTGCATCAAACGGCGAAACTGGACTTGCTGGAATCCGCGAAATCTGCACAATGTTTTCAAGCCGTGCATTTGCCGCTTGCAAAACAACGCTGCCCGCCAAAATCAACATCCCAGTACTAAATCCCGCCCCCAACGCAAACATAAATCGACCGGTGCCGCGTATCGCTTGTTGAATCAGAAAGCTGGTCATCGTCATTTCCCGGGCGGCGTTCATATTTACCGTTTTGCGTTTACTTTTGAAAACTTAACTCATATACTGACTGCACTGTGGGAATTATTCCCGCATTACAAATGTTTTGCAAGTAGTTTTATAAAAATATTTTTCTTGTCTCAATTGCACGACACCCCGCACTTCCCATTTATCGAAAAATAATCTACGCACGGCCGTGGCTGAACCCATCAACCCCACCCCGAAAGCAACTGAAAAGCTCCTCGATACGGCAGCGCGCGTACTCGCGCCTCTGGTGCGCCTGATGATTACGCGCGGGGTGACTTTTCAGATGGCGAGTGAATTGTTGAAGCGCGTGTATGTGCGCGCCGCACAGAAACATTTTGTAGGCGATGATGAGGCGACCGGGACGCAGTTGTCTTTACTCACGGGATTGAATCGAAAAGAGATTCGGCGCTTGACGGCGGATGACGTGCAGGAAACGCAGGCGTTCCCCATGTTGTCGTATGCTGCTTCAGTGTATTTTGCGTGGAAAACAGAAGGTAGGTGGTGCAACCCAGATGGAACTCCAAAACCTCTGCCAAGAAGGGCTACGACTGAACTGCCATGTTTCGATGAATTGGTTCGTTCAGTAACAACGGACCATCGCCCCAGCGCAATTCTCGATGAGCTAACTAGGCTTGGATATATTGAATTTGATGAAGAGCGTAACTTGGTACTCCAACCTCGCCCTTTTCTCCCGTCACGGGAACTTGAGGACCGTCTAATTTCGTTAGGTGAAAGCACAGTCGATCATTTAAATGCCGCAGTAACAAACATTTTGGTGGAAAAGCCCAACTTTTTTTTAGATCGGTTTATTTTTGCGGACGAATTGTCTGAGGCCTCTGCCGAAGAGCTTCACCAAAATGCAAAAGCACAATGGAAAATTGTCCAAGAGGATACAGTGAGGCGTGCCACAAAATTAGAGGCTCGGGATGTTGAGCAACAGCAACCAACCAAAACGCGCATACGAGTCGGCATGTACTTTTATACTGAAACTAAAGATAGTGAGTAATTTATGAGAAAAATTCTCGACAAAATTAGGACTAACAAACTTTCCGGCTCAGCACCAACCGCTAAAGGGGTAGCTTATGTTGTGAGTTGCACATTGCTACTCAGCTGCGCCGTCGTTTTTCTTGGATGCGAAGCGGGCGGCGGCGAGAGCAAAGTAGGCGGCGGCGGCACGGGCGACGCGCCCTTTCCCACCGCCGTGTCCGCAAGCGGCCCAGTCACCTCGTTCGGCACGCTGGGCGTGGCGGGAAATTCGCTGGATGAATCAAAAGCTACAACACAAATCAACACGACCACCAATCGTAGTGTTACCGAGTTGCGCTTGGGCATGACCGTGGACGTCATTGGCAACATTCCGGTGGCGAACAGCACCCAGGGCAATACCTCGGTGATCGTCGCGCAGAGCACTGTTCAGGCGCCGGTAAAAAAAATCGACATTACCAACCAGCGCATCATCGTGCTCGGCTACACCATACAGCTCGACCAAAACACGATTCTGGATGGCTTCACCAAAATTGACGAGCTTCGTGCGAATGATCGGATCGAGGTATTTGGATTACCGCGCCCAACCAGCAATGAATTTTTAGCCACTCGCGTTGCCTTGTATCGCAATATCGCCACCACCGATCCGGTGGAAATTGTCGGCGTGGCCACCGATGTGGGTTCCGGCACTTTTTCGCTCCAGGGCTTGAGTGTGATTTCGCAGATAGTGCTTAACGTGCAAAATACCAATGGCTCCCCGGCTACTCCGCTGGTGAGCGGCAATCGCGTGCGTTTAATTGGCCAGCTCGAAACCAACGGCACCGTCACCCCGGCGCAAATTTTTGCCGCGCCGCTGCCGGTGCGCGCCAACAACACTCTCGTCTCGCTGGATGGTCCCATCCAGTCGCTGGTCGCGGGGGCGCCGGGGCAGGTGATTGTGAATGACGTACAAGTCGACGCCAGCAGTCTCTCAAGCAGTCTTGTTACCGCCTTAGCACCCGGTGTACGGGTGCAGTTGCGTTCGCGCAAAGATACGGGCGTGCCGAAAGCGTTTGATGGCCGCATCATCGCCGCAACGGATCGCGTGATCTATCAATTTGACGGAACGATTTCAGATTTCACCTCGCGCGCTTTATTCAAAGTACGCGGTGAAACCGTGAACGCAAGCACTGCGACGTTCATAAGCGGAACCGTTACCGACTTGGCAGCAGGCAAAAAAGTCCGCATCAAAGCGGTGGCCGGTGCCGGGGTGTTGGACGCTACGGAAGTAACGTTATTGGCGAACTAATCAGTCACGATACTCAGCGACCAAGAGCTACTTTCTCACCTGCCACCACCCGATTCAACATATCCAACGTAACCGTTCCGGTTTTTTGGAAGACGATTTTTCCAGCCGGGTCGTAAATAATGGTGGTGGGTAGCCCTTTCATTTTGCCGAATACTTTTTCGCTTTTATCATCGCCCAATACTAGCGGATAGGTCAGGCCGACTTTTTTGGCGAATGACTTCACTTTGCGTTCATCGGCTTCGCGTTTACCGGTTTCGTCCCAATCGAGCGCAATGCCAAGCACCCTGACTTTGTCCGTATTTGCCTTGGCGAACGCTGCAAAATCCGGGATTTCTTTCACACAGGGCGCGCACCATGTAGCCCAGAAGTTGACAACCACCCATTTTCCTTTCAACTCCGCCAAGCGTTGCGGCTGCCCTGCGGTGTCCTTCAAATCGAATGCAATCGCGCTGGTGACGAATAGCAAGCTGATCGCGGCGGACGCGAGGTAAATCATGGATCGGTAGAAAAAAGCTGCTGATCTAGGTTTTGCTGCAATAAAAGAGGCCGGACGCAAAGTAAACATTTTTTTCCTGAATTCGGTGGTGGCTAATGAAAGAGTGGCAGTAAGAGAGCAATAGCGGGCAACGGTAGTCAAACGCACGAGTCATCAAATTCGTTGAATGAGTTTGGGTAGAGGTTGAGGCTGTCGCTGGCACGATAGTACGACAGCGCACCGATTCGGTGTTGTGGATGTTACCGGCCCGCTTCCCTTAGTATTTCGCCAATGCATCGCGGATTGCTGCCTCCATTGATTCGGTACCGTGATGACGAATATCGCACCACCGGCGGGTGAGCTGATAACGGGCCGCGCCACGGGATGGGCTCCCATCTTGTCGCGCCGCAATCAATCCTGCTTCGGCTAAATGATCAAGTAAATCTTCGGCTTGATCGATTGGCATCGGCACACATTTTCGCAGCTCTTTAAAATCCATCGCCGCAACACTGCCACCCTCTTCAGCCGTGATCGCGGACAAGATTTTTTGTGCTGCGAATACCCGCGTGTTGTCGTTCGCGCGTTGCGCTTCGGCGTGGCCAAAATAGGAGAATGTCGCGGTGATTTCTGCGCCAATTAAAACCACCATCCAGCAGCAGAAAAGCCACAGCAAGAATATGGGCACACTCGCGAACGCGCCGTAAACCAGGCTGTAGGTCGGTACTTTCGAAATATAGATGACAAAAAAATATTTGGTGGCCTCGAACAGCGCCGCTGCCAGAATACCGCCGGCAAACGCATGACGCATCGGCACATGCCGATTCGGCACCACGCGATAGGCCAGTATCAGTGCGATTGCGGTCATCAAAATGGGTATAAACCGCAAGACCGCGTTGACAAACCACGGCATGACGCCATCAAAATGATCCACCCAGTTCACCAGATAGGACGTCATGGATAAGCTGGCACCAATCAGCAGCGGACCGATAGTGATCAACGCCGAGTAGGCGAACAAGCGTTGCCAGATCGAGCGTTGCCGGCGGGTGCGCCAGATATCATTGAACGCGCCATCAATCGTGAACATTGTCATTACGGCCGTAGCCAGAATAATTACTAGGCCGATAACGGTAAGTTGCGCCGCATTTTGCGCAAACTGCTCCATATAATCGGTGACAACTTTTCCTGCCACATCTGGCAACAAATTGTTGAGCATGAACGTCTTGGCTTCATCCACAAACGCCTTCACCGCGGGCACGTGGGCGGTCAGCGTCACCGTCACCGTAAATATCGGTACGAGTGCGAGTAGTGTGGTGTAAGTGAGGCTTCCCGCGACGGTCAAGCATCGATCCTCAACAAAACGGCGCGCAATAAAGCGCAGGTAGTCGATAATTTTTTTGAGCAAGTTGAATCCAACAAGTTTGTATGGCGCTGAAGCTCGCATCGCAACAGGGTTTACACAACTCTATCCCTAGTTCTGTCGGAATTATGTCGAACGTGCCTCGTATAATAAGGGGTAAATTGATCGCTTTTCCGCATCATGCAATATGTAAAGCGGCAAATATGCACACATTCACCCCGCGGAAAATTTGCCCCGGTCTGATATTCACCCAACTTAAGGTCTAACGTTTTTATGTCCGACATCCTCGTTTTGTACTACTCGCATGCGGGCAGCGTTCGCGAGCTTGCACGCCACATCGCGCGCGGTGTGGATAGTGTGCCGGGAATGTCAGCGCGGGTGCGTACCGTACCCAAGGTTTCCACCGTCATTGAAGCGGTCGCGGCGGCCGTACCTGACGACGGACCGCCTTACGTGACGTCCGCAGATTTATCGGAATGCGCCGGCTTGGCGATGGGCTCACCCACCCGCTTTGGCAATATGGCGGCGCCGATGAAATATTTTCTGGATGGCCTGGGCGGCGAATGGATGCGCGGCACGCTTTCTGGGAAACCCGGCTCTGTCTTCACTTCTAGCGCGTCCATGCACGGCGGGCAGGAATCGACCCTACTAACGATGATGGTGCCGCTGCTTCATCACGGCATGGTGATCGTCGGGGTGCCGTTCACCGAGCCCGAACTCAGCGCAACACGTGACGGCGGGACGCCTTACGGTGCCAGCCATGTGGCAGGCGCGGCAGGTGAATTGGCAGTGAGTGAAACAGAAAAGAAACTGGCATTTGCGCAGGGCAAGCGCTTGGCCCAGATTGGACAAAAACTTCATGATTGAAACCAGCGTCGAACCCGCGCGCCCGAAAGATTATCGCGACCTCTGCCGCTATGCGGCAAGCGCGTCACTGATCGGCTTGATTGCATTATCGATTGCGTGGGAGGCGGTGCTGGCGCCATTGCGCCCGGGTGGTTCGCTATTGATGTTGAAGGCTTTGCCGTTGCTGCTACCGCTATTTGGTATTTTGCGCGGCAAGCGCTACACCTACCAATGGGCGTCGATGTTTGTGCTGTTTTATTTCACAGAGGGCGCGGTTCGGGCGTGGTCTGACAAAGGGCTGTCACAGATGCTGGCTGGCGTTGAAGTTGCGCTTTCTTTGGTGTTTTTCATTTCCGCTATTTACTTCGCCAAATTCACCGCCCCCAGTCGTCAACGTTAATTTGCACCGGTAATTTCGGCCATGCGTAATGTCAAACCTCGCTGGCGTGTGGGCGACTAGCGGCGTGATTTCAAGACGCCGATTAAAACCGGGAGAAGGCTCGCAATCACGATAGCAATCACCATGAAACCTTGATTGGCTTTAACCCACGGAATATTTCCGAAAAAATATCCCAGATAGGTCAGAGAAGCGACCCACATAACACCGCCCGTGACGTTGTAAAGCGAGAATTTTCGGTACGACATGCGCGACATGCCGGCCACGAACGGAACATAGGTCCGCAGAAATGGCGTAAACCGCGCCAGAATAATCGCCGCGCCGCCCCACTTTTCATAGAACGCATGCGCTTTTTCGAGATGCGCTTTTTTCAGAAATCGCGCGTTGTCATCTTTAAAAATTTTCGGTCCTGCCCATGCGCCGATTTGGTAATTGACGGCATCGCCGAGCACCGCGGCCACGATCAAAAGTGCGACGAGAATATGTACATCCATCCCACCCGTTGCAGCGAGTGCGCCGGCGATAAACAGCAACGAATCGCCCGGTAAAAACGGCGTGACAACCAAGCCGGTCTCACAAAAAATAATCACAAACAATATCGCGTAAATCCACAGGCCGTACGTTTGTACCAGCATGGCGAGATGCTTGTCGAGGTGGACGATCAAATCCCAGATTGAAAGCAGAAAGTCCATGGTAGCCCTGTTAGAAACACACTCAACTGGTGGATCAGGTTTCAGCGTCACCTGAATAAAAAAATATCAAAGTCCTAATATCGACGGGCGTTTAAAAGCATTTTTGCTCTAGGATACCCGTCAATACTAGGGTTAACCGATTTGCGGCCGCAAAAAAGCGGCGCTGAAAACCCAACGCCGCTCAAATAAACAAGCCCTAAAAGTCTAGGGTGCAGCCGAAATAACTTCGGGTTCGTTATCCTTTTTCTTTTCCACCTTTATAAAATCCTCGCGCGATACGCCGAGGTATTTTGCCAGCGGACACGCAACCAGCACCGACGAATAAATGCCGAACAAGATACCAATCGTCAACGCTAGGGCAAAGTAAAACAGCGTCGGTCCACCCAGCACCAACATCGCGATCACCATCATTTCGGTTGTGGTATGGGTGATGATGGTTCGCGAAATCGTTCCGGTAATCGCGGCATCGAAAATCTCTTCAGTTGTGGCTTTGCGCATCTTGCGGAAGTTCTCGCGCGCACGATCAAATACCACCACCGATTCATTCACCGAGTAGCCCAAGATTGCCAACACCGCGGCGAGTACCGGCAACGAAAATTCCCATTGGAAGGCGGCAAAAAAGCCCAAGATAATCACCACGTCATGCAAATTGGCGATGATAGTGGCGACTGCAAAGCGCCACTCAAAACGGATCGCCAAATACGCCATGATGCCCAGACAAACAAACAGCAGCGCAAGCGCGCCGTCGGTGGCCAACTCTTTGCCGACCACACCGCCCACTACCTCGGTCCGTGTGAGCGTGACTGACGCATCTTGGGTTTTGAGGGCCGCCATTACAGCCTCGTTTTGCTTTTGCATGGCTTCGTTTTGGGTCTTTGCGCCACTGACGATTGGATCTGTTTTAGCGCCCTCGACAGGGGCGACTGATTTCAACGGCAAACGGATCAGCACGTCTTGTGCTGATCCAAACTTCAGCACCTGAATATCCACAAAACCGGCATTAATCAGCGCATCGCGAATACGATCCGGTTCGGCAGGTTTGTCATACTTCACCTCCATCACCGCGCCACCGGTAAATTCAATTGAAAGATGCAAACCCTTGGTCGCTAGAAAGAAAACGGCGAGTAAGAACGTCACCGCAGAAATCACGTTGAAGATCAACGCATAGCGCATGAACGGGATTGATTTTTTGAATCTGAAAAATTCCATTTTTTATCTCTTTTCTTGGTTCAAAAATTTCATTTAACCGCGCTGAATATCATCAAGCCTTGGCAGCTTTGACTTCAGTTTTGGTATCTTTCGCCCAAGCCACGTTGCCGATGGATAGCTTGCCACCTTTTTTTCCGCCGTAAATAAGATTCACCAAGCCACGCGACACCATCACCGCGCTGAAAATCGAAGTGACAATGCCCAAGCAATGAACCACCGCAAATCCGCGCACCGGACCCGATCCCCATATCAACAATGCAAGACCGGCAATCAGCGTGGTGATATTTGAATCAATAATCGTATCGAGTGCACGCTCATACCCCACCTGAATCGCCATTTGCGGCGACATCCCGTTGCGAAGTTCTTCGCGGATGCGTTCGTTAATAAGCACATTGGAATCAATCGCCATACCCAGCGTCAGCGCAATTGCGGCGATGCCCGGTAGCGTCATGGTCGCTTGCAGCATGGACAGCAGCGCCACCAGAAACAACAGGTTGGCGGCGAGTGACAGCACAGACACCACACCAAACAACATGTAATAGGCAATCATGAAAACGGTGATGAGCGCAAACCCGAAAAACAGTGAATTTTTACCTTTTTCGATATTCTCGGCACCCAGACTTGGGCCAATCGTGCGCTCTTCAATAATTTCCATCGGGGCCGCCAGCGCGCCGGCACGCAACAGCAGCGCGAGATTTTTGGCCTCGTTGGTATTAGCTATACCGGTGATGCGAAATTGTGGCCCAAACTCGCCTTGAATCGTCGGCCAGGTGAGCACTTCCGGCTTGCCCTTTTCGATCATAATCATAGCCATATGCTTCTTCAAATTTTCGCGCGTGGTTTGCAGCATGGCGCGGCCACCTACCGAATCAAGCCGAACATTGACCGCCGCCTGTCCGTTTTCATCGAAGCCAGGCTGGGCATCGGTGACTTTGTCACCCGTAATCACCACCTGCTTCTTAACCAGCACCACTTCATTTTTGGAGCTAATCATCTTCTCGAGCCCAAACGGCGCAGGCGAATTGCGGTACTGCTCGAATGAGGCAATATCATCATCAACCATGCGCAGTTCTAAAGACGCGGTGCGACCAATTACGTCTTTCGCACGCGCGGGATCTTGTACACCGGCCAGCTGGATCAAAATCCGGTCATCACCGGAACGTTGAACAATCGGTTCAGACACACCCAGCTCATTTACGCGTTTGCGGAGTGCAGTCATATTTTGCTCGATCGCCGATTCACGCAGCTTGGCGATCGTTTCAGGTTTCATGACTGCGGTTAAAACAGTTTCTTCGCCCACCACCGAATCGCGCAGCGCCAGTTCCGGAGCCATGGATTCGATTTCTTTTTTTGCTTTGGCGAATTCGGCGGGCTCTTTGAATTTCACCGTGGTGCTGTCACCCACTCGGGCGATCCCGGTGTGGTAAATCTTTTTATCGCGCAGCACGGTGCGAATATCGCCGGTGTAACGATCCACCGCTTTATCAACCGCCGCTCTCATATCCACCTGCATCAGAAAATGCACACCACCACGCAGATCGAGGCCGAGATACATCGGATGAGAACCGATCTTACCCAGCCATGCCGGCGAATTTGATACCAGCTGCAAGGCGACGACATAGCCATCACCCAGTTTCGCCTGAAGCGCATCGCGGCCTTTTAGTTGCGCATCCGGATCGGCAAACTTGACGAGCAGTGATTCGCCTTCAATGGCCACAGAATCAGAAGAAAGATTGGCGGCCTTTAGCGTTTCTTGCACCTGCGATTGCAATGCTGCATCGGCCTTATTAGCGCGCAGGCCTGAAACTTGAAGCGCAGGGGCCTGGCCAAAAAAGTTAGGCAGCGTGTAAAGAAAAGCGACCACCAGAGCGACCACGATGACGACGTATTTCCAAGCAGGATATTTATTCATGAAAACCTCAAAAACTTTAGCCGCAAATTACAAATGACTAGCCAGCTTGGCTGAATTGCGCGAAGGGTATGGTGGGGTGGGTTGAGTCAGTTCGATAGTTGCAAGATGGGGTGGACAAAGAATCAGTCTAAAAGGAGCTCGCCCAGCTGCCATCGCAACAATTGAGAACGTTACTTGGTGACGTCCTTAAACGTACCTTACTTCGTTACGTCGTTAAACGTGCCTTTAGGCAGCAAAATGCTCACCGCGCCTTTTTGCATGTGTATGACTTTGCCGTCCCCAGTTTCAAGGCCGATATAGCCATCGCTGATTTTTACGATTTTGCCGATGATGCCCATGGCGACAACTTCATCACCTTTTTGCAGCGCTTCGATCATGCTTTTCTGTTCTTTGCCTTTTTTCATCTGCGGACGAATCATCAGAAAATACAGTAGGCCGAACATTAAAATAATCGGCAGCATGCCGATTAAGGTACCTTCAGGGCCCGCCGCGGTGGCAGTTTGAGCAAATGCGGAACTAATCATGAAACGGTTCTCCGAGTGGCATTACGATAGGTACGTGAGATGTGAATTGGTGGCACCATCGTCAAAAACAAGCTGGGAGGCGAGCGTTGTGTGATGGTTTGTCAAATAATTTGAGAACGAGCTTCAATTTATAGCTTTGAATCAGAGAAATATCATCTGTTGAGACTTTGCCAGCCCGTGTGAAGCTCAAATCAACCCGAAATTATACCATTCCGACCGAAGATTCACCCGCTGACTTATCCTGCGATTGCTGGCGGTTGGCATAAAATTTTTGTACGAAAACATTAAATTGTCCGACCTCAATGGCGTCGCGCATTTCTTGCATTAATTCCTGATAGTAATAAAGGTTGTGGATGGTATTTAGCCGCGCACCCAGAATTTCCTGGGTTTTTTGCAAATGGTGCAAATAGGCGCGGGTAAAGTTTTGGCAGGTGTAGCAACCACAAGTTTCATCGAGGGCTCTAGTGTCGTCACGGTACGTCGCATTGCGTATTTTCACGTCACCGAATCGCGTAAAGAGCCAACCGTTGCGGGCGTTACGGGTCGGCATCACACAATCAAACATATCGACCCCGTGGCCGACCGCATCCACCAAATCTTCAGGAGTGCCCACCCCCATCAGGTAGCGCGGCTTCTCAGCCGGCAGCTTGGGCGCGGTGTGCGCAAGAATTCGCAGCATGTCTTCCTTGGGCTCGCCCACCGACAAGCCACCAATTGCATAGCCATGAAAACCAATATCGACCAAGCCTGCCAGCGATTCGTCGCGCAAACTTTCATGCATGCCACCCTGAACAATCCCGAATAGCGCATTGGTATTTTCCAAGCGAGTGAATTCGATCTTGCAGCGCTGTGCCCAGCGCAACGATAAACGCATCGATTCCGCCGCCACCGGTATGGTCGCGGGGTAGGCGGTGCATTCATCAAAAATCATCACCACATCCGAATTCAGCACGTGCTGAATGCGCATTGATTCTTCCGGTGATAAAAAACACTTATCGCCGTTCACCGGCGACTGGAAAGCGACGCCCTCTTCCGAAATCTTGCGCAACTCGCCCAAGCTCCAAACCTGAAACCCGCCCGAATCGGTCAAAATGGGTTTGTTCCATCCCATAAAACGATGTAAGCCACCATGTTTCGCCACCACGTCGAGGCCGGGACGCAGCCACAGATGAAAAGTGTTCCCCAGCACAATCTGCGCGCCAATCTCGTTCAACTCCAACGGACTCATGGCTTTTACAGTACCGTAAGTACCCACCGGCATGAATACAGGCGTCTCAACGGTGCCGTGGTTAAGTGTCATGCGGCCACGTCTGGCGCGACCATCAGTTGTCAACAATTGAAACTTCATTTGCAGCCCAGTACTCAATAAAAAGATGCGCGAGCATAATCGTTTGTGACCAGATTGCCAAACTCAAGGATTCGCCAAGACAAAAAAAGCGCCATAGCAGCTTGCCGGAGTGAACGAAAATAGGTTGCAGAACGATTTGAGCGGTGAACATTTGCCGGTCGTTTCACGTCGAGACAGGGTGATGTTGCTCAAAAACATCAAAATCTAGGCGGATCGTGAGTCTGTGCTTCCACCAGCGCTTGATTTAAACGCGAATCTCTTTCGGGCGCATCAATTGTTTAAGCCAGACAGGCCGCTTGCCAAAAAAATATGTGCTCACGCGGGCCACTTACTAAAAAACTGCAGATCGTCGTAAAATACAGCCTGCCAGATTTGTGGGGTCCTGCATCACCTTCAACATCGCGCGCGTCTTGCGTTTCTCACCACTCTCTAATTCATGTACCGCAAAGTTAAATCAACTGACCTTAGAATCGGAATGTTCGTTGCTGACCTTGACCGGCCATGGATAGATACGCCGTTCTTGTTGCAAGGGTTCCTGATCGAAGACCAAGATTTGCTAACCCAAATCGGGGATTGTTGCGCATGGGTGATGATTGACCCACAGCGCTCAACCGGGAATTCCTACGAGGCGTTGCCCATCACCAAACCGCTCGAACGCCGCGAAGTAAGCAGCGCGCCAATCGTGGTTATCACTAAAATCGCCGCACCCAGCGCTGGCCCGGACACCGGCGGCGACCCCAACACTGATTCGCAGCGCTATTCTGCGCACAATCGAACTTTGCCCAACAAAGCCAAACAAGATGACACCGCTTCCAACGGCAAAACTAGCTTTGCCATTGCCATGCGCTCAAGCACCCAAGCCGACGCCACGACCGATGATGCGGAGCTTGCGCAAATCAACGTCAACGGCCTAGGTCAAAGGCAGTCTAAAAATTCCGATGGCGGCGAAAAGCGACGCGGATTCTTTTCGCAACTTAAAGAAAGCGCGCTCAATTTATTTCAGACCCGCCAAAAAGACGATATCGATTACGACAGCGTCACAAACGAGTACGAAACAGCAGCTGTTTATGTGCGCCCATCTTTTCTTCCCGAAACTATTCAGCTCACGATCTATGAGGACCAACTAACTGTCGAGGAGGAAATCAAGTTCGCGCATGATGCGTTCACGCGGACCAACGACCTTCTCCACCGGGTGTCCGAAGATATTCGAAGCGGCCAAACGCTGAAACTTGAAGATGTTGAGGCCGTCATCGACGACATGGTCGAAAGTATGGTGCGCAATCCGGATGCAATGATGTGGGTGGCGCGTTTGCGTGAACAGGACTCCGCAACTTATGGCCACAGTTTGAGCGTGGCGGTGAATCTGGTTGCGTTTGGTCGCCACCTCGGTTACCCCAAAGTCGACCTCGCCCGTTTGGGACTACTCGGCATGCTGCTCGATATCGGAAAAATGAAAATCCCCAAAGGATTACTTGAAAAGCACGAACGGCTTACCCCGGAGGAGTTCAGTCTCGTCAAGAAGCACGTGGAGTTTGGCCTCGATGTTCTTCACAAAACGCCAAATATCCACCCCGACGTGATGGACGGGATTGCGCAGCACCACGAACGCATGAATGGTCAGGGTTATCCATTCGGGCTGGCGGGTGAAAAGATCACGATTTTTGGACGCATGGCCGGTATTGCCGATAGCTACGCTGCCATGACACAGCAGCGTAGTTATGCCGAAACAGCCTCACCTCACGAAGCACTGCAAACCATGTCCAGCTTTGCTGGTAACCAGTTTCACGCAGAAATGCTTGAGCAGTTTATCCAATCGATCGGCGCATTTCCGGTCGGCAGTCTGGTCGAGCTCTCCACCGGTGAAGTGGCGATTGTGGCGACCCATAACAAGCTGAAGCGTTTAAAGCCGAAGGTGATGATCATTACCGAGGCAGATAAAACCGTCCGCAAATTTCCGACCACTACCGACCTGCTCTATGATGTATCCGAGAAACCAATTTATATCCGTCGCGGCTTGGCGCCCAACGCATTTGGTCTCGATGTAAGCGAATTTTATTTGCAATGACGGACTAAATATCGATGCTCCCTGACGCCAATATCACCACCAATCCCGGCGATAAAGTTGTCCGAACAAACGACAACCAGCATGAGTTGGCGCGCGATCAGCTCAAGCAGACGATTACCAACGCGATAGATCACGCACGCATGTCGCAGCGATTCGTGGCCGTGCTGTTGGTTTCACTGGCGCGCCCAGACAAGTTGGAAGCGCTATTAGGAGTGCCCACGGCGGACATCATGCGGCGCGCCTTGAAGCGTTTGCCCGCAATCCTGCGGCCGGCTGATCGCTTTATACAAATCTCGGATGAAAAAATTTGCCTTATCTTGCCGAATTTAAAAACCAGCACTCAGGCATGGCTCGCGGCAAATAAAGTCCGCCAAACGCTGGAGCCACCGTTCAGTTTTGACAATAGCATGATCGTGGTCCGGCCTGTTATCGGCGTCGCTTGCTTCCCTGAGCATGCCAAATTCGCCGAACAACTGATCGTCAACGCCGACATCGCCAACGTCATTGCCAGCAGCCGTGATTTAGCGCTGCATATTTTTCAAAATGAAGACAGCCGCGATCTTGAAGTCTATTCCGGCCTCGAAGCGATGTTACGCGATGCCCTGCGCGCGAATCTGCTCGAAGTTCACTATCAGCCTCAGATAGCGCTTAAAACCGGTCGCTGCACGGGCCTTGAGGCGCTATTACGCTGGAATGTGCCCGAACGAGGCTGGATCAACCCCGCCGCCATCGTGCGCGTGGCCGAAGCCAATGGCATGATCAATACGCTCACCAGTTGGGTCATGAATACTGTTTTTCGCAACCAAAGCGAGTGGAAACGCGATGGCGTCGAAATCGACGTGAGCGTTAATTTGTCCACTATTTCGCTGGGTGAAAACGAACTTCCGGAAATTGTTGAGCAGTGTTTGGGCACTTGGCAAACAGTGCCCTCGACCGTTACGCTCGAAATCACCGAAAGTGCCACTATCGGCAATATGGATAAGTCGCTCGTAGTACTCAACCGTCTGAAAGAAAAGGGCCTGCGTTTATCGGTGGATGATTTCGGCACTGGCCATGCGTCGCTATCGTACGTAAAGCGCTTTCCGCTTGATGAGTTAAAGATAGATAAATCATTTGTCCAGCACATGCGCTCGTCCAAAGGTGATCAACAGATCGTGCGTTCAGTCATCGATCTGGCGCACAATTTTGAACTATCCGTGGTCGCCGAAGGGGTCGAAGATGAGGCCACATATATCGACTTGAAGAAATTCGGCTGCGATGTGGCGCAAGGTTTCTACATCAGTAGCGCAGTGCCGGAAGCCGATGTAAAGGCGTGGCTGCGTAGCCGCAACTAATAATTGTCTATAAGTAAAAAATATATAACGACAGCTGCTGAAGATGCCTGAAGGCCCTGAAATAAAGCGCTCTGCAGACGAGCTTTCTGCCGCACTTCTGGGTAAGCGGGTGTGGCTGGTTGAATTTGCTTTTCCCCACCTCGCCGGGCACGCGCCGGCCATGTGCAGCAAGGTTATCTCCGGGATCGAGCCGCGTGGAAAAGCGATGCTCATACACTTTAGTCATGGGCAGACAATTTATAGCCACAACCAGCTTTATGGCCAATGGCGGATACTCGTACGCGGTCAGGCACCGCAACCTGGTTTGCAGTTACGTCTGGCAATCCATACCGATGATTCGGTCGCCGTACTCTATAGCGCATCTGACATTTCGGTGTGGCCCACCGGGCGCGTCGCGCATCATCCCTACATCGCCAAGCTAGGCGTGGAATTGCTGGCGGAATCCACCGGCTTGGTCGATGTATTGGCGCAAATAAATGATCCCCGCTTCGCCCGCAAAAGCCTGGCCGCACTGCTTTTGGATCAGGGGTTTCTGGCCGGAATTGGCAATTATTTGCGCAGCGATATTTTATTTGTCTCGCGCATCCATCCGCATGCGCAACTTGTCGATCTAAACGTCGAGCAGCGCCACAAGCTTGCCTCAGCGGCATTCGAATTAACGCACCAATCGTACGAAACGCACGGGATTACCAACGACTTGAACATTGTGAGTAAGCTCAAAAAACAGGGGTTACCGTTTGGCCGGTACCGTCATTGGGTATTTGATCGAGACCACGAAAAATGTCACATTTGTGGCGGTGCCATTGAGCGGATTGATGTTTCAGGGCGCGGCTTGTACTGGTGCGCACACTGCCAGCGCAACTAAAATCGCCATCAACTCATATTGACCCGGTCGCTCATTCATTGTGCGTTGCAACATGACATTTTCTGACCTTCGGCGTAATGTCTTCCAGCGGTCAGCGTGCTTGTTTTCAGAAAAACCGTACGCTCACGGAGTAACATTTTGCCAGCCACAGAATCAGTCTTTATTTGTCGCCTGGCGCATCACGAGTTTGCGTTACCAGCTTATAAAAGCGTTTCATTTACCCATCTTTGTCGTCGGCTATTCTGCCCAAAATCGAACGCCATTAACGAAAGGCATTCATCGTGACAAAACTAAACGTCAACGGCAAAGCCGTTTCCATCGACGCTACGCCCGATACGCCCTTGCTGTGGGCGTTACGTGATCATTTAAAACTGAATGGCACCAAGTACGGCTGCGGCATAGCCCTGTGCGGCGCATGCACCGTGCACATGAACGGCGAACCCATCCGTTCGTGTTCAACCCCGCTGTCGGCCTGCGCGGGAAAAAACATAACGACTATTGAGGGCATTTCGGCTAAAGGTTTGCATCCGGTGCAAAAAGCCTGGATCGCGCTTGACGTTCCCCAATGCGGCTACTGCCAGTCCGGACAAATCATGTCGGCGGTTGCGCTGTTGAGCAAGAACAAAAAGCCAAGTGATGCCGATATTGATGCGGCCATGAGCGGTAATGTATGTCGCTGCGGCACCTATCAACGCATCCGCGCCGCCATCCATCAGGCCGCCGGGCAAACTGTTGCCGAGAAGAGCGAGGCCTGAGATGAAAACTGTCATCAAAAATCCAAGCCGCCGCCAATTTCTACAATCCAGCGCTGCGCTTTCTTCAAGCGTATTTGGCGGACTGGTAATCGGCGTTGCTATACCCGCCCCCGCTTCTGCGAAAGCCGCCGCCGGCACCGCCACCAAAACTTCACAGCCAAATGCGTGGGTCAAGATTGGCTCAAACAACAAAGTCACGATTATTTGTCACCGCGTCGAAATGGGCCAAGGCACGTATACGTCAATGCCCATGCTGGTTGCTGAGGAACTGGAAGTCGATTTCAATGCCATCAATGTTGAGCTCGCACCCGCCAACCCGGTTTATATCAATGCGCTATTGGGCGGCCAACTCACTGGCGGCTCGACCAGCGTTCGAGATGCCTGGGAAGGGCTACGCGTGGCCGGCGCCCAAGCGCGGATGATGCTGGTTTCTGCGGCGGCAACCGAATGGAAAATTCCCGAAAGCGATTGTCGCGCCTCCATGGGCCACGTGATCGCCAAGGACGGCAAGAAAATGTCGTACGGCCAGCTCGCTGAAAAAGCGGCCGCCCTGCCGATGCCAAAAAATCCAGCGCTGAAGGAACCGACCGCATTCAAGATCGTGGGCAAGCCCATGAAGCGTTTGGATACGCCCGCCAAGGTCACCGGCAAGGCTCAGTTTGGGCTTGATGTTGAACTACCCGGCATGTTGATCGCCTCGCTCGCGCAATGCCCCGTGCTCGGCGGCAAGCCGCTGACCGTAGATGATGCCAAAGCCAAATCGATGCCCGGCGTTAAAGCGGTGGTCCAAATTGATGACGGCGTGGCTGTGGTCGCGGACAGTTTTTGGCAAGCAAAAACCGCGCGTGATGCCCTGAACATTACTTGGGACAACGGCGCCGGAGCGAAACTGTCAACCGCATCCATTTCTCAGGGCTTGAAAGACACGCTCGGCAAGCCCGCTGCGTCAGTCAAGAAAACCGGCGACGCCGAAAAAGCGATCGCCGGTGCCGCGAAAAAAATCGAAGCCAGTTATGAATTGCCGTTTCTCGCCCATGCCACGATGGAGCCGATGAATTTTACGGCTGACGTCAGAAGCGATGGCTGCGATCTTTATGGCCCCACCCAATTTCCGCAATTAGCGGAAGGCGTGGCCATGCAAATTACTGGTTTTCCGAAGGACAAAGTCAATGTCCACACCACCTTTTTGGGCGGTGGATTTGGTCGCCGGATTGATGTCGATTTCATCGTGCAAGCCGTGCAAATTTCCAAAGCAGTCGGCAAACCCGTCAAGCTCATTTGGACTCGTGAAGACGATATGGCACATGATTTTTATCGACCGGTCAGCCTGAATACTTTGTCCGCCGGTCTGGACGCGGCCGGCAAACCTGTTGGCATGAAATTCCGCGTCACATCACAATCGGTGACCGCACGTTTGTTCCCGCCGGTCGTCAAAGATGGGCTCGATCCGTTCATGACCGAAGCCGCGATCACGCCTTACAACATTGCGAATATGACTGTGGAGACGAGCATTCACGATACCGGCGTGCGAGTCGGCTATTGGCGCTCGGTATCGCATGCGATGAACGCATTCGCCAATGAAAGTTTTACCGACGAAATGGCACTGGCGGCGAACAAAGACCCGCTGGAATTCCGCATGTCGTTGCTCGATGGCGCGGAGAATGCGCGTTATCGCAATGTCTTGAAAATCGCCACCGAAAAAGCCGGTTATAAATCGGGCGGCAAGCTCGGCAACGGGCGCTTTCAGGGCATCGCGATTATGGAAGGCTACGGCACCTATGTCGCGCAAGTGGCAGAAATATCGGTCGTCAAAGGGTCGCCAAAGATTCACCGCATGACGGTTGCCGTCGATTGCGGGATGATGGTGAATCCGGATATTGTCAAAGCGCAGATTGAATCCAGCGTGGTGTTTGGCTTGTCGGCCGCGCTGCTTTCAAAAATCACCTTCAAAGACGGACAGGTGGAACAATCCAATTTCCACAATTACCCCGTGCTGCGGATGAGCGACATGCCCAAGGTCGATGTCCATCTGGTTTCGTCCTCTGAAAAACCCGGCGGCATCGGCGAACCCATCACCGCCACCACCGGGCCCAGCGTGGCGAACGCGGTCTTCAACGCGACCGGAAAGCGTATCCGCAAACTGCCGATACAGGCGGACGATTTGAATAAAGCTTGAGTGTTTTAAAACCGCAAATTAAGCGGGCGTGATACCGACGGCGAAGATGCGAATCTTCGCCGTTTTTCATTTGCAAAGACAACAATCGGCGTACCGCAGGGGCACGGGCGTCGGCCCTCGAATTACCCGATTCCCGCAAAAAATAAAACCAAAGTCCTTGCCTAGCTTGCCATTTGGGGATTTCTGCGCCAAACACCGCTACCGCAGCCTGCCACGCTTGCCAAAATCCAGCGCTTTGCCCGCAAGCAGCGTTTCACCCAGAAAACAAAGCAATGCGCATACGAACATGACGACGCCGCCTAAAAAAGTCCATGGCACGACCACGCTTGAGCGCAAAGTTATGGTTTCAACGAGAAACAGTGCGATCACGGTGGCACCAATTAACGTTGCGGACAGCGTGAGCAGAATCATCGAGCTATTGACAATACGGCCACGTTTTCTCAGGAGTTTGAGCTCTACATAAATCTCGGCTTCGTGCTTTACCACGTCTGTTTCGAGCCGATCTTCCAGCGTGCGCGCTCGGTCAATAATGCGCGCCAGCCGGGTGGCAAGTGCACCCAACAATGCCGCGATTGCGGTGAGCATAAATACCGGCGCGACCGCGAGTTGGATGCTGTGTGAAATGGCGTCGAGTGGAGTAATGGGCATGCTATTTACGGGATGTCATCAAAGCAACTGGAGGGCAGAAAGTAGAACCCGGCTTGCAGCCGCTTGGATGATTAGGTTCGACTTAAATTGGGCGAGTAGCGCTTATTTGCCTAGATTTCGGGCGAAAAACAGTGCGGTGCGCTCCCACGCCAGTTTTGCGGCATTGGCATCATAAACGTCGGGACGAGCATTATTGAAAAACGCGTGCTCGGCATCATAGCGATAGATTTCGGGCGCAGGTTTCTTTCCCTTCATCGCGAGTTCAAGCGCATCCACGGCCGCCGGTGTACACCAGTCGTCGGCGTTCGCAAAATGCCCTTGAAACGGAATACTAATATCGGCGGGGGACGCAAATCCGGCGGGTGGAATGCCATAGAAACATACCGCAGCCGACACGCCCGGCACGTGCACCGCCGTTGCAATCGTCAGCGCGCCGCCCATGCAAAATCCAACGACACCCACCTTGCCGCCGATGCTGCGCAAGTGCTCCACTGCACCGCGAATATCCTGATGCGTTGCGCCGGGGAAATCAAGGCCGGTCATAAGATGGCTCGCCTCATCGGCGTCTTTGGCGATACGGCCTGCGTAAAGATCCGGTGCCAACGCGTTGTAACCTGCGGCGGCAAAGCGATCTGCCACCGCGCAAATATGTTCATTCAAACCCCACCATTCCTGAATCACCACCACCGAGGGCTTATCGGCATCCGCGATCGCGAGATAACCCGACGCAGCAGTGCCGTCGGGACGCTTAAAACTTATCATTTGACTCATGGAATCGCTCCTGTTTGATCGATGAACATTATCTCATGTGCGCTCATCACCTGATGCCAATCGGATGCGATGAGCAGCTACGGAAAATTTATGAAATCCGGCGCGCTTGCGATTTCGGGCGTGATGCCGCGAGCGACATCATATGCGGTGCACCACCAGCGGCGGCGAGAGGTAACTTGCATGTAATCATGACTGGGCGCGAAGGAAAGCCCAGGCTGGATATTGAAAAATACGGCACGCGCCATTATTGTTTAGTCCAGCCGCCGCAAGTTGAAATGCAAACGCACTCTAAATTTAGACAACCGCAAAAATCTAAGTAACATTTATGCTGGCTTAAATAAGCACGTTTACAGTATTGCCGTTTGAGCCAATATTGCTCGCGACGCCGCCCCTAAGTTAGGGGCTGGCCTCGCGAATGCTCAATGCTTCACTCTTGAAGCTTAATGCTTAGCGCCACCCGCCTCAGCACCCCACAATTGTTTTAGCTTCGCATCGCGTCCACAACCGGCGCGGTAAAAACGATATTGCGTGGGGTTTTTCTTGTAGTAATCCTGATGGTATTCCTCGGCAGGCGTGAAGTCGCCCGCAGCGGTAATTTCAGTCACAAAGTCACCTGGGAACGGCTTTGCTTTTACCAGCGCGGCTTTGGATTCTTCAGCTGATTTCTTCTGCGCATCGTCATAATAAAAAATACCAGTGCGGTACTGCGTGCCGACATCGCAAAATTGGCGGTCTTTGGTCGTGGGATCAATATTTCGCCAGAAAACATACAGCAACTTGTCATAGCTTACTTTTTTGGGGTCGTACACCACTTGCACGGCCTCGGTATGACCTGTGGAGCCCGACGATACCTCTTTATAGGTCGGACTTTTTGTTTTACCGCCGATATAACCGGAGGTGGTAGAAATCACGCCATCAACCGCGTCAAACGGGCCTTCCATACACCAGAAACAACCGCCCGCAAATGTGGCTTTCGCGGTAGCAGGGGCTTGGGCGCTTGCCATCAGAGGCAACGCCATCGCGGCGGCGACTAAAAATGAATACAACGAACGAATCTTGAACACAACTTTCTCCTTGATGGAAACAAATAACTGAATTTAAAAAAACATGGATAGCAGGTAAGTCTAGTCGAACGCTTACACCTTACAATTCTACGATGATCAACCCACATTGGTTTCAATGCATGACTCAACATCATTACCGAATCGTCAACGTTTTCGCCGAATCCACTTTCGGCGGTAATCCACTCTGCGTGTTTGAAGATGGCAGTGACTTAACCTCAGACACGATGCAAGCTATTGCGTTGCAGTTTAATTTATCCGAGACCACGTTTATTCTGCCTTCGACAAACGCGACCGCTCAGGTGAGGATTTTTACGCCTACTTTTGAAATGGCGTTTGCCGGTCACCCTACTCTCGGCAGCGCCCACGTGGTGCGTGATTTGTTTTCAGCCGGCGATGCAATCACGTTGGAAATGAAGGCAGGTGTGATCCCGGTTAACGCAATCAACGACCGTTGGACCCTCAGCGCCAACGCCCCTGCCTTCCGTGATTGCATGTTATCGCGGGCAGAAATCGCCGCGATGTTGTCGCTACCAATCGCCGACGTGCTAGACGGCGCACGCTGGGTCAATACCGGCAGCGAGCAATTGATCGTGCCACTCGCCAGCGCTGACGCGGTGACGCGGGTGCTGCCCAAAGCGGATTTATTGGCGGCAGTATCGAGCGATGTGGGGCGATCAATGGCGTATGTATTTGCCCCGAACGACTACACTAGCCGCGCATCGCACGATGGCACAGGCGGCGCGCCAGGCCAAGGGCAAAAGTTGCTTTCGCGGTTTTTCTTCTTAAAACACGGCAGCGTGATCGAAGACCCCGGCACCGGCTCGGCTACCGCCAATCTCGGCGGCTGGATGTTAGGCGCCAACCGCGCGCTTCCGCTTACGTTTCAAATTGAGCAGGGCGCATCGGTGAATCGGCCCTGTCATCTCGGACTGCGGATCGATTCGAACCAGCAAATTTTTGTTAGCGGGCGCGTAATTGAATTGGGGCGTGGTGCGGTGAGCCTGTAGACGAAGGTCTAATGTCGGCGCGGCTTTTGGCCGCTTATTAGTTGGAAACGCTCATGAATATTAGGGTTTCACATTTAGCGCTTTGTTCAGCTTAGTTTTTAGCTCGCCACCCTGCTCATCTTCGACCATGCCTCTATCACCACGAGCGAGTAAATTGGCCAGGTAATTCACAGAAAACGCCATCCCCTCACAAGAATAGGGGGATACGCTTAAGAGTTTCCCGACCTGTGCCTCGTAAGCTGCTTTTTCGACTTTTAGTTTTGCGATTTGCGAATCAGAAAGCATTCCCCGTTCCCCGAGCGTAAGAGCGACGGACAAGTCCAAGCTAGATTTGCCTTGCTCAGCCAGAACCTTGGCAACGCCTGCACAGATTTGCGACCGCGACGGTCGGGCGGCCTCGGCAGGTCGGCAATAATTCAACGCGCTTGCGACATAACTGGAACCAGAAACGAAGGAAGCCCCTAATAGCCATTGGGAAATCGCGCTTTGCATATAAACAGGCTCCTGCTTAAAATTATCCTGTGCCATTACTCGGTCAAACCGCGGCGAGCGCGCATCTAACAACGCAGTAGGCAAGGGTGAATCATCAATCGGCTCTTTGGCTGGCAATTTGTAATCGCCGGCCATGAACGGCCCAGGGTTTCGGACCAGGATTGCAGGATACAAATTTTGCGGATCCAGCCTCGCCCAGCCCTCGGCAGAAATAGC
>JBBRZG010000018.1:0-36714 GCA_038236905.1 Burkholderiales bacterium
CATGTCTGTCATACGACGTGGTTGGCTGGCGATTGTTTGGGCGCTCGGAGCCAAATGGGCAGTCGTGTGCAAAATCAAAACCTCACTGCGCACGAACAAATGCGTAAACAGTCTTGCCACTGGAGCGGCCGAAAACCGAAGTGGTTTTGATCACAGTACCTTGAAACTTTTTCGCAAATTAGCACTCTTATGTTCAGAGTGCTAAAATCAAAGGTGAACTAGCGGCACTGGCAAAAGTAGTTGTAACGCGTGCATCTGACGTTTTCAGGTGTAACTTTTGCGGAAATAGTGATTTCCGCCCGTGGAGGACACAGTAATGACCACCGCAACCATGAATTTACCCGCGCTGTCAGTTGGCAGCCTAGAGAATTATATTTCAGCGGTTAACCGTATTCCGATGCTGACCCCTGCGCGCGAGCACGGACTTGGCGTAGCGCTCAAAGAGCGCGGCGACCTGACGGCTGCTTCAGAGATGGTTTTGTCACATTTGCGCCTCGTGGTGTCGATTGCGAGGAATTACGCGGGCTACGGCCTGCAACAGGCAGATTTGATTCAGGAAGGCAACATTGGTTTGATGAAGGCTGTTAAACGATTTGATCCGCACCGCGGTGTACGATTGGTCTCGTTTGCCATGCATTGGATCAAAGCCGAGATGCACGAGTACATCCTGAAAAACTGGCGCATTGTAAAAGTGGCTACCACCAAAGCGCAACGCAAACTATTTTTTAACCTGCGTAGCATGAAGCCGAATTTTGGTGCGCTCTCACCGACTGAAGTCAAATCCATTGCACGACAGCTAAACGTAAAAGAGACCGATGTTTCAGAAATGGAACAGCGCCTTTCAGGGCAGGAAATTTCGCTGGAACCGTTGAATGATGACGATGAAAACTGGGTAAGTCCAATTGCGTATTTGCAAGATGCAACAGTAGACCCGTCTGAGCGTTTATCAGGAATGCAAAAAAGCGCTGCCGCAACCGATGGTTTGCGCGATGCTTTGAATAGCCTTGACGACCGTAGTCGCCGTATTGTTGAGGCACGCTGGTTGCGCGAAGGGGAAGAATTGACCTTGCATGAGCTGGCAGATGAATACGGTGTGTCGGCAGAGCGCATTCGCCAGATTGAAGTTAAGGCGATGCAAAAAATGAAGTCATCTTTGGCGGCTTATCAAGCCACCTGATTTCCAGCTTCGGGTAACATAGATAAATGGGCACCTAGTTAGGCGCCCATTTTATTTTGCGAGTCAGCCTCTAGCGCGAGGAGACCGAGCCGTGGATGTCCATTCCTCAGGCCCCAAAGCTCTGGAAAGCACAGAGAAGTTGGTTAATCACTTCGCTGCAATGACTTGCATCTCGACTTTGTAAGCAGGCTTCGCCATTTTTGCTTCTACCGTCGCGCGTGCTGGAGTATGCCCGGCAGTAACCCATTTTTCCCACACCGCGTTCATGCCTGCGAAATCCATCATATCGGCGATATAAATAGTGACAGACAAGATTTTAGTTTTATCGCTACCCGCCTCACCGAGCAGTTTGTCTATAGCGGATAAAACCTGACTAGTTTGGCCACCAATATCGGCGCCCGTGTCGTCCGCTACCTGACCCGCAAGATAAATGGTGTCGCCATGAATCACCATGTCAGAAAGGCGGGGGCCGATGTGAAAACGTTGAATGCTCATATTAAAATCCCGACAATTTAAAAACTAGAGGAGCCGCTTGATGTCCGCGGCGATTTGTTCAGGCGTAAGCCGTCCGTAGTCGACAAACAGACGCAAAGTGCCCTGCGGATCAAATATCAAGGTTCCAGCGGTGTGGTCGAGCGTATAGCTATCCGCGGTTTTGCCTGGCCGTATGCGATAAATGATCTTGAAATCACGCGCCATTTTTGCGGTAGCTTCGTTATCGCCGTACAAGCCCAAAAAGCTTGCGTTGAACGATGGCACATACTTGGCAAGTAGTTCGGGCGTGTCACGTTTCGGATCTACGGTCACAAATAAAACCTGTAACCGCCCACTATCAGGCCCTAGTTTTTCCATAACGCGTTTCATGTCCGACAACGTTGTGGGGCATACGTCAGGACAGTGAGTGAAGCCAAAGAACATGGCTACCACCTTGCCGTGAAAATCGGACATCGTTCTCGTCTTACCGTTATGATCGGTGAGACGGAAATCATTGCCATAGCCGGTCGCACCCGTAATGTCGACTGCATTAAAAGGCGGCTTTGCGGGCTCGCATGCGGCCACAAAAAAGACCGCTATTACGGTCAGCAGAAGTGCACGCCAGGTCAACATATTCTAGCGAATGACGAGGGGTGCGTAATGATCGACCAACAACGCGCCGAAAAGAAGCGACAAATAGAGAATCGAATAAGCGAAAGTTCGCTTGGCTAAAGCATCACTGTATTTTCGGTACAGCTTTACCGCGAGGAACACAAAATAACCATCCAGCGCTAATGCCGCAATGAAATAAATAACGCCCGACATTTTCATAGCCACCGGCAACAAGGTGCAGGCGACCATGATGAACGTGTACAGCATAAGGTGCAGCTGGGTAAATGCGTTGCCATGCGTCACAGGCAACATAGGCAAACCGGCTTTGGCGTATTCCTTTTTTCGATAAAGGGCCAGTGCCCAGAAGTGCGGCGGCGTCCAGGCGAAAATAATCAAGAACAGCACCATAGATTCAGGGGACACGGTGTTCATCACTGCTGCCCAGCCTAGTATCGGTGGCATTGCGCCAGACGCGCCACCGATCACGATATTTTGTGGGGTCGAGGGCTTCAGAATTACCGTATAAATCACCGCGTAACCTACAAAAGTGCCGAGCGTCAGCCACATGGTGAGGGGATTAACGTATTGGTGCAACACCAGCAATCCAACGCCACCCACAATACCCGCGAGCGCTAATATTTGCCACGTCAGGATGGAACCCGCAACGGTTGGCCGTGCTCGGGTGCGTGCCATTTTTTTATCAATTTGTTGCTCGACCAAGCAATTAAATGCTGCAGCCGCTCCCGCCACCAGCGCGATGCCAATTGTAGCGGTAAACATTAACGGCATATCCCAGGCAATGCCTACTGGGTACGCCAGCATCATCCCAATCATGGCCGTGAACACGATAAGCGCGTTGACGCGCGGTTTGGTCAGTTTTAAAAACTGAACAAAAACGTGTTCATGATTTGAGATGGCAATGTAAGACATGGATGGTACCTTTTGAAACTAAACTAATGGTCCAATTATAGAGCCAGACGCTTATCGAAGCTGACTTTACCTTCGTTATGAAGGCGCAAATTAATGACTACCATCCAAGCCACCAACATTGCCGCGACGCCATTATGGCCGACAGCGACCGGCAATGGCAGACTAAACCACACGTTACTGAGACCGAGAAGCAATTGCACCGTCAATAAACCAAGCAGCATTTTCGAAGCACGTTTGCCTGAATCCACTTTCATTAGACTAAGCGCAAAACTGGCGACCAATAGCGTAACGACGATGGCACCGACACGATGCGTCCAGTGAATCGCCGTCAACGCTTCTAAACGCAGCAACTCGCCATCGGGCCCTACGCCCAGCGGACGGATAATGTGAAATGCGTTAGCGAAATCCATTTCTGGCAACAGTTGGCCATGACACGTCGGCAAGTCCAAACAAGCCAGAGCCGCATAGTTAGTGCTCACCCATCCACCGAGTACCACTTGGCCGAATACGATTGTCAACGTTAGTACGGCAAATATTCTCAAGCCGGAATATGACTCGATGGGATTCGCCCACTTTCCGGTGTCGGGCTGCCGTACAAGCAACCATGACAATAGCGCAAGAATAGTGATTCCGCCCAGCAGGTGTGAGGTGACGATCGCGGGCTTGAGTAATAGTGTGACCGTCCAGGCACCCAATGCTGCCTGAAAAATAACGGCACACGCAATAATCGTCGGCAATGCTATCGATTCGCCCCACAGCCGCCGATTGCGCCAGGCAGAAAGCATGATGGCAGCAATGAATGCGCCTAGCACCATCGCCAAATAGCGATGCACCATTTCTTTCCATGCTTTGGCCATGGAAACGGAACCTCCAGGCTGCAAAGCTTCTGCAACGCGAATTTCTTCTACAGAATGTTGGGGAGTGAGGTTGCCGTAGCAGCCGGGCCAGTCGGGACAACCCAATCCTGCATCGGACAAGCGCACATAGGCACCTAACATTATCAAAACCAATGTCGTTGCTGCTGTTATCGCAATTAAACGGCGATAACGCTCCTGATAGCGCGCGACCCATACGAATGCACCCACAATTATTGCCAGCGTGATCATCCCGACGACGCCTTGTTCTAAACCGCTCATTTTCATTTTTTTAAACGTCCAAAAAAAGCGCTGCTCACATGTTCATGGTTAGCCTATCTGCGAGGCTTTTAAGACTTGTTTGAAATCCTGCATCATGCGTTTGATGTCGGGGTCGGCCGGATAGCGCATAAATATATTACCCAGGGTATCAACGCCGTAAAGATGATTTCGCGAATCTGTAGGCGCTGGTAAAAGCTGCAACCACGGCGACGTCTTAGCCGAAATCCAAATCGTGCCCGCAAACTCCTGACCCAGTCCCGCTGAAGGCGCTATATCGTCGTCCACCAATATGACGCGCAGGACGCGATCTTGTTCTCGGCCCAAGCTGAGCCTAGCCTGACGCATGGCATAAAGTTTTTTTCGACACGCCTCTTCGCACGCGCCACTATCGCGTGTCAGCATCAACCACTTACCGCGTAATGATTTTTCTATCAGCTCCTTATTTATGCTGCTAACTGCACCACCAATCGGCGGGATAACTTCTGCCGCGAGCAGCTTGGTCTCGGGCAACGAAATAACCGGCGCAATCAGCTCTCCATAATTATTGGTAACCGATGGTTTCCAAATCAGAAAGGTTATGGTTGATGCCACAAATGGCACAGAAAACAGTAGAAAAATCATGACAAATTTAGTTCTTGGCGTCATCGAGAGGCTTTCTTTTGGTTCACGGAGTTTGTGTTTGCGTCTACGGCTGAGGCCGGGCTAATGTGTCGGACATGAAAGTTGAGACCAACCCAAAGCAACACCAGAGTCGCCGCCAACGAATACCAAGTCAGCATGTATTCAATATGTTTTTCTACGCCAGCGTCGGGGCGCTCGCTTTGAGAGGCGAGCCCGATATTCGGAGGCGTCGCTTCCGTAGCCAGCAAGACGAACGGCAAGACCCGAGCGTTTGTGGCCGCGCGATAGCGGTCAATCGTCAGATTTTGCCAAACATTGCCTTCCGCAGAATGGGCTGACAACTCCAGAAAACGTTGGCTTGGTATTGTTAGCAGGCCATGTACTTCAATCATACCCAGAGGTGGCAACGCCAAGGGAGGTAGCGGATATTTCGCAGTTCGGGCGATCCAACCGCGATTTACCAAAACAGTGAGCGAGCCATTATCGACCTTAAGCGGCGTGATCACGTGGTATCCGACCACCCCATTCTCGTTCACTTTATTGTCGATAAACAACTGATTTTTCGCCACCCACTCGCCGCGCGCGATGGCGATGCGATAGCGATAGCCCTCGACGTTTTCAATGTAGCTTAAAGTGCTTGATATAACGACAGGAGGCGCGACCGTGCGAGCGATAAACTCAGCTTGTAACGCCCGCTTCTGCGTTGCCCGGCCTTGTTGCCATATGGCCAAATAGAGCGTGAGCAGAACCATAACCAATGCAGCCAGCGTGGGGATTAAAGAGGGGGTGAAGCTGAATTGGCGTTGAGCTATTTGCATGCGATGCGACATTAATTTCAGTAAAACCTGCGTGAATTTAAGCAAATTCAACGGAACCTGATAACGCCAGATGGCGATCACAAACAGCTTGGCTTGTGAGACAAATTTCTGCACAATTGATTCGTGCAATTTAGGTGAGATCTGATGAAAATTTTATTGATAGTGTTGCTTGTACTTGTGTTGATTAGCTTATTTAGCGGATTGTTTTTTATGTACAAGGACAAGGGCAATTCACGGCGCGTTGTGAACGCTCTGACCATTCGCATCGGCCTTTCAGTCCTTATTATCGTGATCGTGATCGCCGGCTATTTTTTGGGGCTGCTGCCGCCCAAATAACCCACAACGAACCATGGAAGATTTGATTTCCAAGAGATTATAAAAAATGGGCCGCTAGCGACCCATTTTTTATGCGTTAGCTCTATTTTGGGTCAGACCAAAACGTAGACAAACAAAAATAACCCAAGCCATACGACGTCGACGAAATGCCAGTACCAGGAAACGGCTTCGAAACCAAAATGTTGATTGGGTTTGAAATGGCCTTTAATGCAACGGAACATGATAACGGTAAGCATCACTGCACCCAGCGTGACATGGAAGCCATGGAAACCGGTCAGCATATAGAAAGTCGAGCCAAACACACCAGACGTCAGCTTAAGGTTTAATTCACTGTAAGCGTGCATGTATTCATAAATTTGGAACCCTAAAAACGTGAATCCTAACGCAACAGTCAGAAACAAGCCGGCTATCAGTTGACCACGATGATTTGCTTTGAGTGCGTGGTGCGCCCAAGTCACCGTAACACCGGAGGACAACAGTAATACCGTGTTCAGAAGTGGGATGCCCCACGGACTCATTGCACCAAACTGATTGCTGGCGGTTTGCCCGATGTAAGGGCCCAGCGTCGGCCACTTGGCATCGTAGCCTTGCCAGATGAGCGCATTATCCAAATCGCCCAACCATGGTACGGAGAACGAGCGCGCGTAATAGAGTGCGCCGAAAAATGCTGCAAAAAACATGATCTCAGAAAAAATAAACCAGCTCATGCTCCAACGGAATGAGGTGTCCACTTGTGGGTTGTACAGCCCCGACTCACTCTCATTGATAACTTGCCCAAACCAGCCGAAGAGCATGTAAACCAAAATTGCGAAGCCAATTGCTAGCGCAGTCCAACCGTAAGGTTGTATCTGGTTCATCGCCATCGCTCCGCCTGCCGCCATAAATAGCAGCGCAGAGGAGCCGATAATCGGCCATTTGGATGGAGGGGCGAAATAGTATCCGCCAGTAGTTGCACTCATTCAAAACTCCCTAAATTCTTGCTCAATACTTATCAACTGTTTCAAACATCCTATTGATGTTATGCCTTAGCCGTTAAAAACCGTACCAAAAAGAACAGACTTAGAACCAGCATCAACACACAAAACAGTCCGGCAACGATGATCTGCCAAAGTTTTAATTTTGCGCGATCACCGTCATATCCCTTGCTACTTCGAATACCGAAGAACGACCATAAAACTGCTTTTATTGCGTCAAACATCTGTGCGCTAAACAATGTTTAGCTCGACGTTTTGCAACGCCTGCGTTGCGCACATCAGCGTGCTAAGTTTTTTTCGCATCGTCGGTCACATTAAAAAAAGTATATGACAGGGCGATTGCACCAATTTCTTCAGGTAATTTGTTTGCAACAAAAAACGTAACCGGCATATCTCTCGTTTCACCCGCTTGAAGGGTCTGATTGCTGAAACAAAAGCATTCAATTTTATTAAAGTACAGACCCGCTTCCATAGGCGCGAAACTCGGCACTGCGCGGCCCGTAGTCGCGTACGGAAGTGTATTTGTTACGCGATAATTTACAGTGACGATTGCGCCGGGATGCACATCAACGTGTTTTTCAACTGGCTCGAAATTCCATGCAAATGTGTTGTTCAAGTGCGCAATGAAATCTACTTTTACCAAACGGCTTAGATCAACTTGTGTATTTTGCACAATGGCACGTTGCGCGGTGATGCCAAGTACTACACAAATTTGTTTGTACAGAGGGACTAGCGAAGCACAAAAAAGCAGCATCACTGGCACTATCAAAAGCAACTTGCCGAGCGTTGCCTTATTTTCTTTAAGATGCTGTTTTCGAATATCAACTTCACTATTTTTCGACGTATTTAAGTCGGTCTTATTCTTTTCTTCATTTCGCTTTTCACATTCATCACTCACCTTAAACCACCCGGCAGCTTAAAGAAAGTAAAAACGAACACCGCAATGACCCAAACAATCAAAAGCGCCAACGTAATGTATTTGGCGCGGTTATTTTTAGCTTGAGCAGGCTTATTTTCCATTTTGCACAATTAATTATTTCAGAATCGGCGCGGTTTCAAAGGTGTGGTAAGGCACTGGCGAAGGAAGATTAGTCCACTCTAGCGAATCAGCTCCCTCCCACTGCTTGTCTTTCGCTTTCTCGCCAGAGCGAATGCAACTCACGATATTCCATACAAACAGCAACTGGCTAAAACCCAGGATGAACGCGCCGATCGAAGAGATCATGTTCCATTCAGCAAACTGTAAGGCATAGTCAGGAATACGGCGCGGCATTCCGGCAAGACCTAAAAAATGCTGAGGGAAGAAGGTAATATTGAAAGAAATGGCTGATAACCAGAAATGCCACTTACCCAAGGTTTCGCTATACATGCGCCCTGTGAATTTGGGTAACCAGAAATAGACGCCCGCCATCAAACCCCAGATCGCACCGGGGAACAAAACATAGTGGAAATGCGCGACCACATAGTAAGTATTGTGCAAGGTGATATCTACCGGCACGATAGACAGTACAAGCCCAGAGAATCCGCCGAGTGTGAACATGCAGAGAAAACCAATGCAAAATAGCATCGGCGTTTCAAAACTAAGCGAACCGCGCCACATGGTCGCAATCCAGTTAAATATTTTCACGCCTGTGGGTACAGCAATCAACATGGTTGCATACATGAAGAACAGTTGCCCCGCAGCGGGCATACCGACCGTGAACATATGGTGGCCCCAGACAATGAAAGATAACATTGCTATCGATGCGGTGGCGTATACCATTGATGCATAACCAAAAAGCGGTTTGCGTGCAAATGTCGGGATGATCTGTGAAACGATACCAAACGCCGGTAGGATCAAAATATAAACTTCTGGGTGCCCAAAAAACCAAAATATGTGCATAAACATGGTGGGATCACCGCCGCCCGCGGCGTTAAAAAATGATGTACCGAAATGCCGATCGGTCAATAACATAGTAATGGCACCCGCTAACACCGGCATGACGGCGATCATAAGGTAAGCCGTAATGAGCCAGGTCCAGCAAAACATTGGCATTTTCATCAGGGTCATGCCCGGCGCACGCATGTTGAGCAGCGTTGTAATAATATTGATTGAACCCATGATCGATGAGGCACCCAAAATATGGATTGCCAAAATAGTCATGTCCAAGCCCAAACCAGCTTGTATTGAAAGCGGAGGATATAAAGTCCAACCGGATGCCGCCGCCCCGCCTGGAACAAAAAATGATGCGAACAACAGGATTGCTGCAGGAATCATCAGCCAGAACGACCAATTATTCATGCGTGGGAAAGCCATATCCGCTGCTCCGATTTGCATTGGGATCAACCAATTTGCAAACCCTGTGAATGCCGGCATGACGGCACCAAAAATCATGATCAAAGCATGAACAGTTGTCAGCGAGTTATAAAGTTCAGGCTGAAGTATTTGTAGCCCTGGTTGAAAAAGCTCAAGGCGCATTAAGAGCGCCATGCTGCCGCCTACAAAAAACATGAATAACGAAAACCAAAGATACATGGAGCCAATGTCTTTATGGTTCGTCGTTGTAAATATTCGAGTCCAGCTACCGGGGCCGTGATCATGATGATCATGTTCGCCGGCATGGCCGCTACCATGGGTTGGGGCAACTGCGGAATTCGTGTAGGCCATAAAATTCTCCAAATCTTGCTTTACTGTTTTCGCATCATCCCAAACGATATCGGGATGAAGAATAGAGATCCGCGAACGCAAATTAATTGCGCTTGGCATCAATCGTCATTACGTTTTTCTAGCACCTTTAACGTCGCTAGGCTGCACAACTTTTCCAGTGTTGTTATCCCAAGAATTCTTTGTGTAAGTAATAACGGCAGCGAGGTCGGTATCGCTAAGGCGCGCAAATGATTGCATTGCGGTACCAGGACGGCCGTTTAGGATAACGCCAATTTGCAGGTCAATCGGGCCTTGGACTACTTTCGAGCCACTAAGCGCAGGAAACACCGGAGGCTGACCTTTACCGGTCAATTGGTGACAAGCAACACAGTTGGTCGCGTATACCTTTTCGCCGTGCGCCTTGGCTTCAGCCATTGTGAATTTCTTTGCCGGATCTTCTGCTGGCGCGTCTGACTTCGGCGCGGCATTGTCCACAGAAGCCGTGAGCGCTGCGCCTTTGCCCCATTTTGTTTGCCCGCTCTTCACCCAGAGCGCATAATCCTCCTCGGATTTTACTTCCACTGTGATGGGCATGTAACCATGAAGTTTCCCGCAAATTTGGCTGCACTGGCCCTTGTACACGCCTACTTTTTCAGCCTTAAACCAAGTGTCTTTGATGAAACCGGGGATACCGTATTGGTTCACTCCCAATTGCGGCATGTACCAACCATGAATGACGTCGTTTGACGTCACAAGCAGACGGACACGCTTATTTACAGGCACGACCATCGCATTGTCAACCTCCAACAAATAATCTTTGCCTTTCACCTCGGTAGCTTGAATGCCGGGCTGACCGATTTGCGACCACGGCGTCGAGAGATTGGAATAAAAACCAAAATCATCAGCGCTATAGTCATACCGCCAGCCCCACTGATAGGCCGTAACCTTGATTGTGATATCCGGGTTGCTGGTATCTTTCATGTCCAGCACTGTTTTGGTTGCAGGAATCGCCATGGCAATCAAAATAACGAAAGGAATGATTGTCCATATTATTTCGATCAGCGTACTCTCGTGAAAATTTACGTCAGGCTTGGCACCGGTGGATTTCCGGAATTTGAAAATGGAATAAAACATCATCGCAAAAACGATGATAAAAATTGCTGCACATACATACAAAATGTACATGTGCAGGCCATAGATTTGATGAGATATCGGGGTTACAGGTGGCAAAATATTTACGTCATAACCCGCCCAAACGGACTTGCTCGAAAAGAACACAAGTATCGTGAGCGATATTTGCGTTACCACACCTTTCGCCACTCTGACAATAAACGCACTAATGCTCAAAAATATTGAATTCATTGCTTTTTGCATTCTCGATTGCTGATTTATGAAACGCGATATTCTCGGACTTCTCGCGCTTGTTGCTGAAATCATTTCCACTAAGCGTTCCTAGCTACTGAGTTGATTGCACACACCTAATGCGTTACGCACCTAAACACCCGCGCCATCTGGGCTTCAAGCTCGCCCCGTTGCGGCGCGCTCATGAGTCCACCCACCACTACCGTATTTTTGCCATACATCAACTGAATCTTACTCGGACCAAATTTATTCCTGCCGCGACAAAAGCGCGCCCAATCTCTTACTCCTTCAAGCAATTCCGTGTTTGGGCCATTGCGTCGTTCCCATTTAAAATCGCTTTTGGTTACAACAAGCGATTCGTAATCCAAATCGTGCCTGCCTATTACGAAAAACGCCAGCCAGACTAAAAACATTTCCATACCTGCAAACGGCAATATCATCCACGCACCCGTCAACGCTGCACCCGAGGCCACAATGAATACAGTGGCTGCGATTAATGCCAACCAAACATGCCGCCCTCTCTTCGATAGCGAACGGTTTTGATAGGTCTCTATCGACAGTAAGGGGGGCTCTAAGGGCACGACGTTGATCATGTCGAATTGACGGGCTGGCCTGCTTATAGTTTCCGGTACCGTAAAAGCCTTTTCCAAAGATCTTTACATTCCCCGAGACACGAAGTTTATCGCAGCGAGCTATGCCATGGCAAGAAATGCTGTCTGAATGCTGAACCTCACACCGCAATAGAATTTGTATTCACTTGAAGAGACGATGTTTTAAGCAAGAACACTAAATTTTTTAGGGTAAACGACTCTTTAGGCGTCGAAATCATACGCTCAACTAGCAAGACGACGCGATGCGTCCTCGTCTTCGGTCAGCTCCAGCGTATCGTCTGCCTCATTCAATTTGCCTGGAATTGCGTATTGGTTTGATGCCCAAGCGCCAAGATCAATCATCTTGCAACGTTCGCTACAGAACGGGCGGTTAGGATCTGTCAAAATATAATCCACCCGCTGACCACATTGAGGGCAGCGTACTTTTGGCGTCGGCATAATTGAAAGCTAAATGTAAATCGAAATTAAAGATTGCAGTACGTAAGGCTGAACGCCACGTCTTGATCAAAAAGCTTTGTACGTTGCATGCTGCCTGGCATAATAAATCGAATATTCAGCGCATATTTATTTGCACTGATTTCCGGCACACAGGGTAGGTCTCGCTGCAACACCAAGCGCAGCATATGTGCAGCACGTTCCATTGGCATCTGCTGAAACACACCTTCATGGGCGACTAGCGGCACCGATTTTCCACTCTCTCGGAGCACTCTTAAAACGATTCGCAGGGCCGCGCCCATGGAGCTGAGCGGCTTAAGCCAACCTTCAAGGTCAGCATGGCGCTCTGCATCCGGTCGATGCAGCCAATGGTGGTAGGACGGCAAATCAAACTCGCAGATTCCGCCTGGGATTGCAGCGCGCTGTTTGATGGTCATCAACCACTCATTTTCGCGCAAGTGCTGCCCAGATTTACCTGACGAGGCGAGCAAGTCGGCAAACGCGATTTCAATTTCAGCAACAACTTCATTTAATTTCTGCTCAGATATGGCAGGGTTATTGCGCAACGCTTCTAAAAAGAGGCGCTGGCGATCCAACTCCTGCAATAAGTCTGACTTTAAATCTCCACGGCTCGTAACCTCAAGGATTTCGAACATGCTCACAAGCGCCGTTTGATGATCAAGTTGAGAGTCCTGAGCGATGAAAAAGTCGACCCGATCAAATAAGTCTTCTAGGCGCAGCATGGTGCGCACGCGTTCGCTTAAGGGATATTCGTAAGTGATCACAAGGATGTTTCCAGCATATCTCGAAATTGTGACCCATTGGACATGAGTTTACAAATCAGCATGATATTTATTCCACCTGCCTAGCCTGCGCCCGCCGCTAGCGCAAGATACTTTGCATGTAGCAACGCGACAGGCAGGGTTAAATCTTCAAGATCTTTGGTGTTTTCAATAACGTCATCAGCCAGCTGAAGCCTGAGAGGTCGGGGAATTTGTGCTGCAACAATTTCAGTGACTTCTAAGCCTGTCAATTGTGATCGCCGACGCACTCGATCAATTTGTAGTGCAACAGGGCAATCAGCTACCAGTGTCCGAGAGACCACGCTCCGATAACTCATGCCCTCAAATAACAGCGGCACTTCCAAAATCACATAGGGTGCGCCCACTGCTGCGGCCAAGACAACTCTATGCTGAGATTGCTGATGAATCATGGGGTGAAGGATCGCTTCCAGCCTGCGTTTTACGTCGATATCAGCGAAAGCGAGTACACGCATAGCGGATCGATTGAGTGCTCCATCTAAACCAACGACTTCGCCGCCAAATTCGCGCGCAATCATCGGCATCGCCAGTCCATCGGCCATAGTCAGAGACCGCGCGATGGCGTCCGCATCAATGGTCGCAGCACCCAGCCTCGAGAAACTCTGCGCCACCGTCGATTTCCCAGACCCTATCCCGCCGGTGAGGCCGACCATGAAAATTTTTTGTGGGATGTTGTTGACAACATTGAAGTCAGCCACGGTCAGTGCACTAACCTGGCAATCGACCGAGATACCAGGCATTTAGCGGCGTACCCCAGACCATGGCAATGAGTCCGGCCGCAGCGAGGTAAGGACCGAAGGGCAGTTTCGCGCCCTTTTCCCGTCCGTACAGCACGATTCCCGCCACGCCGACAATCGTGCCGACTAGTGCCGAGAGAAGAATTATCAGCGGCAGCATTTGCCAGCCAAGCCATGCACCCAGTGCTGCGAGCAGCTTAAAGTCGCCATAACCCATGCCTTCTTTGCCGGTAATCAATTTGAAGCCCCAATACACCGACCAAAGCGCCAAGTAGCCTGCGGCGGCACCAATGATTGAAGATTGAATTGTTGTATACGTACTGCCCAAGTTGATGAGTAGCCCCAGCCATAGAAGCGGCAGGGTAATGTCATCGGGAAGCAACGTCGTATCTGCGTCAATGAAAGTGAGCGTGATCAACGCCCATAGATAAATAATAGCAAAAAATGCCTGCCACGAAACACCGAAATGCCACGCCAAACAACCCGTTAGAACCCCTGTGAGCAGCTCAACTAGCGGGTAACGAATTCCAATAGGGGCTCGACATGCCAAGCACTTGCCGCGCAAAACCAAGTAGCTGAGCAATGGAATATTTTCTAGCGCACCAATTTTATGGCCGCAGGACGGGCATGCAGAGCGCGGCACAACCAAGTTATAGCGTGGCGAAGTGTCCACATTGACTGATTGCTCGGGATGCAAGAACTCAACGCATTGGACGCGCCACTCAGCTTCCATCATTTTGGGCAGGCGATGAATAACCACATTCAGAAAACTGCCGACCACCAATCCGAAAACAGTGGCGGTGCCAATAAAAAACCACGGCAGATCTCTGAATGTGTCGAGTAACTCCATTTTTTATTTTTCTAATGTGGATAAGGCGCGGTGCAGACGCATTTACATAAGCTTGCAATCGCCGCGCGAATTAACAAGACAGCAATAGCGCTAGCGACAACAACCAATTTAGCCGACGACCTGACCCATTTTAAAGATTGGCAAGTACATGGCAATCACCAAGCCACCGATTAGCCCACCCAAGACCACCATGATCATTGGCTCCATTAAACTCGCCATGGCGTCAACAGCGTCATCGACTTCGCGCTCGTAAAAATCTGCGACTTTTCCGAGCATGCTATCGAGCGCGCCGGATTCTTCACCAATTGCACACATCTGTAGCACCATGTTGGGAAACACCGCACTATTTTGCATAGCTACGGTGAGACTGGTTCCGGTACTAACATCTGCTTGAATTTTCTTGGTGGCGTTGTAATAAACGCGGTTACCCGCGGCACCTGCCACTGAATCGAGCGCCTCTACCAACGGCACGCCGGCTGCAAACATGGTTGAGAGCGTTCTAGTCCAACGCGCAATAGTCGCTTTTTGCAGCACATCTCCGACGACCGGGAGCTTTAGCGAGAGACGATCCATCGCAAATTGCATCTTCTCGCTTCTCTTCAAGCTATTAAAAAACAACCAAAAACCACCAAATATTGATGGGAAAATTATCCACCAATATGACGTAAATATATTGGATATCTGCATGACGAACAGCGTCGGTGCGGGCAGCGCGGCACCAAATCCATCGAATAGAGATTTGAATTGTGGAATTACAAAAATCATGATGATGGCCACGACAAGAAACGCGACCACAATGATTGAGACAGGATAAAACAATGCTTTTTTGATCTTCCCCTTAATCGCAAGGATTTTTTCCTGATAAGTCGCCAATCGATCCAGCAATGTATCCAGAATACCGGCCTGCTCGCCCGCACCGACCAAGTTGCAATAAAGCGAATCGAAGTAGAGCGGGTATTTACGGAATGATTGGGCCAGACTGCTGCCGGTTTCGACCTCAGACTTGATGTCAATTAAAAGTTTCGTGACAGACGGATTGCTATGACCTTTCGCAACGATATCAAAAGCCTGAAGCAGCGGCACGCCCGCTTTCATCATGGTCGCAAGCTGGCGGGTAAAAAACGTGATGTCCTGGCTTGTAATTTTCTTGCCACGCCGACCAGAAACTTTTTTTACCTTAAGATTTTGGATGCCCTGTCGGCGTAACGTTGAATTAACAAGCGCTTCACCTGACGCGCGCATCTCGCCTTTAACGATCTTGCCCGATTTGTCTTTGCCCTCCCATACGAAGGTATAAACCTTGACATCTTTTGAATCTCTAGCGGGAACCGCTGCGGTAGCCATGGGCCACTCCTTTGGTGAAATTTCTGGGCATTACAGCCAATATTACAAAATGCATCTCGAAAGCTTTGGGTTGTGCAAGCGTCGTAAGTTTATTCATTCGTAACTGATTCAACCTCGGCAAGAGAGGTAATTCCCGACTTTACTTTCCTCAAACCAGACTGCCTTAAATCAGAAACGCCCTCTCGACGCGCCTGATCGGCAATATCAATCGACGTTCCATTTTTCATAATAATGCGTTGCATTTCGTCCGATACGGGCATCACTTGGTAAATACCTGCTCGGCCTTTGTATCCCGTGTCTTTGCAAATTTCGCAGCCGACCGCGCCGTACGGTTGCCAAGTCCCATCCAACTCTTCTTCCTGAAAGCCTGCGCGTAGTAGGGCCTCTTTCGGGATCTCAACGGGTCGCTTGCAAACGCACAACTTTCGAGCGAGGCGTTGAGCGGTAATCAAGATCACGCTGGTCGCAATGTTGAACGGCGCAATACCCATGTTCATTAGACGAGTGAGTGTGGTCGGTGCATCATTTGTATGCAGTGTAGACATGACCATGTGGCCGGTTTGTGCGGCTTTAATCGATATTTCGCCTGTTTCCAAATCGCGAATTTCACCCACCATAATAATGTCGGGGTCTTGGCGCAAAAACGCCTTGAGCGCAACCGAAAACGTAAGCCCAGCCTTGTCATTCACATTGACTTGATTAATGCCCGGCAGATTAATCTCGGCAGGATCTTCAGCGGTGGATATATTGATACCAGGCTTGTTCAGTATGTTCAGGCAGGTATAAAGTGAAACTGTCTTGCCGGAGCCGGTCGGCCCGGTCACCAGCACCATCCCATATGGCCGCTGAATCGCCTCCATCAGCAGCTCTTTTTGGTCAGGGTCGTATCCTAAGGCATCGATACCCAACGTCGCGCTCGACGGGTCAAGAATACGCATACAAATCTTTTCGCCAAACAGAGTCGGCAGTGTCGAAACCCGGAAATCGATCGCTCGGGTGGCCGACAAACGAAGCTTCATGCGGCCGTCTTGAGGTACGCGTTTTTCAGAAATATCGAGTTTGGAAACTACTTTAATGCGCGACGCGATTTTCTCCTTGATGGCCAGCGGCGGTTGCGCAACGTCGTACAAAATACCGTCCTGTCGATAGCGAATTCGATAAAACTTTTCGTAAGGCTCAAAATGAATATCGGATGCGCCACTGTTAATCGCATCAATCAAAACCTTCTGTACATATTTCACAACCGGCGCGTCATCCACCTCTTCAGCGGACGTGGTGCTTTGTGTTTCTTCGGCGCCATCGCTACCGAGATCCATATTCTGCAAATCAACATCATCGCCCATGAGCTGATCAAGCGCTTTGGCTCCTGATTCACCAAACTTTTTGAGTAACGCGGCCAGCCGGTCCTCATCAACAATGATGGGTTCCACTGTCATGCCAGTCGCAAACTTCAGTTCAGTGAGCGCCTGCTCGTTGGTCGGGTCTGAAATAGCGACAAATAATCGATTGCCACGTTTCTGCAACGGCAACGCTCTCTTCGATGCGACTAGCTTGGGATCAATCAACGAGGTGGGAAGCTGTTCCGGGTCAATCGCCGCCAAATCCACCAACGGAAACCCGAAAGTCTGCGCAGCAAACAGTGCGATCTCTTTAGATGAAATTTTCTTTGAAGCGGCGAGTTGCTCAATGAACGTAATGCCGGATTTTTTAGCTTCAGCTTGGATCGCGTTGGCGTCCGCTTGGACGAGTTTGCCCTGCTGGACGAGGGCACGTCCTAACGGGCTAAACGTAGTTGCGACAGCTGCGGCCATAAGCTAGTACATTTTCCAAAGTATCCAAGAATTTACATGATGCACTTGCGGTAACGCATTGTAAAGTTTAACTTATTTCGCCGCCAACAGCTTTTCTATTTGCGTCACAAATTCTGGTGACTCTGGTGCCACCCGGCTGCCAAAACTTTGGACCGAAGTGCCGTCCCGGGCGATAACATATTTGTGAAAATTCCACTGAGGTCGTTCGCCTGTCACTTTAAACAGGGATTCGTGGAGAGGATTCGCTTGCCCCGCCAGCACTGAGGTTTTTTCGACCATTGGAAATTTAACTTTATAGGTTCGCTCGCAAAAATCGGCGACTTCGGCGTTCGATCCGGGCTCCTGCTTGCCAAAATCATTTGCCGGAAAGCCTACGACCACCAACCCTTTATCCTTATATTTGTCATAAATCGACTGTAAACCTTTGTATTGCTCCGTATATCCACAGTAGCTCGCCGTATTTACAACGACCACGACCTTACCGGCGTAATTGCAAAAATCTTGTGGCTTCCCCTGCAATGAAGTGAACTTTTGGTTAAGCAACGCGGGGCACGAGCTCTCAGCGGATCCTCCGCTGGCGGCCGCTGACTTGGCAGGCTTAGTCTGAGAAGACGACCTCACCGACGTTGTTGGGGCTGCATATGCATACGCAACAAATGCAGCAAACTGTGTCAAACCAATAAATGCCGCGCAAACCAGACTGCGGGCGGTATTCTTCATAACGCTGCCAACATTTTTCATACCGATAGCTCCTAAAATTTAAAACGCTTGCTTAAGTTTAATGGAATCAACCAGGCAACATTGCCAACCAGCATGAAATCCAATCATCAAAAATCTGCATCATTTGCGGGAAACAAGTCTTACTTGCCCGAAAAACCGTGTGTTGCGTGCGGGCGCGCCATGACGTGGCGTAAAAAATGGGCAAAAAACTGGGATGAGGTCAAATTTTGCTCGGATCGCTGTCGCGCAAATTCCCGACACAAAGCATAGCGCACAGCAACTGATGTGCTGTCGGGTAACAAAGCTTGACAGCGAACACCCTCCGAATTTTACGCTTGGCCCTTCACTTTCTCCCTTCATTAGAAAACAACATGACAACGCCTAAAACCATACTTAGCTCAAAAGCTACTAGTAAAGAAAATAAGACACGCCATCTTGTCTTCATTCTAGGCGATCAACTTGATCACGAAAGTGCTGCATTGGCTGACCTAGACCCTGAGCAAGACCGGGTTTTTATGGCCGAAGTTGCAACGGAATCAACACACGTATGGAGCAGCAAACCACGCACCGCCTACTTCCTATCCGCGATGCGGCATTTCGCATTGCATTTGCGTGCGAGAGGCGTTGAGGTGGATTACGCCAGCATCGGCACCCATTCTTTCGTCGACTTGGCTGGGGCCTTGAGCGCTGCGATAGACCGCCACCAGCCTGAAAAGGTAGTGATGGTTGAACCGGGCGACTACCGCGTAGAGCAATCCATTCGCAATTGGTTTAAAAAAAATGGGGACAGCAAAGACGTGACTTTGGCTTTACGTGAAGACACACACTTTCTGCTCTCGCGGCCAGAGTTTGTGGAATGGTCAAAAGGTTACAAACAGCTGCGCATGGAATTTTTCTACCGGATGATGCGAAAACGCCACGTAGTGATGATGGACGGCGAGGAACCGCTCGGCGGGCGCTGGAATTTCGACGCAGAAAATCGCGGCTCGTTTGGAAAAGCGGGACCGGGTGACGTGCCCATAGCACCTGTTTTTGCGCCGGACAAAATCACCCGAGAAGTATTCAGCGACATAGAAAAATATTTTCCCGGCCATCCCGGCAGTATCGATAAATTTGCCTGGCCCGTGACCCGCGAGGATGCATTAACTGCCCTGAAAGCCTTTATCCACGGGCGTCTTGGCAAGTTTGGCGACTTTCAGGACGCGATGTGGACTAATGAACCCTATCTTTTCCACAGTTTGATTTCTGCTGCGCTGAATGTGAAATTACTGAATCCTCGAGAAGTGATCGCCGCTGCTGTGCAAGCGCTTAAAAAAGGTCAGGCTTCGCTCGAAAGCGTGGAAGGATTTGTGCGCCAAATCTTGGGCTGGCGCGAATTTATTCGCGGAACTTACTGGCTGGACATGCCCGGCATGCGCGAGGCCAATCACTTCAACCATTCGCGCAAATTGCCCGCTTGGTATTGGACCGCCGATACACAGATGAATTGCATGAAACAGTCGATCGGCCAAACCCTCGAATATGGTTATGCGCACCATATTCAACGGTTGATGGTGACCGGTATTTTTGGCCTGCTTGCCGAAACGACGCCGCAAGAAATTGAGGACTGGTATTTAGCCGTTTACATCGACGCCGTTGAGTGGGTTGAGCTGCCCAATGTCGCCGGGATGGCCCTATATGCGAATGGCGGGCGATTCACGTCCAAGCCGTATATTGCCAGCGGCGCCTACATAAAGCGTATGAGTAATTACTGCACGGGATGCCGCTATAAACCAGATGTAAAAACCGGCGCAAATGCATGTCCGTTCACCACTTTATATTGGAATTTCTTGGACAAGCATGAAAAATCGCTTGCTGGAAATCCGCGCACCTCATTGATGGTTCGTAACATCACACGAATGAGCGAGGATGAACGGATTGCGATACGCGCGCAGGCGATGCAGACACTTAACCAATTGGACACGCTTTAAGCTCGGCTGTAGCGAGCTTTTCACTTTGCTGTGTTTAGACCCCGACCTCAGGTCCATCGCCACTATTCGCAATATGCAATATGCAATATGCAATTCAATGTGGCAACGAAATCGCCGCTGTTATAATCATGCGCACTGCTCGTTATAGCTGTTTGCTGTAGAACTTTTTTTCCTCTAAGAATCGCGGGCAATGTTTCCCGTCAATCCCGCAAGCCATGCCAGATGCCACTCTTCGCCCTCGGACTTAACTACCGCACCGCACCCATCGAGGTTCGCGAGCGGGTCGCGTTCCCGCTGGAAGCGCAACGCAGCGCGATTGATGCTTTGCGAGCCGAAACCGACGCTGAAGAGGTGACGCTGGTTTCTACCTGCAACCGCACTGAGATCTATTTTCGCGCGCCTAGCGACGCGGTGTTGGCGCGTGCTGCCAAATGGCTATCGTCAGTGCCCGCTGTGCAGGGACTCGATTTGACGTCACATTTTTATACCTTGTCCGATGCTGAAGTGCCACGCCACGCGTTCCGGGTGGCAAGCGGATTGGACTCGATGATCTTGGGTGAGCCACAAATTCTGGGGCAAATGAAGCTCGCCGTAAAAATTGCCGGCGAGGCAAGCGCTTTATCCGGGGCGCTTGACCGCCTGTTTCAGGACACCTTCAAAGTCGCCAAAGAAGTACGCTCTGAAACGGATATTGGTTCGACATCGGTGAGCATGGCTGCGGCCTCGCTCAAACTAGCACAACAGTTGTTCGGCGACATTCATGACGTGAAGCTTTTGCTGATCGGTGTTGGCGAGATGATTGAGCTTTCCGCCACTCATTTTGCGGCGATGTCGCCGAATAAAATCGTGGTGGCGAATCGAACACTGGAGCGCGGCAAGGAGCTTGCCCAGCGTTTCAACGCGAGTGCAATCACCTTGCAGCAACTGCCCGAGCAGATTCACGAATTCGACGCGATCATTACCTCAACTGCCTCAACTCTGCCGATTATTGGCAAAGGCATGATCGAGCGCGCGCTGAAGCTGCGTCGTCGCAAACCGATGTTCATCGTCGATCTTGCCGTCCCGCGCGACGTGGAAGCTGAAGTCGGCGACCTTGAAGATGTTTTTCTCTACACGCTTGACAGCCTTGGCCGCGTGATTCAGCAAAATCTGGAAAAGCGCGAAGCTGCGGTGCTCGAAGCCGACGTCATCATCAACAAGCGCACCGCCGAATTCATGCACTGGCTGACTGCGCGCGCCTCAGTACCGATCATTCAGCAACTTCGTACCAAGGCAGACCATTACAAACAAATTGAGCTTGAGCGCGCGCACAAGCTATTGGCAAAAGGCGAAGATCCGGCGAAGGTGCTGGAAGCCCTTGCGCACGGTCTCGCCAATAAATTTTTACATCATCCACTCGCCGCTCTGGGCCGAAGCACCGGCGGCGAACGCGAGGCGTTGTCCACTGCGCTTGAAAAACTCTACGCTGACCCGGAATGATGAAAGATTCAATTAGTAAAAAATTGACCTCACTCAGTGAGCGTCTGGTGGAATTGGATCGTCTGTTGGCTGAGCCGAGTGTCGTCAACAATATGGACAGCTATCGCAAAATTACCCGCGAACACGCCGACATCGCACCAGTGGTTGCGTTGTTTAGCGACTACGAAAAGTCCGAGGCCGACATCGCGGCAGCCCAAGAGATGGGCAAAGATCCTGAAATGCGCGAATTCGCGGAAGAAGAAATCAAGGCGGGTCGAGCACGGCTGGAGCAGATCGAAATAGATATGCAAAAAGCATTGCTGCCAAAAGATCCGAATGACGAGAAGAATATTTTTCTTGAAGTCCGTGCGGGTACCGGTGGCGATGAATCGGCCTTGTTCGCAGGTGATTTATTTCGCATGTACACGCGTTATGCCGAACGAAATCGCTGGCAGGTAGAAATTATTTCCGAGTCGCAGGGCGAAGTCGGTGGCTATAAAGAAGTCATTGCCCGTATCGTCGGTCAGGGCGCCTATTCGCGGCTCAAATTCGAGTCTGGCGGCCATCGCGTCCAGCGCGTACCCGATACCGAAACCCAAGGCCGGATCCACACATCCGCTGCGACCGTCGCGGTAATGCCGGAAGCCGATGATGTGGTCGATACCGTGATCAATCCCTCGGAAGTGCGCATTGATACTTTCCGTGCCTCCGGCGCGGGCGGTCAGCACATTAACAAAACCGATTCTGCAGTCCGCCTAACGCATATTCCCACCGGCATTGTGGTGGAATGTCAGGATGGCCGCTCACAACACAAAAATAAAGAGCAGGCATTTCGCGTGCTAGCAGCCAGAATTAAAGACAAGCAGACGCGCGAAGCACAAGCCAAGGAAGCTGCCACCCGCAAATCACTGGTCGGCTCAGGCGATAGAAGCGAGCGCATCCGCACCTATAATTTCCCGCAAGGGCGCATGACCGATCACCGCATCAACCTTACGCTCTACAAACTTGATTTCATCATGGATGGCGATCTATCGGAATTGACGGACGGCTTGATGGCGGAACATCAGGCTGAATTGTTATCGGCGTTGGGCGAAGCCGCTTAAATTGTGGCAATTTCTGTTGGTGAATTAATTCAGCAAAGCCCGATTTCAAAACGTGAAACGGAAATGTTGCTTGAGCGTATTTTGCGAATCTCCCGCGCAAGCCTGGTCGCGCACCCCGAACGTTTGTTGGATGCGCAACAAGAGCATCTTGCGAAAGCTTGGATCGAGCGCCGAACATCGGGCGAACCGATGGCTTACATACTCGGTGAGCGGGAATTTCATTGCGTGAATTTAATTGTAACGCCCGATGTGCTGATCCCAAGACCGGAAACGGAGACCCTTGTAGAACAAGCACTGGCGCGGCTCTCCAAGGTATATGCCCCAGCGGCCGCGCGGGTGCTTGATCTTGGCACTGGCAGCGGTGCGATAGCGATTAGTCTGGCGGTGCAGCGCCCTGCATTAGATATTATCGCTACTGATATTTCCGCAAAAGCGCTCGCGATAGCGAGGAAAAATGCAGGACAAAACGATGTGCAGGTCGCGTTTATTGAGAGCAATTGGTTTAGTCATCTGCAAGGCGAGCGCTTTGATCTTATTGTTTCGAATCCGCCTTACGTTGCGCACGGCGATCCGCATTTAACCCGGGGTGACTTACGTTTTGAGCCGATTGGCGCACTCACCGATAACGCGCCGGATCAACACGGCCTTGCCTGCATTCGACGCATCATTGAAGATGCGCCGTCGCATCTCAACGGCGAAGGCTGGCTGCTGTTTGAGCACGGCTATGATCAGGCGCAGGCCTGTCGCGATCTGTTGGCCGCGCGCGGCTTTGTTGAGCTCATATGCGAGCCAGACTTGGCGGGAATTCCGCGCGTGAGCGGCGGACGCTGGCCTGCAACGGCCGCATAAACGTGTTTATCGAGATACAGGCGATACACTTCTTCTGAATCCGTTAAAATCTGTTACTTCAAATTTATCTTCATCAATCAAGGAATAATTATGGACACCCAAGACCGCATCCGCGAAACCGTTACCGGCCATCCTGTTGTGCTTTTCATGAAGGGCAACGCGCAGTTCCCACAATGCGGCTTTTCCGCTTCTGCAATTCAGATTTTGAAAGCCAGCGGCGTCGACAAACCCTTCACCGTCGATGTGCTACAAGACGAAGAAATCCGCCAAGGCATTAAGGAATACGCCAACTGGCCGACTATTCCACAGCTGTATGTAAACGGAGAATTTGTCGGCGGCGCAGATATTTTGCGCGAGATGTATCAGTCGGGCGAGTTGCAGCAGATGGTGGCTCCGAAGGTCTAGTTGATAAATGTGCTCGTCGTTACGCATCTCATCTCATTGGCAGCAATCACTGCTGCTCACACAATCAGTCCCATCTTAAAGGCCATTAGTTCCAGACCCTCAGAAGCTAACTAATGATCATCAACGATATTGATAAATACGTTGAGCTTACCACCGGGTTTTTCGGTTTCCTCAAGGAATTTCGCATGACTCGGACTGTTCAGAAGGATGAGATTTCTCGCTATCAACTTGAAATTTTACTCACTAATTTAGAAGGCGAGCCGCGTGGTGATTTACACCTCAAATTCGAAGATGCACTTGGGCTTAAGTTAGACGCAATTGAGTGCCAATCAAAGCTGTATTTTGAAATTACCGATGTTCGGGATTTCTGTTTGGAAAATATTGCTTTTGAGGTGCGCGAAATTACAGAGCATGGACTCAGTTTTTCATGTCGGTCGTTCTCGGCTACATACAATACTGTATGAGGCGAGGCAAGAAACACTCGAAAAATTCTTTAATACGAGGCAAGATTGTTTGTAGGCATTGTTTAGTTATTGCACTTATATCGATTGACTCACACAGGTTAAGGCTATACAATGTATCTACATTTTAACCGGTTCAAAGTATGACTGATACTAAAATTCAAAAGTGGGGCAACAGTATGGCCTTGCGCATTCCAGCGACAATGTTGCGCGCATGGGGCATCGTAGAGGGCCAATCGGTGGCGTTATCGGTTGAGGATGGTGCACTCGTGGCTCGATCTGCGAAAAAGCGCTATTCGCTGGCTGCGCTGATGGCACAGTGCGATCTTTCGCAGCCAGTTAGCGCGGAAGATCGCGAATGGATTGAGGCTGCGCAGGTTGGCCTTGAAGAAATTTAATGCGCTGGCCAAAGCGGGGTGATATTTGGCAAGTGGACTTGAATCCCACGGCAGGCAAAGAACAACAGGGCGTTAGACCGGTATTTGTGGTGTCGGAAGAAGATTTCAATCGGTCTGGTCTGACGTTGGTTTGTCCTATCACTCAAGGCGGAAATCAAACGCGATTTGCGGGTTTCTCGGTCACCTTGGTAGGCGCTGGCACGGCTACGCAAGGTGTAGTGATGAGTAACCAAGCGCGCACCATCGACGTAGCAGCCCGGCGAGGCAAATTTTTAGAGCATGCGCCTGATTTTGTGACCAGTGACGTGTTGGCGAAATTACAAGCTATCGTTGAATAGAGTCATCAAGGTCGCAAAGTCATCACCCAACTTAATGTTTGAGCCTAAAATGGCCCAAAACGCCCGCTGGCATTAGCGTTTTAATTTCTTAAACGTTAAATCTAAAATGCATCACATCCCCGTCCTTAACGATATATTCCTTCCCCTCCAAGCGCATTTTCCCCGCTTCTTTTGACTTTGCTTCACCACCCAACGTCACGTAATCGTTGAACGCAATAACTTCTGCGCGAATGAAGCCGCGTTCAAAATCAGTGTGAATCACACCCGCGGCTTGCGGGGCCGTGGAGCCCTTATGGACGGTCCATGCGCGTACTTCTTTTACGCCGGCGGTGAAATAAGTTTCGAGGCCAAGCAAGGTATAGGCGGAGCGAATCAGCCGATTCAAGCCAGGTTCGGTCATGCCAATATCGGCTAAAAAAACCTCCTTATCCTCGTCTTCCAGATCTGCAATTTCGGCTTCGATCTTGGCGCAGATGGCGGTGACGGGCGCGCCCTCTTTTTTCGCGTGGGCCATGACTAAATCGAGCAGCGGATTATTTTCGAAGCCACCTTCGATCACGTTCGCCACATACAAAACTGGCTTGGCCGTGATGAAACATAGAGGCTTGATCAGCGCCATTTGATCGGCGTCGAGGCCCATGCTGCGGACAGGATTGCCCTGATCGAGATGCTTCATGATCGGCTCTAAAATCGCGACCATTTTGATCGCTTCTTTGTCGCCCGCGCGCGCGACTTTATTAAAACGATGCAACGCTTTCTCGCCGGTACCCATATCGGCCAAGGCAAGTTCGGTGTCGATCACCGCGATGTCAGATAACGGATCAACCTTGCCCGCGACGTGGATAACATTTGGATCATCAAAGCAACGTACGACGTGCGAGATGGCATCGGTTTCTCGAATCGTGGCCAAGAATTGGTTGCCCAAACCTTCACCTTTGGATGCGCCTGCGACCAAACCGGCGATATCGACAAACTCGACAATCGCCGGTTGAATTTTTTGTGGGTTCACAATCGCTGACAATTGCGCCATGCGCGGATCGGGCACTTCGACGATGCCGATGTTCGGCTCGATAGTGCAAAACGGGTAATTTTCCGCGGCGATGCCTGCTTTGGTGAGCGCGTTAAAAAGCGTGGATTTGCCTACGTTTGGTAGACCGACGATGCCGCATTTCATTTTTGAATCCTTTAGATTAAAACTTTTATTGCTGATGTAGATATTCGTTTATTTAGTCTCAGGCTTGGCATCGCCCGATCCCAAACTTCCCCGTGGCAGTGGGCAGGAGCCAACCTGCAATCTTTTGTTTGCTGTAAAAATTATTTCGCGGGTTTTGCAACATTCGCTTTAGTATGTAATTTCAACATCGCTGTCTCCAGATCGCCTTTGGCAATCAAGTCCCAACACTCAAGCGAGCGATGCATTGCATCATCGATTAAGCGCTGGTCGAACACATCGGGGCGATGCAAAACATAATCAACGACTTCGGGCCGCTCGGTATTGCCGCCCAACTTATTTGCCAAACCTCCTGCCAATTCTCGTGGATGGCCGATACCGATGCGCAAACGCCAAAAATCTTTGGTGCCCAGATGCGAGACGATATCTTTAATACCATTGCTGCCTGCCGCGCCGCCGATTTTCATTTTTACGCCGCCCGACGGCAGATCCATCTCGTCATGCGCGACTAAAATTTCATCGGGATTAATTTGATAGAACTTTGCCAATGCACCTACCGATTGTCCGGATCTATTCATGAAAGTGGTGGGTTTGGCGAGCCAAATGCCGCCTGCCTTTGCCACGTCTCCGTGAAACTTCGACTCTCTATTAAACGAGGCACCGAGTGAACGTGCGAGCAGATCAACAAACCAAAAGCCCGCGTTATGGCGGGTTTGCTCATATTCACGGCCCGGGTTGCCGAGGCCGACGACTAATTTGATGGGAGGATTCAAAGCGTTTGAAATTCGATTTTGGTTCTACGGTTTTGCGTTAACAAGAAAATTTGAGCGGCTCCGCCACCCATTTTTCTCCGATTAGAACTCAACGAAAGTAGGCAAGCTTTACACAATCGCGACTTTCGTCGGCGCAAAAATAAAAATGCCCGCCAGCCTTGTGGGCAGCGGGCATTCCCAATATAAAACGGGACAGCAAGGGGCTTTACTTTTTGTCTTTGCCGCCTTTGTCGTCCTTCTTCTCCTCCTCCTTCGCCTTCTGGTTGGCGGCCGGAACATCTGCGGCTGCTACAGTCGGCTTGGCATCTTCTTCAGCTGCAACAGCACGTGGGATGGTTATCGCTGCTACGGCAGGGTCATCGCCACGTTTCACCACGGCGGTCACACCCGCGGGCATAACCAGATTTGAGATGTGGATCGAATGACCAGCAGCCAGATCCTTCAAATCAACTTCAACGAATTTGGGCAAATCTTTTGGCAAACACGCGATGTTGATTTCGTTGATGATGTGCGAAACATTGCCGCTGGATACTTTTACGCCCGGACAAATATCTGCATTAATGAAATGCAATGGCACTTTCATTTGGATTTTTTTGTCTTCCGCGACGCGTTGAAAGTCAACGTGCTGGACGAGATTTTTAAATGCGTGCATTTGCACGTCACGAAGCAAAACTTTTTCTGCCTTGCCGTCAAGCTCCATGCTCAGGATCGACGCGTGAAACGCTTCCTGACGCAGCTTGTGGAAAATTTCATTGTGATCAAGTTCAATCACGGTAGCGTCTTTTCCGCCGCCATAAACGATGCCGGGGACTTTCTCTGCGCGACGTAGGCGGCGGCTCGCTCCGGTGCCCTGTAGTTTGCGCGTTTCTGCTTTAAATTGCGTTTTCATGATGACTCCAAATATGCGCTCTGCATTGTTGCTCGGCGCTGTGGTGCTGCGTTAAAAGAACAGATCGCGACCAACCTGCCCGGTAAAACAAAGCTGCCTTTGCAAACAAAAACAGCTTTGGTAAAATTTAATCTGTAAACAACGAACTGACCGAGCCACCTTCGGCAATGCGGCGAATCGTCTCTGCCATCAATTCCGCCGTACCGATCTGGCGAATTTTTTTACACTCCATCGCTTCCGGCTTCAATGGGATCGTGTCGGTGACCACGAGCTCATCAATTTCCGAGTTTTCGATACGCTCCAATGCCGGGCCAGACAAAACAGGGTGTGTACAGTACGCCACCACGCGCTTTGCCCCGCGATCCTTTAAAGCCCTTGCCGCTTCGGTTAACGTGCCGGCGGTGTCAACGATATCGTCCATGATGAGGCAAGTGTGACCTGCAACATCGCCAATGATATTCATCACCATTGAAACGTTCGCACGCGGGCGCCGCTTATCAATGATCGCCAATTCAGCGTCCAGCTGTTTCGCAATCGCTCGTGCGCGGACTACACCGCCCACATCCGGCGAAACCACAATCAAATCAGGGTAATCATGCTTCCAAACATCGCCCAGCAAAATCGGGGTTGCATAAATATTATCAACCGGGATATCAAAAAATCCCTGGATCTGATCTGCGTGCAAATCCATTGTCAGCACGCGATCAACCCCCGCGCCAGTCAACATATTTGCCACGACCTTGGCTGAAATGGCCACACGGGCCGAACGCGGACGACGATCCTGCCTAGCGTATCCAAAGTACGGGATGGCGGCGGTAATCCGCGCCGCACTGGAGCGTTTTAACGCATCCGCCATCACCATAATTTCCATCAAATTGTCGTTCGTCGGCGCACAGGTCGATTGCAAAATGATCGCGTCTTTACCGCGAACATTTTCCATAATTTCCACCATCACTTCGCCGTCGCTGAACTTCGCGACTTTGACGCGACCGAGCTGCGTCCCCAACAGCTTGGCCACTTCACGCGCCAGCTTCGGGTTCGCACTTCCAGCGAAAACACTTAAATTATCAAAAGGCATTTTTTTATCGCCAATGTGAGCCGCATTCTCACGGTTGGAATGCGCACCACTACAAAAACGACGCCGACTGAACGATAAGTCAGAGGGCACCATTCTACTTTTTTTGGCTGGGGAGGTAGGGATCGAACCTACGAATGCCGGAATCAAAATCCGGTGCCTTACCACTTGGCGACTCCCCAAAATTCGGGTTTTACTGCGTATTACACTACCGCACTTTCATCGCATTCAGCGGATGGCAATCCAGTCCGCGAGCAACAAATCCACTATGTTCCAGGGAGAGGGTTACCACTGCTGCTGAGAAAGCGTCGCGGGCATCCGCCTCGCGCTCGAAAGCCGCGAATACGCAAGCCCCCGATCCCGTCATGCGTGCGCCAAAAATAGATTTTTGGCTGACTGCATTGAGCGCCTTATAACTTTGCGCCACTGCCGGAAACGCTTTCAAAACAACTGGTTGCAAATCGTTTTTGCAATTCACAAGCTCAACCGCTGAAAAGTCCGCTATTTTGAGGGGGATCGAGTCTCTTGTCAATTCTAGTGATTGAAAGACCCGTGCGGTTGCAACTGCCACTGGTGGCGTTATCACTACGTACCATAGTGCTGGAATGTCCACTGCGGTCAGGCTTTCACCAACACCCTCTGCAAAAGCGGTACGTCCAAAAATAAAAAATGGCACATCTGCACCCAACTCGAGGCCGATTTTTTGCAGCTCATCGCGTTCCAAATGTACATTCCACAATTCGTTGAGCGCCATCAGCGTAGTGGCCGCGTCGGAACTGCCACCGCCAAGCCCACCGCCCATCGGAATGCGTTTATCGAGCCAGATATTGCAACCTAGATCCGTTTTGGATTTTTCCTGCAATAGTTTGGCGGCCCGTACCACCAGATCCTTTTCTTCCGGCACGCCGTCATGATCAGTCGCGCGGCGAATCACGCCGTCATCACGAACTTGCAAGCGCACGCTATCCCCAAAATCGATCAACGTAAAAACAGATTGCAGCAAATGATAACCGTCGGCTCTGCGCCCGATCACATGCAAAAAAAGATTTAGCTTCGCCGGGGCGGGCCAGCTTGTGTCCGGCAAAGCATGGCTGGATTCGCCCTCATTCACAGCGCCTTCCACTCATCGACCACCAAACGCACCCGGGTGCCGCCCTTGGTCGCGTTCAAGCGGCTCACGAAACGATAGTTGGATGCCGCAGATGCCAGCTCAAATTTCTCCGCTGTTACCCTCCATACAGTGCCGTCAGCGGAAGCGAAATCAAATGATTTATTTTCGGTGAGGCCATCGCCCTGCACCCAGCGTGCAATCTCGTCAGTGACCAGCGAGACACCCAGCAATGACTTGGTTAATTCCGCAATAGAGTCCGCAGCCACGGTGACGTTGTCTTGAGTCATCGTGGTGACACCGTCTTTATCGCTGGCGACCTCAGCCAATTGTGATCCGAACGGGGTAAAAAACTTTAGCCGCTCACCGTCTTGAGTTCGCTCCCACACAATTTTGGCACTATCCAAACGATCATCCACACGAACGCTGATGCGCCCGGTCATGGAAAAATGTTTGGCTACATTTGGCGTGGTCACTTTTGCCGTCATCCGCGCAGTGTCGGGCCATGGGCTTACGGCGGGCTGCGGGCTGTCGATGGTCGAGCAAGCCGAAAGTATTGTTACGGCACCCAAAAATACGATCCTGCCAAAATCCTGACGCCATAAAGACTTTCGACCGGTCGATAGATAATTCAATGCTGAAACCATTACTTGTACTTTTCAAGAACGGCCATTAGCGACTCGTTGCCAGGGCTTTCGTTTAATGCGCCGCGCCATAATTTATGCGCTTCTTCGCGCGCGCCAGACGCATATAGCACCTGCCCCAGATGCGCTGCGATTTCAGGATCGCGGCGTGCGTCGTAGGCTTTTTTCAGCGTCATTAACGCATCATCTTTTCTCCCCAGCCGAAATTGCACCCAGCCCAAACTATCCTGGATGAACGCATCTTCGGGGGATAACTTCACTGCCTTCTGAATCAGCTCGTATGCTTCATTCAGCTTTATATTGCGATCAGCCAGCGTATAGCCAAGCGCGTTGTAGGCGTGCGCATAATCGGGCTTGAGCGCTATCACGCGGCGGAGATCGCTTTCCAAAACATCGTATTTATCAAGCTTTTCGGCAATCATCGCACGATCATACAAAATGTCGGCGCTGTCCGGATTGGCATCCACCGCGCCCGATAGCAAATTGAAGGCCTCTTTGAATGCTTTTGCCTCTCGCAACAATTGCGCCTCGGCCTGAATCAGCTGGACACGCATGCCCAAAGCGTCATCTTCTGCGCCCTGCGCCTCGCGGGCCTCCTGCAAAACTTTGCGGCCAGAATCAAGGCCATCGCGTTTCGCAATCAGGTTGGCGATTTTCAATTTTGCGCTCACAAAATATTCGCTATCGACCACCTGGCCGTAATAGGCGATTGCGCCATCACGATTTTTGCGCGCCTCCGCCACTAAACCAAGATTAAACAAAATCGGATTGGGGTCGCGCGGCTTTAATTGCAGAGTGCGCTGGAACTGCGTCTCAGCCTCGGCAAAATCTTCTGTCTGCTGCGAAATCAGACCAATTGAATACGGGATTTCAGGATCAGTGGTGTTGCCCACATCAGCTTTACGAAACTCTTCGCGAGCCAACAGATAAGACTTCTGCGCGACCAGCAGGCGCGCATAGGTAAGCCGTGCTTCGATTGCGTCTGGATTCGCTTTCAAAAATTCTTGCATGTACAAGACCGCAGATTCTTCTGAGGTTTCGCGCAATATTTGTGTCTTCAGAATGGCCGCCTGCGGCCAAGCGGATTTAAGGCGTTCCGCCTCATTGATTGCAACCAGAGCAGCTTTGGGGTCGCCTGCTACCAGTGCGCTTTGTGCCACCGCATAGTGCGATTCAGGCAATTGCGGGTACGGCTTGGCCAGATCGCGAACAATGGCCGCAATCTTGACTCGATCCACCGGACCGGCACTTTGACCTGCGACTTTGGCTGTGCCAACTGCTGCTGGACCATTTACCCCACCAGCTGTGCCCGCGCGCGACAGCATTGCCGGCAGCTGCAAGAAAAGAGTTGAAGCCTTGCCCGGCTCGGCGAGCATCCGTGTGAATGTAGCGGTGGCGGTTTGCAAGCTGCCTTGATTGGCCGCGATGACGCTAAGTGCCTGACGCGCCATCGGCGATTCAGGCTCGAGCTGGGCCCATAGGGTGGCGGATTCAAGCGCCTGATCAAACCGGCGTGATTGAAACGCCAACTCCACTGCCCGCCGCGCAACGCGAGGGTCGTTGGTTCGTTTGGCAAGATCAAACAAGCCGCTGGAGGCGGCCGCGCCGTTGCCGCGCTGCCCGGCGATTTCCGACATCAGATATTGAAACAAATAATCTCCACTCACCCTAGCTTCGCTAGCTTGCGCGCGGGGCGATAACTGGGCTTTCGCCACCGCTCTCGCCGCCCTGCTTTCCGCCAAGCCCGGGTCGACTTTGCCGGGCGGCGTTTGCGCCGGATCGGTTTTGACTGGCACCGTAGGTGAAGCCGACGTTTCAGATTGGGCTTGCGCAACTTGGAGCGTGCTGGCGGCGACCAACAACATTAGCAATAAGGAAATTCGTTTCATGGCAATACCGTGAGTGAGATGGACGTAAAGTTGCACAGCTTTAAAGCGTTAAGATTTACCCTATCATAAACCTCAAGCGGGTGCGCGTCACGCGGGGAAAGCACGCACATGGCTGTAAGACCATTGATATGCAAATTGATTCATCTGAAGGCATTCCTACGCTTTTTTTTGCTCAAATTCATCATCTGTTGCGCTGGCACAAGCTTTGAATCTAGGTTTGAATCTGGCTTTGCATCATTTTGTAACTGAAAAAATCAACTTCAACCGGAAAACGCCGTGCGCTCACCTAAAAACGTATTTGTAAAACTGACCATCGCATTGCCAATAAGCGGCGTGTCAAAGCGTGCTGAAGGCCTGCTGTTTACAACCAATAAACTCACTAAATATAAGCGACACGCCGGCTGGGAATGCAAACCTAGTGGGCTAGTTGCCGCGTCAGTACTAACGATCATATTTTTGTCCGCGTCGGCGGGGTCTGCGACGTCTGTACACGCGCAACAACTCGCGCCGATCGTAGTGACAGGCACGCGCATCGGCCAAGATCCGCAAAATATTCCGATGGCCATCGATATAGTCGATCAGGACGTATTGCGCGACCAAACCCTGCAAGTTAACTTATCAGAATCCCTGCAACGCGTACCGGGTATCAACGTGCAAAATCGCGGCAATTATGCGCAAGATTTGCAAATTTCATCGCGGGGATTTGGTGGGCGGGCCAGTTTTGGGGTGCGTGGCATCCGCTTGTTCACCGATGGCATTCCGGCATCGCAGCCAGACGGACAAGGTCAGGTTTCACATTTCGCGCTATCCAGCGCTGAACTGGTGGAAGTTTTACGCGGCCCATTTTCAGCTCTTTATGGCAATGCATCGGGCGGCGTGATCCAAATCTTTACAGAAGCGGCGTCTAAAACGCCGACCGGCGCTTTGTCGCTGGCGCTGGGGAGCACCCATACATGGCGGGCGGGAACGCGGGCCAGTGCCCAATTTGAAAACGGCTTCGGCCTAGTTGCAGAAGCATCCGAATTTCACACGGACGGCTCGCGCCCGCACAGCAGCGCCGACAAAACACAAGGACAGATTAAATTTACCAAACAAATTGAGAGCACAAAAATTACGATGTTGATAAACAGCGTGAACATCAGCGCCGATGATGCGCTGGGTCTTTCCCGCGCGGAATTTGATGCGAATCCGGATCAGACTACGCCATCAGCGCTGTTGTTTAACACCCGCAAAACGACCCGTCAGGATCAGGCCGGGCTACGAATCGAGCATGCGTTTTCACCACAGAATTCGCTTGAGGCGGTCGTCTATGCCGGGTCTCGCGACGTGACGCAGTGGCAGAGCATTCCGGTTGCTACGCAATTGGCGGCCACGCAACCAGGCGGGGTGATCGCATTTTCCCGCACCTATACGGGTTTTGATGCCCGCTATGTGCATAAACAGGAGTGGGGCAGCATGATTATTGGCACGACCATTGATTCGCTTGATGAGGCACGCCGCGGATATGAAAATTTTATCGGGGTCGGTGCTACTTCCACGTTAGGCGTAACCGGCAATTTGCGGCGTGATGAGCAAAACAATGTGCGCAATCAGGATGTGTACACGCAGTCCGAATTCAAAGTGTCGCGCAGCCTGTCTTTGACGGTCGGGGTGCGGCACAGCCATGTCCGATTCTTCAGCGAGGATCACTTCATCATTGCCGGTAAAAATCCGGATGACAGTGGCCGCGCAAGCTATACCAAGACCACGCCTGCCGTTGGTGCCAGTTTCAAAATCATCGAGGGCTTTAACATCTATGCCAGCACAGGCCGCGGCTTTGAAACACCGACCTTCAATGAACTGAGCTATCGCGCAAGTGGTGCCACCGGATTGAATTTTGGTCTAAAACCGGCGGTCAGCAACAGCACTGAGATTGGCGCGAAATATCGCGACGGAATTTGGCACGTCAACATCGCCGCTTTCGACACCCGCACCCGCGACGAGATTGTGACGCTGACCAATTCGGGTGGACGCGCGACGTTCCAAAACGCCGGCAGCACCACGCGACGCGGTACAGAGGCATCCATGGCGGCGTCGTTGGCACTGTCGTCATCCTCGCAACTTGACCTGCTGCTCGCCCTCACAGCCCTTGATGCGAAATATGACGATGCATTTAAAACCTGCATCTCGGCACCGTGCACCGCGCCCAGCGCGGTGGTACCTGCCGGAAATAAATTACCGGGCGTACCCGCCGCGTCAATCTACCTAGAATCCAAGTGGACGCATGCAACCGGTTTCAGCGCAGCCATTTATGCGCGGCGACAAAGCAAAATTTATGTGAACGATTTGAACACCGACGCCGCGTCGGCATACACGGTGTTCTCAGCGCGCGCAGGCTACACATTTAATATCGGAGGCGCGAGGATTGTGGCAGGCGTCCGCGCCGACAATTTGGCGAATAAACGCTATGCCGCCACCGTCATTGTCAACGAAGGCAACGGCCGCTATTTCGAGCCCGCCCCGAGCCGGACGTGGCTCGCGACCTTGAATATCTCACTGCCGTTTTGATAGATTTCGTGGCCCACCAACCTCCCCTATTGGCGCTCGTTTCAGCATATATATTGCCCACGATCCGCGCCAGTATTAGTGATTGGTTTTGAGGCTTGCTCACCAAATTATCCATTCATCGCGCGGAGAATTTTCTTTCCCAGAAGTAATTTTGTTACAATTTTTTAGCGGCGGGTGTTAAAAAACGTCAAAACACCAGCTTGCCACCTTCAGCCCCGATTTGCTGCGGCCGCTTTCTAGTTCCTGTAGCCTCGACGTTATATTCAAGCCAGCCAAGTCCACCACTCCCGTCATAAAACATGTCAGCCACATCGAGCACCTCGCAAACAAGCATGCCGCCCCCCGCTGGGCAAGTTGATCCGCTCAGGGAGGAAACAAGATTTCTGGGTCGGCTGTTGGGCAGCGTCATTCGTGAAACGCAGGGCGAAACCGCCTTCGCTACCATCGAAGCGGTGCGCAATGCAGCCATTGATTTTCGGCGCGCCACGGGCGACACCGACGCTGCCGCGGCCAGAGCCAAGCTGGATAATTTATTAAATCCGCTGTCGGTGGATGAAACCTTGTCTATCGTGCGGGCATTCAGCTATTTCCTGCTTCTGGCCAACCTGGCCGAAGACCGCTCTCTCGCGTTGCAGGCGACATCGAAACAGGCGGATCGCAGTCAAAGTCTTGGTGTTGCGCTCGAGGTTGCGCGCGCTGCGGGGGCCACGCCGGAACGGCTCGCGCATTGGCTGATGCACGCAAAGGTCGCGCCCGTTTTGACCGCACATCCCACTGAAGTAAAACGCCGCATCATTTTAGACACCGAGCGGGCGATGAGCGATTTGCTAGCCGCGCGCGCCGCAGAGTCCGATCCACACGATTTGGCAGATATCGAATCGCGGCTCAAAGGCCGCGTGCTGCAGCTTTGGCAAACCGCGATGCTGCGACTGACCCGGCTGCGGGTGGTGGACGAGATTGACAACGCGCTGGTGTTTTACCGGCGCACATTTTTAAGCGTGGTGCCGCAGATTAATCGCAAGCTCGGTCGCATCCTCGGCGATGGCAGCACCAACAATGTGCTGGAAATGGGCTCTTGGATCGGCGGCGACCGCGATGGCAATCCTTTCGTCACCGCCGACGTTTTAAACGCCGCGCTGGCGAAACAAAGCGTGGTGGCGTTTGAATATTATTTGAATGCGGTCCATTTGTTGGGTGCGGAGTTGTCCATGTCCAAGCGTCTCACTCACACCAGTGCCGCG